>PWMU01000188.1 GCA_003558065.1 Opitutia bacterium | reverse complement strand
TTAAAAGGCAACTGCTCTACCGATTGAGCTACCGACCCAATATATTGATTATCTGCTACTTAAAATATTGAGCTTGATGTGGGTTCCAAACCTGCATTCTACATTGCAGGTGAAAGCTTAAGTAACCATGAGTAAAACCCGAAAACAAGCTAAAGTGTGGGAAAGAACGTCCGTGCAATGCCTTTATCGCCACGGAAAGAATGGACGATATTACCTTCGCACAAAATCGGGCAAGAAAGAAATCTGGCTATCTTTAAAAACGACCACCGGGTCGGTCCCCCGGCTCCGTCCCGCCGACCAACTCAAAGATATCCGGCGAACCCGCGGCAGCAACCGGGCAATCTTTCGGGACTGGTTCTGCTGGTACCCGTGCTTTCCAATCCGCTCACCATTGCAGGTGTTACGGGCGGCGGCCCCTGAATGCTCGGCGACAGGTCATCATTAATGCCCTCGCACGAAACCATCGGCGGCATTCTGAGAAAATGGCGGCTTTTGCGAATAATCGGGTCGGCTTATGTCTGCGCTGGCGGTTGGCGGACGAGGGGCTTTTTCGAAGACGGAGGCGGCGCCGGAGACCGATCGTTCCGGGCCAATGGTGTTTTGTCCGCCCGGTGGTGGGCGCGCGCAGGGGCGAAGAATGAATCGAAAATTCAAACAACAAAAGGAGTAAAGTATGTCTCGAATGAGTTGCCGTTGGATGATGGCTGTGGCTTTGGCTGCTTCTTTCCCGGGCGCACCCGGGATGGCCGTGAACGAATTGGTTGTGGATCCTGAGGTCCGTCTGGTTTCCGCCGAGCGTATCTGGGACGGCGCCCCCCATAACGCGTTTACCGGCCTCGCCCGTTTTCATGACAGGTGGTACGTTGCGTTCCGCGAAGGCGAGCGCCACGGCGTGGATTACAGCGGCAGTATCCGTGTGTTGGCGTCGAACGACGGCAGCGACTGGGAATCGGTCGCGCTGATGGAGGATGCGGATTCGGATTTGCGCGACGCCCACCTGGAAGTGACCGCGGAGGGCGAACTCATGCTGCTGGGCGTGCGTTCCTTCGGTTCCGATCATGATCCGCGTCATCAGCCGGTCGCCTGGTTCACCCGGGACGGCGATTCGTGGACGGACCGGATCGAGATCGCCGAGGCCGACTACTGGCTGTGGAGCATAACCTGGAACCCGGATTCAGGGTACGGTTACGGGATCGGCTATCACACGCCCTCGCGCGACCGTGTGCGGCTCTACCGGACAGCCGACGGGCGCGATTTCGAGGTGCTGGTTCCCGACCTCGGTCTGCGGGACTATCCGAACGAATCGTCGATCGTGTTCGGCGGAGACGGCACCGCGTACGCGCTCCTCCGGCGTGACGGCGGGAACCGGGAAGCCGAGATCGGTGTGGCCCGTCCTCCCTATACGGAGTGGCGGTGGAAGAGCCTCGGGCTGCGGTTGGGAGGGCCGGAGATGCTGATGCTGCCCGACGGCAGGCTTTTGGCCACAGTCCGTATGTACCCCCGGGGCGGAACGAGCGAATGGGAGACGTGGGTGGGGTGGATCGACCCCGATGCCGGCTCGTTCAAGCCGGCCCTGCGCCTGCCGAGCGGCGGGGACACCAGTTATGCGGGAATGCGCTGGCATGACGGGCGCGTCTGGATCAGCTACTACTCCTCTCATGAGAGCCGTTCCAAAATCTATTTCGCCCAGGTGGAAATCGAAGGGATCGGACGCTGACTCGCTACCGGTGTTTACGGATGCCGTGGACGGGTGGGAAAGAAGATCTCGATTCCGCGTGTACGCTTCCGGCGGCTCTCCGGGGGGCCTTTTCGTCTTTCCAGGGTTGGGTTTTTCCTCTGTCTTGATTCGAATTGCGTTTGGGGATGTCGTTCGTCGATCCAGGTGAGAGTGAACCGAGGAAACCGAGGTGATGATTGTTGAGCCGGATTCCGAAGTATCTTTACGGCCGGCGGTAGCGCAGCAACAACAGCGGCCGGAATGTGCCGGAGAAGAAGGCGTGGAACTTTCCAGGTTCGGTCACTTGGGTTCCCCCGGAAATCAGGAATTCGTGGACTGACCCGAATGGCATGGCCGGTACTTGCAATCACGCTGCGATGGGTGTTCGTTCCCCTGATGTTGATTCAAACCATTGCGCACTTCCGACTGAACAGGAACAATCCGAAACAGGCCTTGTTCGTCCCGGTGTACTCCTGGTTGCTGGTGCTGGTCTTCGCGGGGGTCTCGGGCTGTGCCGGGGATTCGGAATCGACGGAAGACGTTACCCACGATCCTTCCGGCGGCACTGGGGAACAGACGGAGCCGTGGACGCAAGAGGAGCTTATGGATCCCGCCGACCTTGCGGAGATTTTGGAGGATTCGGCCCGCGAGAATCCGGTGATCCTGGATATAGGCGGCGTCGGGCACATCATGGGAGGCCGGATCAAAGGCTCCGAAGTGATCGGGCCGACTAGCGAATCCGAGAATCTGGCGGAGCTCAAGGCGACCGTTGCCGCTTATCCGAAAGACGTCGATCTCGTCATCTATTGCGGTTGCTGCCCGTTCGAGGACTGTCCGAATATTCGCCCGGCCTTCCAGCTGCTCAAGGAAAAGGGACTTACGAATCCGAAGCTCCTGGACATTCAAGAAAACCTGCGCGTCCATTGGGTTAACCTCGGTTACCCGATCGAGGAGGAGAGCTGATCCAGGCGGCTAGTCGGTCACGCACGATTGCTCGAATTAGCTTCCGCCCCGCTCCAGTTGCCGGCGGCGTCCCCCGCACGCACGCTGAAGCTGGAGGAGCGGCCGCTACTGTAAAACCTGGTTGGCACGTCAGCAGTAGAACCGCACACAGGACTGGCTGTGTCACCGTGATTGAAGGTAAATCTGCGCTCATCAGCGAAATCTGCGGATCACATACCGAGTTTCCTGATTGGCTATCCGCAGATTATACGAATTTCCGCAGAGTCGTTTGGTTGTTCACCTTCAAGCCCCGCAGTAGTGCCGCACGTTCACTTCGGTGCCGGCTCGCTCGGATTTCTCGGCTTCGCTCAGAAGGCGGCCCGCAACGTCCTCGTCCACGTATTCCTCCCCACGATTTTCACAGATTCGTTGAACCTGCATGGACACGAAGCCGCGGCTTTGTCTTTGTCGAGCCGGTGAAGGGCGCGCCGGAAGTGTGTTGACGCGCGCTTCAGTCTGTTACTTCAAATTCCGGCCAGGCGTAGCGGACGAGTTGCTGGAGGAGTTCCACGGTCTCGACGTCTTCGGGTTCGAAGGCGGGGTGACCGGCGACGGTGTCCCGTGAGTAGGACTCGAGGAGCCGGTACTCTTCGGCGATGAAACGCTGTTGGTCCCGGAGGCGATCGTACTCGGCCGAGCCCTCTTGCGCCTCGGCGAGTGCTTCGCGCAGTTCGCGCATTTCGTTGACGATGTCCCGGGTATGATCCTCGATTTCGCGCAGCTCCGGCGAGTCCTGCACGGCTTCCTGCCAGCGTTTCTGGAACGCGCGGCGTTCCTCCACGCGCTCCCGCCAGCGGGCCCGGACGCGTTCGCGTTCCTCTTCTTCAAGTTCCTCGATATCCCGGATGCGGGCGTGACTCAGCGGAATCTCCCGGGTGGCCGGCCCATAACGCACGGCCAGCACCTGACGTTCGGGATCGAAGGCCAGCACCTGAATCCCGTGACGCGCCTCGCCCTCCTCGATCCAGAACGAGCGGTCGTGCTCCGGGTCGCGCAGACTGAACAATGTGCCCCCCGGAAGGTTCACTATCGAGCGAAGTTCCAGCTGTTCCAGGTAACCGGACTCCTCCCGCGTCGCCTCTTCCGGTTGCGGATCGGGGATAACGGTTTCCGACGCGAGAGCCGGACCGGCGGCAAGCACGAGGATCGCCAGAAGGCGGGTTCTGAGCAGGATCGAGTGTCGTGTGGTTTTGTGCATTCTCCAGCAAGTGACTGAGTGATTCCGGACAAGGGATACGCGGGGATGTTCTGGAAGGAGAAAGAAATGGGCAAGCTCCAAGGCGTTTGGTGGAAAAAGCAATCCCGCGGCAACCCGCACGAACGCAACCTCCTCCCAACCCCGCGGAGCCGGTACCAAGAGCGGTTTGACGAAGTAGCTCACGCTTCTCCCGGCAAGCACGGGAGTTTGCATGATGCTGAGTAGAAGCGTGAATTTCGCACGCAGGATGCGTGCATTGCATTGATGCCCCATGGCGAAATGCTTGCGCGATTCGCGCGACATTTCACCAATAAGGGACTCAGTATCACGAGATACATAGCAACATTAATGGGCGGTCACGGTATACCGGGCAATTGGGAGGCCATTCACATGGTTGAAATTGTGCGACCGGGGATTTTGCTTCGATGAATCGAAACGGGAAGGTCAGGCTTTTTCTTGTACGGAGGCGCCGGCGCGGTTATTTCTCAGTTCATGAAAATGCGGACTTTGACCACTATCGGCGTGCCTTTGGGGTGCGTTGTAGCTGGAATACTGGCTTTGGCGATGACGGGTGTGACAACGTCTCTCCATGCGGAGGGGGATCGCCCGCCGAACGTCATTTTTACCATGACGGACGATCAGGGCTACGGGGATGTCGGCTACATGGGCCATCGGCATCTCCGGACGCCGGAGCTTGACGAGATGGCGGAGAACGGCCTGCGCATGGACCGTTTTTACACGGCGTCGCCGGTTTGCTCGCCGACGCGGGCAAGCGTCATGACCGGTCGGCACCCCAACCGGTCGGGAACCTTTACGTGGGGGAATGTGTTGAGGGAGCAGGAGCACACGGTGGCAAACGCCCTGCGAGAGGCGGGCTATCGCACGGGCTTTTTTGGCAAATGGCATCTGGGATCGGTGCGCGCGGACAGCCCGACGAGCCCGGGTGGACATGGTTTCGAGGTTTGGTCCGCGGCTCCCAATTTCTACGAGAACGATCCCTGGTTCAGTCGCAACGGCAAGGCGGTCCAAGTCCACGGCGAAAGCTCGGCTGTTACGGTTGAAGAGGCGCTTCCTTTTATCAGGGAGGCGGCCGGGAGCGGGGAACCGTTTTTCGCGGTCATCTGGTTCGGCGCCCCGCATACCCCCCATGACGCTGTCGACGAACTTCAGGCCCTTTACCCGGACTTGCCCGAACAACTGCGTAATTATTACGGTGAGATTACCGGTGTGGATCGGGCCATGGGGATGATTCGCGAGGAACTGCGGGATTTGGGCATTGAGCGGGATACACTGCTGTGGTTTTCAAGCGACAACGGCGGCCGGCCCAGGGACGGGGCCGAGCACCGCGGGCTCCGCGGGATCAAGGGGGAGTTGTGGGAGGGCGGAATCCGCGTGCCCGCGCTCGTCGAATGGCCCGGGCGCGTCGAGCCGCGTATCAGCCAGGTGCCTGCCGGGACCGTCGATATCTATCCGACCTTGTTGGAGCTCGCCGGCGCGGAAGTCGGGCACGACCGGCCGTTGGACGGCATCAGTCTTGTTTCCCATATCGAGGGCCGCATGCAGGACCGGCCCCAGCCGCTGGGTTTCTGGCATTACGGAGCGGCGGAGGGTCAGCGCATGCGCAGCGACGGGATCGTCAGGGAACTTTATGAGCAGCAGCAGGCCGGTGAGCCCGAAGAGATCAACGAGGGGCGCCTTTACGGGCCCGATCTTGATTACGCGGAGGCGGCCGG
Organism: Opitutia bacterium; assembly: GCA_003558065.1. Taxonomy (GTDB): domain Bacteria; phylum Verrucomicrobiota; class Verrucomicrobiia; order Opitutales; family T3Sed10-336; genus PXDC01. The sequence continues at coordinate 74,103 of PWMU01000188.1, read as the reverse complement.
CCGGCCGGGGCCCTCGGCGTGGATCGACGGCGTGTGGAAGTTGCACCGCCGCGGCGGCGGCGACCACCTCCTGTTCAATCTCGCCGACGACAAGGGGGAGCGGAACAACCTGATCGACCGGTATCCCGACCGTGCCCGGCGGATGCAGGCCGAGCTTCGCCGGTGGGAAGAGTCGGTCATACGCAGCATCCGCGGCGAGGATTACTGAATCAGCCATGCGGCCGCTGCCGGCCGGTAATGCTTGGCTGTTTATGGGACTGACGGTATGAATCGGACCTTTGTCGCCTTTTTCTTGACGCTTTCGGGGCTGGTGGCGGGTCACTCCGGGACGATCGAAGGAGCCCCGCGACTGACAATCATTGTCGATTCCGGGCCGTTTCAGTCGGTGGAGGAAGCGGCGCAGGCCGAAAATCAGGTTGATTGGTCGCTCGAGGAGGCCCCCGCCGTACGCGCCTGCACGGAAAGCTTCGCCGCCGTGGAACTGCGGCGGTTTCTCGCCGCGTCTTTAAGGGAAGCGGATGTCGACGACATTGTTTTTGAAGAGCCGGGCGTTCTCCCGGAGGGAGACGTGATGGTTCTGGGTCCGCCGAAAGAGGGTGAGAATCCTTGGCTCGGTGATGCGGATACGAACCCTCGCGATGCGTTCCGTGTGCGGGCGCGCGAGGACGAAGACCGGGTGGTCATCCGCATCGAGGGCGCCGGGAGAACGGGCGTGCTTTACGGCGTGTACGCGTTTCTAGAGGAGATCGGGTACCGGTTTTTCGGAATGGGGGAGGAGGGGATTGTGTATCCCGATCCTGTTGACGCGCTGCCGGGTGACCTTCATTTGGAGGAATCCCCGGATTACCTGATCCGTGGGTTTATGACCGGGAAGCGGGGCGGGGAGCTGGACGATTTTTTCCTGTGGATGGCCCGGAACCGCTTCAATCTTTGGTCGGCCTACGAGGAGGAGGAAAGTATCCCGCTATTAAAGAAATGGGGTATTCGGTTGAACGGAGGTCTCCATTCGATCCAGCCGCACTACCTGGATCCGGAAGCGGAGTACCCGTACCGGCTGCCCTGGGAGGAGGCCGCCGAGACGGATCGGCGGGAAACCCCCTATACGTTGGAACCGGGAGCCCGCGAGCGGGTCGAGGCGCGCGAACGGGAGGGGCGGCCGACGTATTTCGACGTCCACCCGGAATGGTATGGATGGGTGGACGGCGAGCGCGATCCGAATGTCCGCCGGCAAGGCGTCAATTACTGCACCTCGAATCCCGATGCGACGGCGGAGCTTTCGAAGAACCTGATCTCCAGCCTGGCTGAAGGGCGCTTGAAGCACGCGGATGTATTGGAGTTCTGGATGGTGGATGCCGGCCGTTGGTGCGAGTGCGGGGAATGTCGGGCCGAGGGGACCTATACCGATCGTTTGCTGCTGACGGTTCACCGGGTCAATGACGCACTGCGGATCGCTCGGGAACTGGGCAGGCTCGAGCGTGGGATTCACGTTTCGACCCTGGCGTACCTGGAGACGGTCGCTCCGCCCTCCCGGCCTCTGCCGCCCGATTTTGATTACGAAAACATTTCGGTCACTTTTTTTCCCTTCCGCCGTTGCTACGCGCACGGACTCGCGGACGAGGCCTGTCGCGAAATCAACGGGCCGATTCGGGCGGCGCTGGAGGGGTGGACCGGTGAGGACCGGCTTTACCGGGGGGCGTTGCGGATCGGAGAATATTACAACTTGAGTTCCTATCAGTCGCAGCCGTTCGTATTCCCCCGCATCCTGCGCGAGGACATTCCGGACTATTACGAAGCAGGGGTCCGGCATTTCCATTTCATGCACGTGTTACACGGGAACTGGGGACCGTGGGCGCTCAACCACCGATTGTTGTCGCGCGTGCTGTGGAACGTCGACGCCGGCATCGACGGGTTGACCGGGGATTTCATGGAATTGTATTACCCGGGCGCTCACCGGGAGATGACCGGGTTTTATTCGGCCCTGGAGAAAGCCACCGAAAACATCGCCTCCTGGAAGGCGAGAATCGATACGGCCCACGGACTCTCCTACGATTTGCGGGAGTGGCTCCGTGAGGAGAAAAACGGGATTTTCCCGGTGAAACATCTGGGCTACGAGCCGGACGACAGCCTCGGCACCTCGATCTCCGAAATGGCTGAATACAGCAAAACCGCCCGCGATTTTCTCGACAAAGCCCTGGCAGCCCCGGCAGACCCGGTCGAGGTCATGCGCCTTCGCGATGTCGAAGAGCGCTTCGCTTACGGCGAGGCCGTGATGCACCTCTATCACCGTCTGGTCCGGGCGACCCAGGCGCACCGTCAAGGGGATGAGGAGGCCGCACGACGCGAAGTCGCCCATTTGAGCCGTTGGGCCGAAAAACTTGAGTCAATGGAACAAGCGGCGCAGGTCTCAAGCGGCGACGCCAACTCCCCCAACGGACTGATCGCCAGCGGCGCCCGCCCGCAGGTGAACTCAATGGTAGAACTGTATGGAGGGAAGAAACCGTGAAGTCAAATTGCGCCGGTTCCGAGTCCGAAGATCAAGAAGCTTAATCCGGAGGCCCCGCGGGGGGCTTCGTCGACGGGCTGATTCGCGGACGGGTCGAACCTGGTCCGATGGGGGGAATATGCGCAAATGCTTCTGGCTGCGCTGGAAAAAGCCCGTGGGCGTCTCAACGCCCTGCGCCGCCTCGGAGTCAAAGGTCGAGCCTTGGGCAATGCCTACAGCAGAGCCGGGGCTTGGCGGATGGCACGTCACTGGGTGACACACCAGGCACTGAGTAACAAACAACTGGACCACTATGGGTTTATCCTGCCGTGGAAGGTCGCGGGAGCATGCAAATGACTCCCGCCGGGTTCAATCGCCGGATGCGGAAAACCGCATGTCCGGTGATGTGGAAGGGTCACGGGGCGCAATCCCCGTGACCCCATCCAATGTGTGCCTTGGCGAAATTCTTGCTCGAATCGCGCTAGATTTTATCAATAAGGGACTCACGCGAGCGGATCAAGAGTTGATCCCCAAGAACGCTTTCGCTACCAGGGCCTCAGGTCCCATTCGGGGGAATCCGCCGAACCGTTCCGGCCGGGTGCCATTTTCCCTCGATCAGGACCACCTTCGCTCCCGCGGGAACGCCGCGTTCGTTTCGGTGAAGTTGAGCGACGACCAGGTCGACCGCGCCCGCGCCGATCGACCGGGAGTCCTGGTCGATTCCCGCGACCTCGCCAAGTTCCTTTTCCCAGTTCAGGTGGGCGAAACCCGCGTCGCCGGGAACCTTGACCTCGAGGTGTTCGAGCCAGTGAAGCACGTTTTCGTCCATGCTGATGATCGCGTCGGGACGGTGACGCAGAAACCATTTGGAGAAGGTCGGCCGGTCCCAGAGCCCGGCGAGGAGAACCGGGACCTTTTCGAAGCGGAGCAATCGCTGGTGGGCGAGGAAACCGCCCAGCCAGTTGTGTTCGACGCGTTCGTCCTGCTCGGTGCTCAGGGCCAGCCCCGGACGCCGGTAGCCCAGATCGTGGAGCCGGGCCAGGGCTTCGCTGATGCCCTGGAACTGGTGGTGAACGGCGCGATTCAGGGGCACGCCCGGCAACGGATGGCCGATTACCGCCGTGGCGAACAGGCTCCATTCGAGCGCCAAAGACTGGTTTGGGGAGGGCATCGGGGAGACGACCAGGCCGGAAATTCCGCGATTGAAGAGGATCCGGCTCAGGCGCCGGGACTTCGAGGCTTTGTCGTCGATCCAGAACGGCTCCAGTTGGTATCCCAGCTCCTCCGCCCGGTTCCGGGCGCCGTCCATGTAGTTGGCGAGAACCGGAGACTGCCGGTAATCCTTGTGGGCGATGAATGCCAGCAGCACCCGGTTCTTGATTTCGCGGCGTGCCCGGATGTTGCTCATCAGCACCGAAACCAACGGATTCCGGCGGTAGCCCATCTCCTCGGCCAGTTTCTGCAGGCGGCGCCGGGTTTTGGCGGCGATGCGCGGATCGTTGCGCAGGGCCAGTGAAACGGTCATGCGCGAAACCCCGGCCCGGTCGGCGATGTCCTGGAGCGTCGGCTGCTTTTGCGGATTCACCGGCAACAAGAAGATCGCAGGCCGGCACGGGAGGGCAAGGCGAAAATTTTACGGGTAAAAACACAAAGAGGTCGCTCGGCGGGGCAGGGCGAGTGTACAGTGTGCCGTAACCACCCATTCAAAACCCTGAAGCGGCGGCAGGCACAAACGATGTTTTACCCGGACGGATTACGGAAAGGCTTCACACTCATTGAACTCCTGACGGTGATTGCGATCATCGGGATTCTGGCGGCCATTCTGATTCCGGTCGTCCAGACGGTCCGGGACAGCGCGCGTGCCTCGCAGTGCGTCTCGAACCTCCGTCAGATCGGCACGGGCCTTCACTTGTACGTCCAGGACAATGACGAGCGGCTGCCTCCTTTGTCGCTGACCTCGACACTGGAGGGGATCTACGAAAGGTGGTGGATTCATCTGCCGGAATACGTGATGGACCAGCGGCATCCGGAGATTATTTACGAGCGAACCCAGGGGAACACGGTTTTCTTTTGTCCGAGCGCGATCAACGAGCCCCGTCCCCGGCCCATCACCGCCAACCGGGTATCCAGTTACGGGATGAGCCGTATTGTCAACGGCGGCGCCGATCCGATGGGGTACGGGGTGATGCGGATCACCGAGGTCACCACGCCCTCGCAAACGGCGATCTTCATGGACGGGGCGTATTTTCCGGGCGCCGGACACTGGGCCAACGATGTCGCCAACGGCGGCAGCTACTTCCCTGAATTGATCCACAACGACGGCGCCAACGTGCTGTTTGTCGACGGACATGTCGCGCACGCGGACCGGGGAACGCTGGAGCAACCTTACGAGGAGCCGTTCTGGGCCAGGTACCTCCGCCAATAATGACGGACGTTGTGACCTCGATTATGGAGAACTTACGCGAAATATACCGTGCGTCATCAAGTATTCAGATTTCTTCAATCACCATCGCCGCGGCCTGTCATCGGCGAAGCGCCGATGCTACGAATCGCGGGCCCCGTTTAGTTTTCCGAAAACTTGGCGAGGGGGAGGATAATTAGCAAACTTTCCACGGAGCATGAGCATGAGCACAAGCATGAAAAAGACACCCCGCGATACCGGCCGTCCGGTGAGAACGCTGCGCAGGCTCGGCCTGCCGGGCGCGTTGATGGCTTTCGTTTGCGCGGGAGGAGCTTTGCACGCCGAGACTCTCGGTTTCAGTGACGAGTTCGAAAGGGAGGAGCTCGGGGAGGATTGGACCCCCGTCTGGGGCGACTGGGAGATCCGGAGCCCCGGGTTTCTTGGCGGCGACGCGGCTCTGGAGCAAGTAGGGGTGATCGAGGCTCGCCCGGGGGAGTTTGACTTCAGCGAACCCTTCAAGCTCGAAGCCCGTCTCTCGCCGCAGGACCCGGGAAATTCGGGGTTTGCCGGTATCGCGTTTCACGTCCTCGACGTGCAGAACTTCCTTGCGCTTCGTTTCCGTGCGGCCGAGAACCGGGTGCAGTTCTATCGCCTCCAGGCGGGCAGTGAGGGGGTCGAGGATGGCATCAATGAGGATCTGCCTTTCGAAGTCGAGGCCGGGGAACACTACGACGTGACCGTTGAGATGCTTTCGATGGGCGAGTACCGGTTCACCATTTCCGATGGCGAAACTGATTGGGTCCGTGAAGCCTCGTCCACGCGGTTTACACGAGGGAACGCGGGGTTGTACGGGTACCTCGGCGACACGCTGGCGGATTCGTTTTCGGTCGAGGCGGCAGGGTTTCCCCAGGCGCCGTCCGGGGTTCTGGCGGATCATTTCGTCCGGGAGGAGCTCGGTCCGGACTGGAACCTGATGACGCCCCAGTGGCGGCTCCGGGGATATGTGCTGGGCGGAGAACCCCTGGGAGGTCCGGGCAAGGCCATGCTCGAGTATCAGCCGGAGGGCTACTCGCTCGATGAACCGTTCCGGATCGAGGCGCGCCTGGCGGTCCCGAAGAACGTCAGTTCAGGATTCATCGGTCCGGCCTTTAACATCCAGGACGTGGACAACTTTTTTGCCCTGCGTTTCCGAGCGGCTCCCGATATGCGGGTGCAGTTTTACTACCAGGTGGACGGCGAGGAAGGGGCGGAGTTCACCGATGCGCTGCCCTTCGATATCACAGCGGGCCAGTTCGTGGACGTTGCCGTCGAAATGACCGCGCCGGGCGAGTACGCGTTTTCCATTTCCGATGGAGAAAATGTATGGGAGAGCAGCGGTTCCTCGGACCGTTTCAGCGGCGGCACCGCCGGGATTTACTCGGGACGCCGCGGTAACACGATGGGGCTGTTCTATTCTTTGGATCTCGATCCTGCTGCAGTCGACGGCTACACCGCCTGGGCGGAAGCCAACCTTCCGGAAGGGCGGCGGGCGCCGGAAGACGAGCCCTTCGGTGACGGCATCGCGAACCTGGTGCGTTACGCGCTCGGAATGGCGCCGGTACCTTCGGCGGATTTGGATCGGCTTCCGGGCGCGGGCTTCGACGGGGAAGCCGGGACGCTTGAGTACGCTTTCTCGATTCGTTCGGATGTCGATTATATCGTTCAGCGTTCGCCGGACCTGGTGGATTGGGAGAGTGTTGCTCCCGTAGTCGAAGAGGAGGAGGGCGGCTTTCTCCGGGTCGCGGCATCCGAATCCGTCGCTGAACGGGGACGCCTGTTCTTCCGTCTGCTCCTTCACTCCGAATGAGCCGAGCCGGCGCCTTACGATAAACACGATCTCAGCCCGAAGTACCAATCTCCTGTAAAACCGAAAAACCCAGCCAAAATGAAAACTAAAACATCCCTGTTTCTCCGAACCTTTCGCCTCGCGGGCACCGCTTTGGGAGGGCTGCTATTGCTGCCGTTCCTGTCTCTGGCGCAGACCGTAACCTGGACCGACGATTTCGACCGGTCCGAACTCGGAACCGACTGGAACTCCCTGAATGGAAACTGGCGTATCACCGACGGCGTTCTCGGCGGCGAAACGGGCAGCGGCTCGCTGCAGCCCAACCCGGCCAACGACGTCGGCCTGGTGGAATTCGTGCCCGATAACTACGACCTGACCGAGCCGTTCACCTACGAGGGCCTGTTCTCACCGCAGTTCAACCTGAATTCAGGATTTGCCGGTCCTGCCTTCAATATCCGGGACGACAACAATTTCCTCGCGCTCCGCTTTCGCGAACCGAACAACCGCGTGCAGTTTTACCGCTTTATCGACGGTTCGGAAGGAGCGGTGTTCAGTGAGGACCTGCCGTTTGACGTCGTGACAGGCGAGTTTTACGAGGTCATGGTCGCAATGACCGATCCCGGTGAGTACTCCTTTGCGATTTCCGACGGGGCGGACACGTGGACGCGTTCGGCTTCATTCTCCACCCTTGCGGGGGGAACGGTAGGGGCGTACGGCCGGCTGGACGATTTCATGGTCGACGACGTCTCGCTCATCGCGGTACCGGAGCCGTCGACCTACGGGCTCCTCGCGGGCGGAATGGTTGCGGGGTTGCTTTTGGTGCGCCGAATCCCGAGGCGGAAAAGGGGCTGAGTCGTTGGCCCTGTTCCCATGAAAGTTCGCGCTCCGTGGTGGTTGAACAGGGATCCGCTGGCGACCATGCAGCCGGGCATGATGGCGGGACCATCGCTGTTTCATGGAGTGATGAACGGTTATGGCGAGTTGTTGCCTCAAGGGCCGGATCTTTACGGGTACGGTCCGAACAATCCGATTAATTTCTTCGAGGAAAGGCGGCACGGGTATCGCCGGGGTTCCGGCGGTGAAACGCGATCACACGGGTTTGTGAACGTTTCTTTTTATCGGTACGCGGCCCGCGCAACCGCTGGGCGTTTTTGCCCGTTTTCACGATCCCTGGTTGGGGCGGGGAGGAGACGGGCGCCGGACTGCCGGATTCCCTGATGTTGAAGCTGCCCGCGGTTTTCGGGTGGTTCGTTTTCCGGCTGTTTTTATTGGATAGCCGCGAACGAAACGGGTAAAAAACGCGTCGTCATCCGGGCAGAGCAGATCCGCGATGTGTTCCCCCAGTTTGCGGTAACTTTCCCATTGATTTTCATCGAAGAACTGGTCGCTGGTGGGCTCGTTCGGATACGTGGGGTGCTTCATCAGGTATTCGATAAGGTCCGCTGGCTCGTCGCCGGTGAGTGTGGGTTTGATGTAGACGAGCCAGCGCTCGGGCGCGTTTTCCCCATTCGCCTCGTCGTCGTAGGTGATTCTGGCGAGGGCCGCATGCCGTGCGGAATACATCGTGACGGATGACTCGCCGCGGGCGGTGACTGTCCGGGCGTCCCGGTCGGTTCGCCGGAGCTGTTCCAGCGAACCGAACACCGAGGTCAGCGAGGATTTCTCGAGTTCGTCTTCATTCAGAAACTCTATGCTCGCGCCGAAATCGATTCTCGCCTTTCGGATGAGATCGGCCAGCCCGTTGTAAGTGTAGTCCGGATCGGCTTCGGCGTCGAGGATGACCATGATGGGCACACGGCGACGGATAAGTTCATAGCCGGCCAGATTTTCGAAGTGTCCGCCGTCGGAGAGATACCAATGCCGCCAGGCGGTTCCACGGAAACGCGCGAGCAACTCTCCGAATAGGAAACTGTAAACGGGAAGCCATTCGGCCAGTTTGCGCCGCCATTGAGATACGGGAGACGGGACCTTGCGATTGTCCGGATCGATACCGGAGTCCCACCAGTACCCGAGACGCACGTTGCCGAGGCCGCAGAGCAGGCTCAGGCCGAAATGGGTCCGCGAACCGAGGCCCGTACTGAACGCGGCCCCCGAGATGGCGACAATGCCGCCGAGAGTGAACGGTTCGGCGCAGAACGCGGCCCCGCCCCTCTCCCCGGGAAATTCAAAGACGCGATAGCCGTTGGGATCCTCCGGCCGGATGATCAGCGGCGATTCGGCGGCGTACGGTCGCGGGGATGTTTCCGGATGCGCGTTTTTTCCTGAGCCTCCAAAGATGGCGTGGTGACGCACGCCAACGCTCATGCCGCACGGCCCGAGGGCCAAGTTCATGCCCTTGCGGTCCTGTTGCTGCACCTGCGAACGGCCGTCGATGGTTTCGTTTACCGTGACGTTTACCAGGTGGAGAGGCATGGCCTTCTTCTCTTGATGGGAGGCGTCATGGTAGACGCCCAGGTCCACGTCGTCCTCCTCGATCACATTAAGCACCGAACTTTCGCTCCGGCCCTGGCGCCGCGGATTCGACGCGCCGAGATAGGCGCGCGTCAACCGGGCGTTGTAGAGCGCGTGATGTGAAGAGCGGTTAAGAAACGCGGTGGCATTGCCCAGGAGGATGACGAAGATCGACAGGATCACGGCGGCGATTCCGATCGAAAAAAGCTGTCCGGCCGGCGTCGTCCGGGCGAGATAACCGGTGCCCGCCATCACGGATGGATATCCATGCGACGCCGCGTGGGCGATGGTGGCCATGATGCCGAGATACAGGATCAGCACACCGCCCGCGATGAAGGTTCCGGCCAACGAGGCCGGCATGCCCGGCCGCCGGTCGCCTGACGGACTGATCCACGCGACGATTTTCCGTGCGAGGGCGGCGATGCCGAGAATCGCGCCGGCCGCGCCGGCCAGCCAGGCCGTGAGCCGGCCTTCGGTCATCATCAGGTGGGCGGTTGCACCGATCACGTCAAAAAACGCGAGCGCCAGAATTCCCGCTGCGACGAGCAGGATCCGCTTCAGCCACGTCGAGATGCTGTGGCGCGCGCGGGCGATGGAGGAGGCTGACTCCTTCTCGTGCCCCGCGGATGGCCCGGGTTTCCCGGTCAGGCTTTGCGGCAGCCGGCGATCGAAGACGCACGCGAACACAATTGTCAACAGTCCGACGAGTCCGAGGGCCGGGAGGACGGGGTGCGGAGATTGAGACAGAAACATTCCGGTCACAGCCGCAACGACCAGAACCAAAGGCGGCAGGACATGGATGAAGGTGCGCGGAACGCGCCAGGACAATGGCAACCTGTGTCCGACAAGCCAATACCCCCAACCGAGCGGAAGGGCGCCCAGCACCAGGACGACGGCGCCCAGGGCCAGGTACGGGCTGAGTATCAGTCCGTTATCCAGCGCGGGCGACAGCTTTGCGTTATCGTGCCACTGCGACGCTTCGATGACGCGATAAGGGATCTGTGCCAGGACGAACAACAACACAACGAATGCGGCCAGCACGACCTGTACGCTGAACCAGTTTCGCAAAAGGACCGCGCCGCCGAGGAGCAGATCGCCCGAGCCGTTAGGCGAGAGGTAGCGGCCGTTCTCGCGGAGATACCGGAGCACTCCGGATGGGTTCAAACGCGTTTCTGTCTTCGTTTCCCGTTCGCCGTGGGCGGAGGTGTTTGCCGGCATCTCGCCACTGACAATTCCCTCCACATCGTCGACATTTTCAACCTGATTCCGGGTGTAGAGCCGGCCGAGGAAGGACCCGAAATATCCGCCGCCGGAAACGGTGGAGAGGTAGTCGATGTGACGGATCAGTTTCGCGCGGCCGAGTCCCTGGAAAAAGCCCAGGGCGAACGTCGCGCTGCGGATCCCGCCGCCGGAAAGGCCGAAGCCGACCTCCGGTTTCGGGGTGCCGCCGCCGGGCCGATTGACTCCGATGCCCGCGGCACGCCTTCTGTCACGCAGGCGGCTCGCCTCCCGGGTCCGAAGCTCATCCGGAAAGGCCGGATTCACCGGGGGCTTCCTCTGTTTTGTCGATGATTTCGGGTTTTTCATGGTGTGGGTGAGCGAGCGTTTCGTCCGAGGGATTAGGCGGGCGGGACGTCCGCCTTCCCGGGGATTCCCGCAAGCCGAATGAAAAAAGCGGCGTCGCTGAGAAAAACTAAAATTCAATCGTAAACCACATCGTCCCAATAGGCGCTCTCGTTCAGGTCGGTGCTGCCGGGATTATCCATGACGCCTTTTACCAGGCGACGCAAGTAATCGCTGACTCGGTCCGTTTGATCCGGCGAGTCGTCGCCCCTGTGTTCGGATTTCCAGTCATTCAGGGGTATGTCCACGCGTCGCCGGTAGTTTCCGTCACCGTCTTCGCATAATCCGGCATCCTCGGCGTCAAAGTTCGTCCAGGTTTCGAAATGGGCTTCATTCCCGGCCAGAAACGCCCTGTACCCCTCCTGAAACGCTCCGGGCAGCCAGGTGATATCCCATTTGTTTCCTTCGCCCCTGTGGATCCTGTCGACCTCATAATGCGTGCAAAGGCGGTTTGGATCCATCGGGTCGAGCCGCCATGCCCGGCACAGCCTCGCGATCTCACGTATCCCGCATTTCATCTGCTCTTTTGTCAGCAAGTAGCAATCCTCGTGCTCATCGCCCGGTTCAAAATCAATGTCGTTGTCGGGAACCCCTTCCATGCCGCAAAAGGCGATTCCAATCGAATTCGTATTAAAGCCCGCCGCATGTGCGCAATATCCGTGCGAGGCCGTATTATGATAGGTACCCCGTGCTCCAAGCCCGCGGCCGATCGGGATCGTGATCGTTTCATGGCCGGGATGCTCCTTTTCCAGGTCCGAGGTTCCATTGATTCTCAAATTGTGCCACCAGAAGCGCCAGGAAGCCGGCTTTCCGGAATGTTCCCCTCCGGCCTTCCATGAAATATTGTCGTCGTCGCCGTCGACGGGCCCCTGGACATGGAAATGATACCTGTATTTCGCCCTGTTGGGTCGGTACTCTTCGACCGGCCAATGGAAGACGATCGTGTTCGGACGAAGCCAGACCCGGATGGTGTAGGAGCCCGGGGCGCGCAACCGAATGCGCTCCCTCGGTTTGGGATCGTCCCAGTCGGAGCCGGAATCGTACAGGGAATGATTAACAATCGATAGATCCGCCTTGTCCCGCCCCATCGTCGAGAGGCCGGGAAATTCGACCGTATACAAACCACCTATTGAGATATCGCCGGTTAACCGGAGCACCGGTCCCCCCGCCGGTAGGTTCCGGCGCACGACATCGCCGGGGTGAAGGTTGACCGGCGGATCCTCCAGCACGTCATCCGTGCGGTCGTCGCCGTTCCGGAAGATTTTCAGATCGTTGACATCCGCGCCGTTGAACTCGTCCCGGGCGATATGATCCAGCAGGTCACCCTGTTCGACCGTGTATTCCTCCGTCTCGTCATCGGACTCGTCTGATTGAAACCTCCAATGCTCGATTTCGTGGTCGCCAACCTTTACCACACAACGGATTCCTTCGGCGGCCGCCTCCGGATTCATATTGGTTTCCCCGGTCCGGTCGCCTTCCCCGAGATTATTTTCCCATCGACGGTAAAGTCCGCTGTCGGCCAGCGGATCATACAGGACCACTCTGATTTCGAGCCCCGTCTCGGCCCGGCTGCGTTCGAGCACCGATCGGACCAGTTCACGGCCGTTCCAGTATCGCGACCGGGAAGGCGTCCTGCACATTCTTTTGATGTCGCTGCGAAGGTGAGTGCAGATGTCTTGCGTGAACGCCATTTTACCTGTGGTTGAATGTTTGCCCGTTTATTGTCAAACTTCGAGAGCGCCCGCTCACTCGAGCCCGTAGAATGTCACCCGTTAATCTGAAACGATATCGTCCCAATAAGCGTTCTCGACCGGATCCGAGGCCCCCGGGTTATCCATGAGGCCTTTGACCATGCGCCGGAGATAGTCGCTGACCCGATCCGTATTGCCTGGAATAGCGTCCCCTGCGTGGTCCGACTCCCAGTCCCCCAGGGGAATGTCGTCCTTCCGGTCGAATCGACGATCGGCATCTTCGCACAACCTCCCGTCTTCGTTGCCGAATCCATCCAGCGCCCCAAACGGCCCCGCGTTCTCCTCGAGGAACTCCCTGTACCCGGTTTGAAATTCATCCGGCAGCCAGGTGATGTCCCATTTGCGTTGTTCGCCTCTATGAATCCGATCGACCTCGTAGTGCGTGCAGAGTTCGTTCGGATTCATCGGGTCGAGTCTCCATGCCCTGCAAAGTCTGGCAACTTCGCGCAAACCGACGGCCAGTTGTCGTTCGGTCAACGGAGTCATGCCGCCCTCCCAATGATCCGGATCGGGATTACCTTCGTCATCCAGCGGTTTCCAGCGTCCCAGTCCCGGGTGGCCGGATTCGGGCGAAGCCGGCGCGCCCAGCATACCGCAAAAGCTAACTCCCGCCGAATTGCAGTGGAAGGTTTGCGCGTGAATGGCGTAGCCGTTTCGCCTGTTGTTGCCGTATCCCCGGCGCGAACCCTGGGCGGTGGGCGTGCCGATTGGTATTTCCACGTCATCGTTCCTTTGCAGGCTGTCGATGCCGCTTACGTGCAGGTTGTGCCACCAGAAACGCCAGGACGCGGTACGGCCGCCGACCTGTCCGCCCGCTTTCCACCGGATATTGTCGTTATTGTCACCATAGGGTCCCGTGATATGAAAATGGTAGGCACGCCTGGCTGGATCCCCCGGATTGTAGCCGCCCACACTCCAATGCAGCACGATGCATCTGGGACGCAGCCAGATCTTGACAACATAGCTGCCAGGCGCGTCGACCTCGATTTTTTCGCGGAGCCCCGGCGAGATCTCCACTCTTTCGCCGCCGTCCGTCTGCCGGGAAGAAATGATCCTGCCGACGCAGGAAAGCATCGGCGGTTCCTCCATGAAGTCCCGGGAAGGAACAGTGATATCGCCGTGTTCCTGCTGCTTTTCCTCGATCAGGCCGTTTATATCATTGATTTCCTTCCGCTTCTTGTCGATGGCCTCCTGCTCGTCTTCCTCTTTGAGTTCAGCCAATTCGAGTTCCAGTTCCTCCAAATCCTCCTGCAGCCCGCCGATTTCGCTGGAGAGTTCGCTTCTGCGGTTCATCGGTTCGATTCTTGCATGTTCGGCGGGGGCCCTGGGGGTTCTGACTTTCAGGCCGGGAAACTCCAGAGTGTAGGTTTTTCCGTTTTCGATTTCTTCATCGAGCTCCAATCGGGAAACCTTTCTTTGTTCCGCGTCTTCCTCGATTTCTTCGGATTCAAACGTCCGGTCCTTAACCGTATCTCCGTTTTCATCCTTAATGACGCACTTCAGTCCATCGACGGGGAACGCGGACTGGTTTCCTTCGTTCGTCCGGTCCGAAGACTCAAGGGCTTCATCCCAGTCGCCGTACAACCCCGCTTCGGCCAATGGATCATAGAGGATAACCTTGACCAGCAGTTTGTCCGGAACAGGTTCGGGAATATCGATGCTGGATTGAGCCGACGGGAGTTCCAAATGTTCGGCCGCGGCCCGTGCGTAATTCATCAGAGTCCCGAATACGCCGCGTTTCGGCCCGACCTCCAGCATGGGCTTGACCATGCGGAGTTGACTGGGAATGCCGGTTGTGGATCGAGGCATGGTTGCTTCCGGGTCGGGGGTTATGCGGGATCGGCCATGAGACAGACAGGCGTTACTTTTTTATGGTCAGCCTCACCGTGCTGCCCCGTCGGATTCGGCTTCCGGGCTCGGGATCCTGGGAAGTGACCTCTTTCTTAAGGTTTGCGGCGGTGTCGCTTTCCTCCTTGCTTGATCCGCTTTTTCGGAGCGCATGGGTGAGGCCACGACCTTTGAGGCTTTCAATGGCCTCACCGGCGGATGATTTCTTCAGGTCGGGAACGGCGACCGGCATGAGGGTTTCCGAGGCCGATGGCGGGGGAATGGGGACAATTTTGAAGTTGATCGTGCTGGAGCCTTCGACCTTGTAATTGAATTTGTTGCTGTAATTCGCGTCAACCGGGGCGCCCAGAATCCGCGGAGCGAAAGCTCTCCGACGGGTGGTCGACGGGGTTCGCTCGCCTTCGATGGTCATGGCCATCTTCAATTCGGCGGTCATTTCAGGGATCTGGTACCACGTCGGTTGATAGCCGATCTCACGCAGGGCCTCGGATGCGCCGCCCGGTTCATAATAGATGCGTTCGATGGTTTGCAGCGCGGCTTTGTCGAGTTCGATCTGGGCTCGGGCCAGCCCTTCCCCGATCGAGGCGATCATATCGGAGACAGGAGAAGAGAGCGGCTCCATTTTAAGAATTTTTTCTTTGGCGTTCATGATTGTATTTCAAAAAAGTAAGAAGTTCGCGGCTTATTCGTCGTCTTCGATGGATTGACCGATCATAATGGTGACGATTTCGCCCGTTGACACCTCGGTTTCGGGTTGCGGGGCCTGGCGAACCACTCTTCCGTGGTTCCCCTCACCGGGTTCCACCGCGATACGGCGAATGTCGGGTTCGAGGGCGCTTTGCCGGAGGCGGGAACGTGCGAGGGATTCGGTGAGTCCTCTCAAGTCGGGGACGGATGTCACCGAAGGCTCGTCTCCCGCGTCTTTCGGGGTCAGGTCAAAATGAAACTCGCTGAGTCCGGCGCCGCCGCTTTGGAGTTCCTCGCGGGAAGGAAGGGCGAGGTTGTAACCTCCGGAGCTGGGCCGGACTTTGAAGCTGAACGATACTTTGCCCAGTTGGTATCCGCTCTCTTCGTCCGATAAACGTTCACGAACCGAGTCCAGTTGTTCGGCAACCTCTTCAATCAAATCCATGAGGTTGGTTTCATCCTCCTTTTTTTCCTTTTCCGCCTTTTTCTTGGCAAGCTCCCGGTTCTGGTTCCGCAACCGCTTGATCCGTTCCTCGCGTTTCCTTATGGCCTGCTCTCTTTTTTCGACTTCGGCGCGAATTTTCTTTTCGTTTTCGGCCTGGAGCTTTCTCCGGACATTCTGCTCGATCTTCCGGAGCTGGGAGGCGGACACATCCGTGCCGCTCTCTTCGGCGACCTTTTTGGACGTTCTGTGGTCGCGGACCCTTACCTGTGGCCGGTTGATTTGTGTGGCGATCTTGCGCGGCATTTTATTATCGGTGGAATGCTAGGGATTGGAAACGATGATGGATTCGGTCACGTTTTCGGCGTAGATAAGGATAACGATGTTTTGGCCCTTTTTGCCTTCCCTGTTCAGTGTGGCTCCGGCTTTGCCGGATTCGTCGGTGACGTCCAGCGCGTTTTCGAAGTCGGTTTTCCCGGGAATCGCAGCATCTTTTTCTTTCATGCCCGCCTCCAGGTTCAGAGCGGCGCTGGAGTCGCGGTCCACATTGAATTCAACCTCGGCTCCTTCAATAGGTTCGCCGAGGGAATTCCGCAACGTCGCATCAACCCGGATCTTTTTCTTCTGGCCTTTTACCTTGCGCAGAGCGATCTCCAGTACGGGCAGCGGCGCCCCGCCGTTCGCCGGTACGGAAACAAAACGTCCCTTGATTACGCTGGCGGCTTCGGCGGTGAATTCATTGAGGGAGGCGTTCGCCGGATTCAGGGCGTGGGTTTTGAGTTGGGGGATCCAGCTGGGGTCGGACTCATGGCCCTCGTAATCCACCTCGAGTCCGAGCTTGAGCTCAAAGTTGACCTCCGGGATGTGGTAGGAGAGGGGAGCTTCTCCGGGACGTTTGACCTGAACGCCGGAAAGCTCTTCCTGCGCACGGGTAATTCCGCGCGCCAGGCTGAGGAGGTATTTGTCAAAGGTGCTGGTGATTAAGCGTTTGCCTGTTTTGATTGGCATGATAAATTAGGTGAAAAGGTGGAGGGATCAGGCCCACCGGGCCTGTTCTTTCTTTCGCTCGCCGAGTTTTTCCAGCCCTTTCCGTCGTTTTTTCTCGTCGATTTCCTCCTGTTCGCGCAACGAAATCCGTTGGTGCAGGGCCGCCTGACGCACCCTGTCCAACTGTGCGATTTCGATTTCCTTTTCCCGGCGGGCGTTCCGTTCCCGTTTGAGTAGCGCTTGGCGGCGTTGCGCCTCCCGCTGACGGAGAAATTGGGCTTCGTCCTGTAACCGCTGTCGTTTTTCGGCCTCCCGTTCGAGGCGGCGTTCCCGGGCGATGCGGGCCTCCTTTTTACGCCGTGCGGCTTCGGCATCCTCAATTTCGGCCCGGGCGGCGGCGCGTCGTTTGGCGATTTCCGTCGCGCGCGCGCGACGCTGTTTTTCCGCGTCCAGGATTTCCCGCCGGCGAACCTGTTCGCGCTCTTCGCGCTTCCGTTTTTCCTGTTCGGCTTTGGCGAGGGCGCTTTCGGTCTCGTTCAGCTTTCTTTGTTTGCGCTTACGGGTGGCGCGTTCCTGCGCGCGTTTTCGCAGCACCGCCTCGCGTTCCCGTTCCCTGCGTCGACGGCGCTGTTCGATCCGGGTTTCTTTCGTATGGACAAAAACCGGAAAACAGTGCTTCCGCCGTTCGGCGTCGGGGCCGATTTCATCCTCCGGCGGGAGTTCGCCGGAAAGTGTTTTGAGGCGGGTTTCCAATTGCCTGTGTCTTTGGAGCAACGCCTTGAGTTCCGGCGGAACATCCGCATTCTCGAGCAATTGTTCGATCGAGGGCGTCGCCCGCCGGCCGTCATCCCCGGCGGAATTCGTTCCGGGGAAGACGGAGACCGCATCCCGTTCCGTGAAATCTTCCCAACTGCGATATTCGTCCATTATTGAGCGGCGTGCGAAAGTTATTCTTCTTCGATCAGGTTGCGGATGCGCTCTTCGAGGACCGCGGGCGTCGGGACAGGCACCAGTTTCGTGCGCAGCAGGCTGGAACCTTCAGCGCTGTATTGGTACTTCGCGGCGTAGGAGGCGCTCACGGTGGTGGCGTTCATCCTGGCTCCTCCGCCGAAACCGGGAATCCCGGCGTAGCCGCCTCGCACCGACAGCCGTTTTTCGCTTTCCTTTTCCTCTCGCACCGAAGACATGCTGAGGGAAACCTTCACCTCGATGATGGTATCGACGAATTGGTAGAAAGTCGGGGTAAAGCCGAGTTCCAGCATCGAAAGATCCTCGTTGCCGAAACGCACCCTCGTTTTCGAGAGAGTGACCGATTTATCGGGATCATTCGGGTCGTTGGGATCCGGAACCTCGACTTCCTGCCCGGCCATGACCTGGGCGAGCCTGATTCCCACTTCGTCGAGGGCGAACTGTGCTTCGGCGATGGAAAGCCCCAGTTGGCGGATCATCTCCGGAAAAGGAACATCCAGTAGGTCGTGTCCTATATTGGCCATGATAATAAACAATAAGGTGTTGGGAGATTGCGTGCCGGATTCAGGATTCGTCCTTTTTCTCGATCATGTTGCGAATTCGCTGCTCGAGAACCGAAGGCGCCGGCACCGGGACCAGCTTGGTGCGCAACAGGCTGGAACCTTCGGCACTGTAGCTGTATTTGCTGGTATAGGTGGCGTCGACCGTTGTGGATTTTACGTCGTTGCCCCTGAAGACGCGCCGAAAGAGTCCCGAGGATTTGCTGGTTTTTTCTTTTTCTTCTTCCACCTCCTCGTCTTCCTTCGTCAGTTTGATCGCCATTTTGACTTCTATAATGGTATCGACAAACTGGTAAAAAGTGGGAGTGAAACCCAACTCAAGCATGGAGAAGGATTCGCTTCCAAAAGTCACGTTTTTGTCCGGGCCTGAACTGCCCATTTGCCGGGTGGCTTCAATGCCCGCTTCGTCGAGTTCAAGCTGGGCCTCCGCTATGGCCAGTGCCATGTCGCGAATCATATCTCCAAACGGGACATTGAGGAGATCTCTGCCTATGTTTGCTGCGCTTTTTTCTGCCATGTCATTTCCTGCTTTCGGGTGATTGATGTTGGAGGGTTGAAATCAGTCTTCGTCGTCCCGGGCGTCCTTTAAACGGTTGAGCAGGCGGGAGAGATGGGAGGGGGGAGGGATCGCGACCACTTCGGCTTTGATGGAACTGGAAGCGTTGACGTCGTAGGAATATTTGGAACTGTACGAGGCGTCGACGGAGGCGCTGAATATGCCGTATCCCGCCTTCAATTCCGCCCCGGCCGAAACCTTCCGTGTCCGGCTCATGGTGAGGGACACTTTTGCGTCGATGGTGGCGTTGGTGATCTGATAAAAGGACGGGGTGAAACCGAGTTCGAGCAGGGAGCGCACTTTGCCGTCGTCTCCCGAAAGTTGAACGCCTTCGTCTTTGCCGGTACGCCCCATCAATTGCGCGATTTCGATGGAATTCCGGTCCATTCCGTATTGCGCCTGTGCGATCGATTGACCAAGCCTTTCGATCATTTCCGGCAGGGGCGCCTGCGTGACGGTTTCCAGTTTCTGCTCCATTCAGGGGGCCGCGTTCGGGATTGCCTTTCCGGAATTTATTCCTCGGGAACCTCGTCGTCCTCTTTCTTTGTTTCGTCCTTTTCAGAATCGTCGCTTCCGGGGGCCCCGTTTTTCCCGGACGATTTTTTCGCGGCGCCGGCGTGGCGGCGGAGGGCATCCGCGAACGCTGACGGGGAAGGAATCGAAACGAGCTTGGCGGTGATCTTTGAAGAACCTTCCTGGTCGAAGCCGAATTTCCCATGGACATCCAGGCTGAGGGAGGAACCGATGGGAATGACGCTCTTGGATTCCTCCTCGTCGTCGTCCTCCTCCGCGTCCTCTTCTCCGCCGCCGCGGGTGATGCGGGCGCCGGCTTCCACTTCCAGGTTAATGGTCATTTTCACCTCAATGGTCGCCTCCTGGAAGTGGTAAAACGAGGGGGTGAAGCCGAGTTCCAGCAACGAACGCTCTACCTCCTTTCCGTTTTCGTCGCGGAGACTGACGGTGGTGTTTCCGAGTTTTTCGCCGATTTCAACGGCGGTGGCGTCCATTTCGTATTGGGCGCTGGCGATGGCCTTGCCGAGGCTTTCGATCAATTCGGGGACGGGCGCTTCAAGCAAGCGCTCGCCGACGTTAAAGGATCTGAGGAAGTTGCGGCTCATGGTTATTTGGGTTGGGTGGTGGCGTTTGCGGCCATGGGACCGAATATTTGTTGATCGTTCAATGGAACGGCCCGTTCCGGTTTGACGGTCTCCCGGCGGACGGAAAAGTATCCGTGGCGTCGTTGTTCTTCGAGCAGCCGGGAAGAATTGGGACGCAGGCGGGAACGAACCCATCGGAGCACGGTGGCGCTGAGGGAAAGCCCGTTTCCAGAGAGGCGGGCGGCTTCGGCGAGCTCGTGTTCGGCATCCCGGTCGCGTTCCATCTTCAAAAGGATGATCCCGCGCCTCTGGTGGAGATTCGCACGGTCGAGCTGTTCGAGTTCGCCCGCCTCTTCCAGGTTTTCGTGGAGTTCCTGCATGCGTTCGCAAAACGTGAGCACCTCTTCGTAGTCGCCGTTCAACTCCATGGCTTCGATCAGACATTCCAGGTAGTGGCGGAAGAAGACTTCCGGGGACCGGGATTGCCGGACCATGTGCATGGCCAGCCGGTAGCAACCCAGCGCTCTACGGAAATCCCCGTTTACGGCAAAAACCTTTCCGGATTCGGCGATCCTGAGGTGAAGCGGAAACTCTTTTGTCCCGGGGTTCATTATTCCTGAAAGTCAGCGGAGTTTCAAGGCGCAGCGTGTTCCGACCGCGCGAAGGTCCTTCTGCAGCCATCGTGCCTGGAGGGGCGTAAACGGACCCTCTACAAGGGCAGGAAGTCCGGCATTCCGTAAACTCGGAAGCGAGGACGCCTGTTTCCCGCCGAGCATTGCGAGGATGCTGATTGTTTTTTCCGGCGATTCGACGGTGTCGATACGGAGATCAAACGTTTGGAGCGAAGTCATGTTCGCGCCGGCCGTGGCGCCGGCGGATTCGAGCGCATTGAGATGCCCGCCGACTTCGGCGCACGGCACTTCCCGGGCCAAAGCAACCGGGAGTGCGCCCAGCAGGCGGGCATGGACGGTTCCGGGAATTCCGAAACGATCCTTCAGGATCTCCGAGACTTTGCGGGGATGATCTCCGGTCCGCTGCAGCACGATATCGAAACGGGCAAAATCCCGGTTGAGGATTTTGACTTGCTCGGAAAAACGCGTCAGTTCCTTTCGCACGCGGTCGACTTCGTTCCATCCGAGATCGGTCGCGGCCATGGGCTGCGGGGAACCGTTTTCGTTGCGTACGGGGGGCGTGTCGATACCGGCCCGGACGAGGATCTCCCGGATTCGCCTCCGGTCCATGTCGTCGCTCCGGCCCAGAAAAACATCGAAACGGGCTTCCCTGTATTTCGAAATATCCAGTTCGGCGCCCGCGACGGAAAGCGAATCCCGGAACGCCTCGGCGGCGGCCAGCGACAGGTTTCCCGCCAAACCCGCGGGGCTTCGCACCATAAGGTTGATCACCTCCACAGGTTGCACATGCAGCAGGCGGCAGACGGTGGCGAGGACATCGCCGATTCGCTCGATGTCGCGCACGACAAGCGCGATTTCATATTCGCCTTTCCCTTCCACGAATTCCCTGCCGGCGGGCAGGACCCGGGTTTTGGCCCCGGTTTGGTTTAAAATTCCCGAGAGTTTTTCCGCGGCGTTGCGGTCGAGATCGGAAAGAAGGAGCGAGGGCGATTGAAAAATCCGGCGGGCGATTTCCCGGTCCGAACAGGAACAGACCGAACGCAGAGATTTGACAAGCCCGATTCCCGCGTCGCCGGGAGAATCCATCACCAGCCTGTACTCTCCTTTGGCGGTACCGCAGCTTGCGGGCGGACGGCGGGTGTTTGGGACCATAATCGACAACTGCCTTTCCTCCATTTGCGATTGGGAATTCCGCATTCAGGGAATCGGATTCGGCGCTGTTAGCAGCGGCGTGCCTTCGTATCGGGAACAAATGCAAATCATGTAAGCTGAACGCTGACAAGGGTAAAAGTGCCAATTTCGTTCGACGCCGTGAGGAAAGCAGGGGATTTTACTTTTTATTTACACGCACCAATAGTCGGGAAAATCGAATCGACCTTCCTGTCTTCCCTCTCTTGATTATTGACAACACCATGACCGCAAAATGAATGAAACGAACCTTCACCTGACCCCCGGCGCTGACCCGGATTGAAAAGTCACGAAGGTTCTAACGGCTATGGAATCTGTCAAGGAAGGGAGCTCGGCGACCCTGTCGGTGCCCGATCACAAGGAGGTCGCTCGGGGAACCCTGCGAAGACTCATCCTTGCGAGCGGATTGACCGTAGAAGCCTCCGTGGACTTGCTCGGGAAATAACTCGTCCTTAGCAGCCGAAGCGCCGCTGCAGAGCGCCCGAAAAAAGCTTGCCCCGTTCAGTCCGCAAGGCCCATGATTACGGCGAACCTGTTATGGTCGCCTTCGCCACAGAGTCCCAGTAACTGGTCATGGGGTGATCCGTGTCAAAACCGTGCGGTGGAATTGTCGGTCTTTTCGTTTGCCCGGATCGGTGCGCGAGGATGGAAAACTCTTTAGGCGCGAAGCAATCGCAGGGAACAAGCATGGTAATGAGATTCCAGGTTTCTCCCGGTCCCGCCTGGGTCCACAGGGCCATCGGGCTTGCCGGGGTCTTGATGGTTGTCGTGTTCGGGGGGAATCGCCTTTCCGCGGAACGCCCGGTTGAGGCGGTGCTGCATCCGGAGGCCGACTCCTACATCCAGGGTAACAACGACGCTTACGATCGCAATTTCGGCGATTCGAATACGCTCAACGTACGTTATTACCATACCGGCAATCTTCGAGGAAACAGCCAGCACAGTTATCTGCGGTTCGACCTGTCGGACATTCGCGGAAGAACGCTGGTCGACGCCCGGTTGAAACTGGCTTTCGCCGGTGCGGCGGAAGGTGACTATCTCTTCAATCTGTTCGCTCTGGATTACGGACACCGGGGCGCGGAATGGGTCGAAGGCGGCGGGGAAACCGGGGTGACGGAGGACAACGGCTATGTCGAGGCGTCGCCGCCTTCTCCGGTTACCTGGCGTTTGGCACCGGGCAACGCGCAGGCGCTCGGGGGCGGCGATCCGGAGGATACTAACGGATCGGCGGCCCCGGGCGTCAATCTCGGGGAAACGACCTGGCTCGGGGGTTTCTCGGTGACAGTGGCCGCAGACGAGCCGTCCGCGGGAGCGTGGCTGGGACTTGTCGACGGAAGTGCCGCACTGACCGACTTTCTCAATCAACGCGGCGATCGTGAACGTATCACTTTTATCCTGACGCTTCGGGAGAACCGCAACCGGGAGTTCCGTTTTGCCTCGAGCCGCCACAACGAACTTCCCGCGCCGCGGTTGGTGTTGCTGACGATCGAAGATGACAGCGGACTTTCGCGTTTCCACCGGTGGCGGGCGACGCATTTCAGCCTTGATGAGATGGAGGACGCCGGATTGAGCGGTGTTTGGGGAAACCCTGCGGGCGACGGCATGGTAAACCTCCTGAAATATCTGATGGGACTCGATCCCTGGAAGCCTGCTGCCCGGGAGGCATTTCCCCGGCTTGATTCTATCGAGGGGCAGTTCGTTTTCAGATTCGCGCGATCAACTGAAGCGACGGATGTCGCTTCGCGGGTTGAAGTTTCGGAGAACCTTTTCGAGTGGCATTCCGGTGAGGAGTACGTCGAGGAACTCGATGTGGTCGACGAGGGCGAACTTGAACGAGTGACCGTGGCGGCCGGGGAATCCGGAGACGTCGCCACTGACCGCCGGTTTTTCCGCCTCAACCTGCAACCGGCCGCGGGCCGTTTCAGCGATGCGGAACTGTTCCGGCTCCGCGCACAATTTGAAACCCGGCGCGACGAGGCTTTTGAATCGCTGCGCGGCGAGCCGTTCGAGGAAGCACCCAAGCGCGGTCCTCTGGGTCCCGGCCGGCCCCGCTACACGCGGCATTACTCGTATTCAGTAATGGATTTTGCGATGCGGGCGTTCCGGAACGGGGAGCAGCTGGACGAAGCCAACGCCGCGCTCCACGAACACAGCGAATTTTATATTGAAAACCCTGAAGAACGCGACGATCGCGACAATCTGCACTGGGTGACCGATGTGATGTGCCGGATCGTGGAGTTTTTTGGCGCCGAAGGCTCGATGGCTCCCGGCCGTCTGGAACCCGAAACCGAGGAGAGGATCTACCAACTGATGTGGGACTACGCGTCGGCCAACTCCATTCTCGAAGACGCGCAGCGCGATACCTGGCACGTCGGCGTATGGACCGATCCGCCGCGGCCGGCGCCGACTTCGGAAAATCATCATCTGATGAAATATTCGACGCTGTGGCAGTTCAGCAAACTGCTGAAAGAACGGCCGGAGTATCGGGATCTGGCGTACAACGACGGCCATACGGCGGCCGAACACTACGAAGCCTGGACGAGTTACGCGAAGGCGTATTTCCGCGAGCGGGGCAAGCGGGGCCTGTTTGTCGAATTCGCCAACGGGCGCTATGGGGCGCACAGTTTAAAGGGGATCTACAATTTCTACGACTTTTCGAACGATCCCGAACTGAAGCGGCTGGCGGGGAGCATTCTGGACCTCTATTGGGCGTCCTGGGCTCAGGAGCATCTCGACGGGGTGCGTGGCGGAGGTAAGGCGCGGATTTACCAGACCGGCGGCGATCGGATCGGGGACGATTACCTGCGGCCGATGGCGGCGTATTACCTGGGAATCGGAGAAACGCGTTCGCCGCAGCGGGAACTTTTTACCGTGTTGACAAGCGGGTACCGGCTGCCGCTGGTGGTGGTGGATCTTGCACTTGACCTGGAGGGGCGCGGAAATTGCGAGGTGCTCGAACGGCGTCCGGGATTGATCGAGCCGGGGACCTGGGGAACGTCGGGCTTTCGCATGCGAACCGATTACGGAGGGATTCTGCGCTACACCTACGCCACGCCGGATTTTGTCATGGGTCTTCCGGTGGTCGAATCCCGCCCGTATCAGGACTGGGCTATCATGAGCATGCAGAACCGGTGGATGGGAGTCATTTTTTCCGGGCATGAAGACGCACGCATTGTCCCGCAATGCCGCGGCGGCGAACCGCACGATCATCGACGAACGGACAATGCCCAATGGGGCGTCCAGCGCAAGGGCACTCTGATCACTCAGCGCCTTCCCGACGACTACACCCGTTATACTGAAGCCATGCGGGTGTGGTTCAGCGATGAGGAGCACGGCCTGTGGAATCGCGTGGAGGAGAACGGCTGGGTGTTTGTGGAAGCGGCGGGCGCCTACGCGGCCGTTCGTGCCGCGCGAGGGGGCCATGGCTGGACGGGAAGCGAGGACCGGTTTGATCACGGAGGATGGATGGTGCCGGAGGATGATTTCACTCCTGTGATTATCGAGGTTGCTCGAAAGCGGGACTACGAGGACTACGGAGCGTTCCGGGACGCGGTCATGGAGTTGTCGCCTGAATGGGAGGGTGAAGGCCGGGTGATGACCTACACGGGGCTTTACGGCGACACCTTCACCTTTTACGCGGACCACAGCTCCCTCCCGGAAGTCAACAACCGGCCGGTTGACCTCGCCCCGGACAAGGTCTTCGACAGTCCCTTTATTCAATCCGATTGGAACAGCGGCGTCGTCGTCCTCACCAAAGACGGACGCAAACGCGTTCTGGATTTCCGCAAATGACCCGGAACACGAGGGGGCTTTTCACCTGCGCTTCGAAACTTCCTTTCGCCCTCCCGTGTGCCGCCGGTTAAATGGCCGGACGGCACCCAGGAGTCTGTCGGGCTTCGCCGACAGACTCCTGAAAGAGGACTAATCCTGCAGGACCCGCAGGCGAATGAAGCGCCGGTTGCTTTCGGTAATGGGGGTGGTGTCGCGTGCCTTGAGCACTGACGGTTCGTCAGTCAGCAATGTTACATGCTCGTCGCCGCTGTTCCAGTCCACCAGGTCGGAAGACACTTCCACAAGAAACGTGATTCCGATCGCGTCCGGGTTTCGATTGATAGTGAGGGTCAGGAAGTTGTCGTCGCCGTCGGCCTCAACAACACCGGCCGGCAGCGCCCCGGTATCCGGCACGAGAGGATTCAGGTCCAACGCGTATTCGATCAGGTTGGGAATTCCGTCGCCGTCGGGATCGTCCTGCGGACCGCGCTGCCCTTCAGGCACATCGAAACCGGCAATCCAGGAGACAAAATCCTCCTCCACGGCAATCGTCCGGACTGCGATGCCGAAGGGACTGTCTTCTCCGCTGACCAGTGTTTCGGGATCGGAAAGGCCGTCTTCAGTTACTTCGGCGGAGCGGATCAATCCGTCAGTGCGCTCGGCCCAGTACACACGGCTGCCGTCCGACGAAACCGCAATACCCAGGGGCTGGCCGAGGCCTGAGAGAAGTTCGTTTTCGGTGGAGTCTTCCAGGTCGAAATACCCGAGTACCCCGGCGCTGAAGTTCGTGTAATACAAACGGTCGCTGCCGGGGTCGATCGCGATCCCGTAAGTGGCGGCTCCGAGTTCCGCGACATCAACCTGGTTGCCACCGTCGGCGTCGACACGCCAGATGGACCCTTCTGCTGCGGAGCCGAAATAGACGTGACCGGTCGCCTGGTTTACCGCGACGGTGGTTGTCTGGTTGGTGTCCTGTTCGATCAGGTGCTCAATGTTTTGCCCGTCCAGGTCGGCGGAGAAGAATCCGCGCGTCCATTCGGCCCAGTAGAGCTTTTCCGCGGACAGATTGACTCCCAGGTGCTGGCCGGCGGCACCCTCCTGCAACGGGAGGTCGACAAGCTCTTCGGGATCCGTGCCGTCGAGAGAGGCGCGCATGATGCGTGCGCCGCCATCTTCGGCCCAGAACAGGTGTCCGTTGGCCTCGTCCAAACCGATGCCGATCGGTCGATTCAGGCCGCCGATCACCGTCCGGGGATCGGTACCGTCCAGATCCGCGGTCCGGATTGCGGTATCATTGGACCAATAGAGTTCGCCCGGTTCGATGGGGGCCGGTGGTTCGCCGGCCTCATAGTCGAGCGCCATCACTCCGTTGTTGGTGTGCAAGGCGTAAATGCGATTCTCGGGCGTGAACGCGACGTCGCCCGTACCGTTCGTATTGGTAATATTCGTTGGAAAGCTGCGCGTGATGACGGGCGGAACCGTCCACTCGGTGGTCAGAAGGTTGCGATCATACAGCATCACTTCGTGGGTGCTGGTGTTGACTCCCACAAGAAGGTTCTCTTCAACATTGACCGCGACAGGACCGATCCCGCTGGAAATAATCGCGCCGCCAAAGGAGCGCAGGACGGTGAGGGCGCCTTCACCGGCATCGAGCTCCAGTTCGTGCAGCGGGCGGCCGGAATGGCTGCCGTAGACGATGTCGCCGGGACCAAATGCGAGATTTCGGATGTCCCCGCTTTCCACACCCTCGGGCACCGGCATCGGCGTCGATTCGAACGTGTCTTCGTCGACCGGTGTGAGCAGGGAAATCAATCCGCCGTTCCAGTTGGAAACGAGTATTTCGGTGTCCATTCCGGTGCCCCGGACCGCGATCGAATCGCCGAACCGGCGGTTGTCGTCGGCCGGGTCGTCATCGCTCGGATCGCCGGCAAAAACCAGTTCCCAGTCGGCTTCCTCATCGGCCCACCGGTAGACCCGGAAAGGAATACTGGCACTGTCGAGCGTCATGTTGCACCCGTAAATCGTTCCGTCTTCAGCGACGGTTACCTTGTTCAGGTAAAAATCGTTGAACCCTACATTGATTCCTTCGGCCTCCAGCATGCCGAACTCCTGGCCTGTGTCACTGTTCAGCACGGCGAGCGTCGGAGTCGTCCACGGAGTACGGTGGGCGACAATGACGTTTCGTGTCTCCGGATTGTAGGCCATTCCGCGTTCCCGGTTCTCATCGGTCAGGTAGTCGCGGTCGCCCGCGGAGAGGCTCCAGTCGATTTCCAGGGTTGTTTCCCGGGAATAGAGGGTCGTCACCAGCAGAAGGGCGGCGGCGGTTAAGAGTGCAGGTGTCAGCCAGGTTCGTTTCATGGGTCGTGGTTGGTTTGAGGATTTGTTGACGTTCGGCTCAATCACTCACGGATGCGCCGAAAATGATGATTTTATACCGCGCGATCACGACGGGTTTCAGGCGTATCGAGAAGGCAGTGACAGGCCGGATTCATGGGCTTCCGCTGTTCGCGGGAATGCGGTAAAGGGTGGCGTGGCGCGAAAAAAAGAGATTGCCGTCGGGGTCAAGCGCGAGGGTAGTGGTCGAATCGCCGCGGTGAAGAACTTGCCAGTGTTCGGGATCCACCACTACGAGGCGCCGGCCGAGGGAGGTATAAAGGAACCCGTCGTCACCCCACCGAAGGTAAACCGGTCGCCAGTAGTGGGTGAGGTCCCAGTCACTGGGAAAGACGGTTTTGCTCCGGAGTACCTCCAGGGTTTCCGGGTCCATCTTGAACAGCGTTCCCTGCGCGGCCGCCCATAGATGCCCGTCCGGGCCGAAGGAGAGGTCGCCAATGGCGCGCGGCGTCGCATCGATGCCGGGAATGTCCGGCGCGACCGAACGGACCACGGCTTCCTGCTCGGGATCCCAGGCAAAGACAACGGCATCCTGAGCGCTGGGACGGGAGCCCAGTCCGCCGAAAACCGACGTCGATCCGTACAGCAGCCCGTCCTCGCCCCAGGCGAGACCAATGATGCTTTGTTCAGGAATGGGTTCGGGAAACACCTGCCACTCTCCGGATTCCCGGCTGAAAACGGTCAGGGCGCCTCCCACCACGCCGTAACCGGGAACGGAGCCGATATACAGCTTTCCGTTACCGGACTCGAACGCGAATGGACGGTCCTGGCGGTGACCGATCTGAAACACCATTCCCGGATTGTTGTCCGGTCCGTGCCCGAACTCCACCGGCTTGCCGGGATCGTACCGGTAGATGCGCGCGCCGCTGTAAGTGCCGAAAAACACCTTGTCCTCGAAAAAACCGATCCCCTCCGGCTGGGGGAACTGGGGTTCGCGGTAGACTACTTCGCCGGCTTTCGGGTCCCATGCGGTCATGCCGCCCTGGTAGCCGCCGAGGTAGAGGAGTCCGTCGGGTCCTGTCTCGGCCGATTGAATCGGGACACCCGGCGTATTGACTCCGGAAAGCGCATCGAGTTCCAGGGTCTCCTTCACCGGGTCGTAAATCAGAAATTCCCCGAACTCGGTTAAGCCGCCCAGTACCGGACGGCCCGCTGCCGGCCCCTGTTCGGGGGTGAACCAGCCGAAGCCCCGCATGGGATTGCGGGACAGGGGGACTTCGGTATCGACGGGCTCGACCGTGTCCTCGCCAAGGTGATACCGATACAGACGCTCACCCCGTTTAAAATAAATCAGGTCGGCATTGTAGGGAGAAGGTGGAGACAAGGCGTAGTCGAATTCGATCAAGCTCTCTTCTCCCCGGATCAAGTCATGACTTTCCCGGTCAAGCACAAAGAGCCTCGAACCGCCGGAGCGTACCAGCAGCCGGTCTCCGTAAACCCAGGCGCGGCTGATGGAGGAGCCCGGGCGACCCGAATTGGGGACAGGGATCTCTTCCACGGTTTCGCTGTCGCGGTCGATTCGGAAAAGATGGGCTGTCATGCCGATTCCCACATACAGCGCGTCGCCGGTCGCCCCCAGTCCCCGGGCGTAGTCTTCCTCCGTAAAGCCGGTGGCAACCGAACGGGAGCGGCCGCTTTCAACGTCGACTTCGAACACCCCGGCACCGCGGGAAGTCGAACCGAACACTTTGCCGTCATCCGAGGCGACCATATCCCATACCCAGGAATAACCCGTGCCGTTGGGCCCGAGGTTCCGGATTTCCCGGTCGGCCGGGGAGTACCGGTAAACGTTTCCGTCACGGGTGCCGGCAAAATAGATGTTGCCGTCGCCGGTGGCCGTGATCGCCCACACGACATCGAATCCCGGAAGCGATTGGGAAAACGTTACTTCGCGCGATTCCGCGTCCACCGCGTAAAAGATGGCGGGCTCCCCGTTGACGGCGAAGTAGAGTTCGGCCCGGCCCGCTTCGCTTTTTCCAAAGGCCACCCCCTGGCTGATGACCGCCGCGACAGGCTGACCGAGCGACTCCGGCTCCGATATCCAGGCTGCGCCGCACGCGAAAACGAACAGGGGAAGAACGGTTCGTAAAAGACGGATTGGAAATTTTGCGCGGATTGAGTGCAACGAGAGAGTATTTGGGACTTGTGCGTGGAATCTGATCCCGGATCGGACGGAAAGCAAGGGCAATCACCTCAATGGGACCCGAAATTAGACGAATTGATCGGGCGCTGAAGCGTGCGTTTTGCGTCCGAGGCCTCAGGGTGCGGGCGATCCGCCGCCGTTCAGGCTGCTCACAGGGACGTGTCAGGGGTTGATGACGAGGCTCTGGATCTGTTGGCGCAGGAAAGTGTGGCGGGTGCCGGTCTCGTTGTTGCGGACGGCCATGGCGTAGGCGTCGGGGTCGCCGATCAGGAGGACTTTCCGTCGGCCGCGGGTGATGGCGGTGTAAATGAGATTCCGCCGGAGCATCATGTAATGCTGTTTGAGTATGGGGATGATGACCACCGGGTATTCGCTGCCCTGGGATTTGTGTATGCTGATGGCATAGGCGAGAGAAAGGTCGCTGAGGTCGCCGCGTTCGAAGGTGTGTTCGTCGCCGTCGAAGGAGGCCGTCAGGGTGCCGCCTTCGGGATTGACCCGGGTCACGGTGCCGAGGTCGCCGTTGAAGATGTTTTTGTCGTAGTTGTTGCGCAATTGGATGAGTTTGTCGCCGGGGCGGTAGCGGAGGCTTCCGTACTGAAAGGCGGGGCCGTCCGGGTTGAGAGCGGCCTGGATTTCGGCGTTGAGATTGGCGACGCCGACGACCCCTTTGTGCATGGGGGCGAGGACCTGGGCCTGCCGGACCGGGTCGATTCCGAGACCGTGCGGAAGGGTTTTGGTGCAGAGGCGCAGTAGTTTTTCAAGGCATTCCTCCGGAGAGCGGGCTTCCAGGAACTGGAGGTCGAGTTCCGGATCGAGTTCCTCCGGGTCGGCGACCTTGTGCGGCATGACGACGCGTCCCTCGTTGATTGCGTGGGCGGTGGCCACGATGGCGCTCTCTTCCTCCTGCCGGTAGATGGTGTCGAGGCGGGTGATCGTGACGGCGCCGCTGCGTATCAGATCATTCAATACATTGCCCGCGCCGACTGAGGGAAGCTGGTCGGTGTCGCCGACCAGCAGGAGGTGGGCTCGGGCCGGAACGGCCTGGAGCAGGCTGGCGGCGAGCCGGACGTCGAGCATGCTGGCTTCGTCCACGATGATAAAATCGGTTTTGAGGGGCCGGTCTTCATTGGCGGTAAAGGCGCCTTCGGCGGGATCGTACTTGAGCAGGCGGTGGAGCGTCTGGGCGTGGCCGGAGGCGGTTTCGGCCAGACGCTGGGCCGCTCGTCCGGTGGGGGCGGCCATTTGAATCGAAACTTTTTTGGCTCGGAGAATTTCGGTAAGGGATCGCAGGATGCTCGTCTTGCCGGTTCCCGGGCCGCCGGTAAGGATTGAAATCTTCCCGGCCAGGGCGCGGCGGACGGCCTCGGCCTGGAGCGGCCCAAACGCGAAACCCGCCCGCTCCTGGGCCCATTCGACGGCGCGGTCGATTTTGATCGGCGGCAGGCCGCCGGGGCTTTGGCGCAGGCGGAGAACCGCCTCGGCGATCCTCCTTTCGGCCCGTGCGGTGACGGGAAGCTGGATGAAGGGACCGTCCGGCTGCCGTACGAGATCGCGCGTTTCGATCAGGCGGGCCAGGGAGCTTTTCATGGTGTCCCGGTCGGATTCGAGAAGAGCGGCGGTGTGATCCAGGAGGGCCTCTTCGGGGAAGGCGGTGTGGCCTTCGGATTCGAGTTCGCCGAGGGCGTAGAGGATGCCGGCTTCAATGCGGGGAGGGCTGTCGTTGGCGTAGCCGAGGTTGATGGCGATGCGGTCGGCGGTTTTGAAGCCGATGCCGTCGATCTCGCGGGCGATACGGTACGGTTCCTCGCGCAGGATGTTCCGGGCCTGGCCGCCGTACTGCTTGACGAGCCGGACGCATTGGGCGGGGGTAACGCCGTAGGTCTGGAGAAAGACCATGATCTCGCGCACGGCTTTCTGTTCCTCCCACGCCTCCTTGATGGCGCGGGCGCGTTCTTTTCCGATTCCGGGGATATCCCGGAGCCGGCCCGATTCCTCGGAAATGATCCGAAAGGTGTCCGCCCCGAAGTGGTCGACGATCTTGTTGGCGTAAACCTTTCCGATGCCCGTGACCAGTCCGCTTCCCAGGTAACGCCGGATTCCGTAGACGGTGGCCGGAAGCTCGGATTTGATGGTGGCCACCCGGAACTGTTCGCCGTGCTGGGGGTGACGGGTCCACTTGCCGGTCAGCCGAAGGCATTCGCCGCACTGAACATTGGGCATGGCGCCGGTGACCGTGATGCTGCGGTTGTTGTCTTCATCCCGGAGTTCCGCGATGCAGTAGTGATTCTCCTCGTTGAAGAAGATGATTCTTTCTAGAACGCCGCGCAGACTGTCGCCGCCGACCGGGGGGGTGGGAGTGGCGTCTCGATGCGAGCTCATGGGGAGGGGAGGCAAAGTTAAAAATTAAAAGTTAAAAGTTAGAAGTTCGGTGTTCAACGTTCGAGGACCGGCGTTCGGCCACCTTTGTGTTTTGCGGATGGGTGGGATGGCTGCGCCCGAAACCGGTCAGTCCGAATCGTCCATGGGCGATCGTTCAGCAGGTTTCAATCGAAGTCCGGCGTGCGGGCAGGCGGAAAAGATCGCGACCGAGCTCGTAGAGGTCCGGGTAGATTCCGTCGGCGCCCGCACCGGCGAGTTCTTCGCGGGAATGGGTGCCGGTCGTGACGCAGTGGCAGGGAAACCCGCCGTTGTGGGCGGCCTGAATGTCAAAGGTGGAATCGCCGATCAGGCAGGCTTCCTCCGGGCGGGCGCCGAGCTGGTCGAGTGCGTACCGGCTGAAGGCGGCCGCCGGTTTGTGGTGCGGGGTGTCGAGCGCGCCGAAAACCCCGTCGAGCCAACGGTCGAGTTCCAGGTGACGGGTGATCCCGCGGGAACTCTCACCCTGCTTGTTGGTGAAAATAGCCAGCTTCTTACCCTCCCGGCGCAGCCCTTGGAGAATCCATTCGCCGCCGGGGTGTACCGTGATGTCTTCGAGGTAGATTTCGGCGAAATGCTCGCGAAACAGACGAACGGCTTCCGCGTGGTCCTGGCCGTCCACAAAATGGGTCATGGTCACCTCCATCGAGCCGCCGACAGTACCGCGGAGAAGCTCCCGGGAGGGAATGTCGCATTGCAGTTTTCCGAGGGCGAATTCGTAGCAACGGAAAATCACGTCGAAGTGGTCGATCAACGTGCCGTCGAGGTCGAAGAGTACGGTTTGAAAGTGTTTCACTCGGTTATTGGTTAAAGGGCTTCGCTTTCAGGTTCAATGTTCAAAGTTCGAGGTCCGATCGGCTCGGGGCCGGCGGGTTTCCAGAAAGGGTCACGGGATCCATCTGCTCCCCCATGTGAACGATTTTCCGTGATTGGGTTGCCATTGCCGATTCGTCTGGCATTTTGGGCCGGTGACGATGGATGCGCGTATCAAGCCGGAGGTGAGGGAGGGAACGCTTCAGGTGACAGTTGTGGGGGATTGGTCCCTGGAGCGGCCCGTGCCCGGCTGGAGGGACGTGCTGAAACGGATCCGCGGGGTTCGGGGAGAGCCGCGGGAAGTGGTCGTTGATGCGGGCGGTATCGGGGAGTGGGACAGCAGCTTGCTCCTTTTTCTGATTCGGGCGAAGGACTACGCGACGGGAAAGGGGATTCCGATCCGGATGGAGGGGTTGCCGGAACTGATGCGGCAGCTCCTGGAGCAGCGGGTTAAAGGCGCCGGGAA
Organism: Opitutia bacterium; assembly: GCA_003558065.1. Taxonomy (GTDB): domain Bacteria; phylum Verrucomicrobiota; class Verrucomicrobiia; order Opitutales; family T3Sed10-336; genus PXDC01. The sequence continues at coordinate 40,602 of PWMU01000188.1, read as the reverse complement.
GGGGGTTGGACCCGTTTCGTCCACAAGTGCGAAACCCTTTTTCGAGGCGCTGGGGCGGAGCGTCCAGGCGGGGGTTCTGGGCGTTTACGAGTGGATGGCATTTCTGGGAGAATGTGTGCTCGGGGTGTTTCGCATGGGGCGGCGCTGGCGTAAGTTCCGCTGGGCGGATTCCTTTGTCGCCATGCAGCAATCGGGGGCCATGGCGTTGCCCATTGTCGGATTGATCAGCTTTCTGGTCGGTCTCATCCTGGCCTACCAGGCGGCGGTGCAGATGCGGCAGTACGGCGCGGAAATCTTTGTGGCGAACCTGGTCGGGCTTTCCGTGGTGCGCGAAATGGGGCCCATGATGACCGCGGTGATCCTTGCCGGGCGGACGGGAGCCGCCTTCGCCGCCCAGATCGGGAATATGAAAATGAACGAGGAAATCGACGCCCTCGAAACCCTTGGGATTGAGCCGATAGATTTCCTGGCGCTTCCGCGGATTCTGGCTTTGGTCGTGATGGTGCCGCTGCTGACAATTTACGCGAATCTGCTCGGGGTATTGGGCGGGTATGTGGTCGGGGTGGGGGTGCTCGATATCGCTTCGTCGGCCTACTGGTTCCAGTCGCGGGAGGCAATCGATGTGCACGATATTGCGAGCGGGTTGATCAAGAGTGTGACTTTCGGGCTCGTGATTGCGGCTTCGGGTTGTATGCGGGGGTTCCAGAGCGAACGCAGTTCCGCCGGCGTGGGGCGGGCGGCGACCTCGGCTGTGGTTACGGCGATTTTTTTGATTATCGTCCTGGACGCCTTCTTCGCCGTCCTGTTCGAGCACCTGGGGATCTGATCCGATGCTGGATGGAAAAACACAACGGAGCGGGCCGATGGTCGAAGTCAGGAACGTGGCATGCGGTTACGGGGACACGCTTGTGCTGCGGGAGGTGACTTTCTCGGTGGAGCGGGGAGAAATTTTCTTTGTGGTGGGCCGGAGCGGCTGCGGCAAGAGCACCCTGCTGCGCAATCTCATCGGACTGCAATCGCCCCTGGCCGGGGAAATCCGTTTCGACGGGCAGTTGCTGGCGGGGGCCCCCCGGCCGGAACGCAGGAAACTGCTGCGCCGAATGGGGATTCTTTACCAGAACAGCGCGCTCTGGAGCACGATGACGGTCGGCGAGAACGTCGCGTTGCCCCTGGAGGAACACACGCGGCTGCTGCGCTCTCAAATCCGGGAGCTTGTGTCGGTCAAACTCGGTATGGTGGGGCTGGCCGGGGTGGAGGGGGTTTTTCCCGCGGAATTGAGCGGCGGGATGCGAAAACGGGCGGCGCTGGCACGGGCGCTGATCCTCGACCCGGAGATTCTGTTCTTCGACGAGCCGTCCGCCGGGCTCGATCCGGTCAGCGCGCGCAATCTCGACAGCCTGATTCTACAGATGCGGGAGAACCTCGGCACGACGATTGTGGTCGTATCCCATGATCTCGAAAGCATTTGCACTGTGGCCGACCGTGTGGTCATGCTGGGCAGGGATGAAAAAACGGTGATCGCCACCGGCCGGCCGAGTGATTTGGCGCGAGAAGCGGGGAATCCGCATGTCGCCGAGTTTTTCAGGGGAAGTATGATTGAGAAAGTCAGGGAGGGTTTATGAAAGCGAAACCGAGTGCGGCAGTGATCGGTATGTTTGTGGCGGGGGCGATCGCCCTCTTTGCTCTGGGGATGTTTTATTTCGGTGCGAGAACCTGGTTCGGGGAATCGCGGGAGTTCGCGGTGTATTTCGACGAGTCTGTGCACGGTCTCGAGGTGGGCGCTCCGGTGAAATTCCGGGGCGTTCGCATCGGGCGGGTCAAGGAGATCGGAATCCATTACGACGCGGAGCGCGCCCGTTCGACCGTGCCGGTGGTCTGCGAACTGGACCGGCAGGTCGTGAGGGATGCTCAAGGCCGGCCGGTGGACATGGGCGAGCCGGAGGTTTTGCGCGAAATGGTTCGGGAAGGCTTGCGGGCGCGGCTGAGTCTGGTGGGGATTTCGGGATTGATGTACGTGGAGCTGGACTATGTGGATCCCGCGCCACCGGTCCCGGAGGTCGCGGAAGAGGCCCGTCATGCGGTAGTGCCCGCGGTTCCGTCCGCGTTCGCCGACCTGTTTGCCGGCGTTGCGGGAATCACCGCCGATCTCGGCGCTGTCGACTTTGAGGGGATCTCCCGGAGACTGGAGGACCTTCTGGACCAGGCGGGTGCGAAGCTGGAGGCCCTCGAAGTGGAGGTTTTAACGGCCAATCTCAACCAGGCTGCGGTTGCGTTTTCCGAACTGGTCGAGTCCGACGGGCTGCAGGGCGCCATTTATTCCGCGAATACCGCGTTCGCCGACCTGAGCCGGGTCCTGGTTCGCCTCGACGAGCAGATCGATCCGGTGAGCGAACGGTTTACAGTAACGGCGGACGAGCTTTCCGTGACCTTGAATCAACTGGGTAGTGCGGTGGAGGCCATCGAAGGATTGATCGGGCCTCGCTCGGGCTTCGGCCCCGAACTGGCGACCACTCTGCAGCGGCTGGGCGAGGCCTCACGCTCCATTCAACAGCTCGCCGACTACCTCGAACGCAATCCGAACGCGCTGCTGGGCGGAAGAAGGGAGAACGAATGATGCGCTTGCTCACGATTCCAATCGGTACGTTCCTGTTGTGGCTTATGGTCTTCATGACGGGGTGTACGCTGACGCGCCCGGTTTCGGATCCGACCCGGTTTTATATCCTGGAGGCATTGGAACCGCAGCCGGCGGCGGAGTCCCGGGAGGATGCGACCGGCTTCGAAGGGCTCGCGGTCGGGCTGCGGCGGGTGCAGCTCGCTGACTACTTTAATACTCCGGCTATCGTGGTGCGAACCGGCGAGAACACCCTGCGCTATTCGAACTTCAACCGTTGGGCGGAAGGGCTCGACAGGGGGACGGCCCGGATTCTCCGGGAGTCGTTGCGGCACCACCCGGCTGTGGCGTCGGTCCTCCTTTTTCCCGAAGCGAGCCGGGAACCGGTGAAGTACGAAGTCGAGGTTTTTCTGGCACTTTGCGAGGCCGTTGAAAAGCCCGATGGCGAGGGAGCCTTCCGCTTCGCGGCGGATTGGAAGATCTACGAGACGGAGAGGCGGGCCATGGTGTCCAGAGGAGAATTTACACGGGAAGGTAACTGGGAGCCGGGCGATTATGCGGCGTTTGCCCGGTCGGTCAGCGGTGCCTGTGCCGAGCTGGGAAGGAAGATCGGCAGGGAAATCGGAGAGATGGAGGAGTAGCGGGCGTCGAGGCGGTTTTCGCCGCGGCATCGCGTCTCAACCGAGCGCCATTCGCCCTGGACTAGGAGTCTGTCGGGCTTCGCCGACAGGCTGCTAGAACTCGAAGGTGTAGGGATTGAGGCGCTCGGCGATTTCCCGAACGATCCGCTTTTCCTCTTTTTCTCCCAAGGCTTCAAACGTGACCGAGAAACGGACGTAAGGGCCGGCTTCGTCCCACGGAACGGTCGAAATGAGCTGTTCGCCGATGAGCCACTCGCTGAAGGCCTCCGCCGAGTCGAACCTGGTGGTTTTGCCGTCGCGGGTGGCCGAGCGCGGCGCGCGGGCGTAGAGGAAAAAAGTTCCGCCCGGCTTGGTGACCTTGAATCCCCCCTGATTGAGGGAGGCAACCAGCAGGTCCATGCGCCGGGAATACTTTTTGGTGATTTTCTCAGTAATCGACGGGTTTTTCAGGGCAGTGACTCCCGCCTTCTGAATGGCGAGAAACTGACCGGAATCGCTGTTGTTCTTGATGTCTCCGTAGGCTTTGACAATGAGAGGGTTGCCGCAGACAAAGCCCAGCCGCCAGCCGGTCATATTGTAGCTCTTGGAAAGGGAATGCAGCTCAACCGCGACCTCCTTGGCTTCGGGTACGCTGAGGATGGAGAGAGGCTTGCCGTCGAATACCAGGGCACCGTAGGCGGCGTCCTGGATGATGATCAGCTTGTTTTCTTTGGCGAAGCGGACAGCTTTCTTGAAGAATTCGTGGGTGGCGCAGGTTCCCGTGGGGTTGTTCGGGTAGTTGAGCACCAGGATTTTCGCCTTTTCCAGGATCTCGCGCGGGATCGTGCCGAGATTGGGGAGAAAGTCGTTTTCCTCCGTCAATTCGACGTTGTAGACAGTGCCCCCGTAGTACCTGGCGTGGGTGCCGAGGACCGGGTATCCCGGGACGGTCATGATGACGTAATCGCCCGGATTGACAAAGCCCGCCGGAAGGAGGGAAAGCGCGGTCTTGCTGCCGATGGAATGGAGAATCTCGCTTTCCGGATTGAGATCCTTCACCCCGAAGACCTTTCGCATGTATTCGGCCGCCGCCTCGCGGAATTCCGGGCCCCCGTTGTCGGAGTAGCCGCGGTTCTCGGGTTTGGCGGCTTCTTTCTGCAGCGTTTCGACGACTTGGGGATACGCCATTTCGTCAGGTTCGCCCACCCCCATATCGATCAGCGGCGTGTCCGGATTCTTTTGTTTCGCAGCGGCTTTGGCCTGCTTGATCTTCGCAAATTTGTAGAGGGCGGTGGATTTCCCGTAGTCGGCCCCTCCGATGCGTTCGGCAAAGAGTTTCTGGATGTACGATTCGCTCATGATGAAAACCCGGTATTTAAGGTGGAATCCTTTTCGGGGCGCAAACCGTTTTTTCGACCCTTCCAATAACTCTTTACAGGAGAGAGATTTCCTGTGATCCTTTTTCCAAAACTTCACGCCGGATGCGATTGCAGGGAGGCGCGGGGAACCAATGGGAATGTCTTATGGCGAATGAAGGGAAAGTAAAAGTGATTCGCTCCATCCAGGAGATGCAGTCGATTGCAAGGGAGCTCCGCTCGAAAGGTGAGCGCATCGGGTTCGTGCCTACCATGGGTTACCTGCACCGGGGGCATCTGAATCTGATCGAGACCGCGCGGGACAAGGCCGACAAGGTGGTGGTCTCGATTTTCGTCAACCGGATCCAGTTCGGGCCCAACGAGGATTTTCAACGCTACCCGCACGACTTCGACCACGACCTCGCCGCCTGTGAAGAAGCCGGGGTGGATTACATCTTCTATCCCGAAGAAGAGGAAATGTATCCAAAAGGGTACTCCACCTATATCAACGAAGAGGCCTGCAGCAAACGACTCTGCGGCATATCACGGCCGCATCACTTTCGCTGCGTGCTGACGGTGGTGGGCAAACTGTTCAATATTGTACAGCCGGATTTCGCGGTTTTCGGTCAGAAAGACGCTCAGCAGGCGGCGGTTATCAAGAAGATGGCGGCGGATCTTCATCTCTCCATCGAAATCATTGTCAACCGGACGATCCGGGAGGAGGACGGGCTGGCCATGAGTTCCCGCAACGCGTACCTGACCTCCCGCCAGCGGGAGGATGCCGGTGTCATCTACCAGGCCCTGCAGAAGGCCAAGGAACTGGTGGACTCGGGGATCGTCAATACGGACCGGGTACAGGCGGAAACGTCCAATATACTCCAGTCAAAACGGCGGTTGCGGGTCATTTACGTCGAGATCGTGAATCCCGAAACCATGGAACCCATCAAGGAGATCGTGTCCGGGAAATCCCTCCTGGCTGTGGCGGTCTGGGTCGATGAGGTACGGCTGATTGACAATATTCTCCTGTAGCCTTCGTTTGGCCCGATGAGTTCCCGGATATTTGACGTCTTGGTGGTGGGCAGCGGGATCGCCGGCTTGAGCTTTGCCCTTACCGTTGCGGCACAGGGGCGGCGTGTCGCCATACTGACGAAAAAGAACAGCGCCGATTCCAATACCAACTACGCCCAGGGCGGCGTCGCGTGCGTGACGTCGGAGCAGGATGATTTCGAAAGTCACGTGCGCGATACGCTGGATGCCGGTGACGGCCTTTGTGACGAAAAGGTGGTCCGCGAGATCGTGGCTGAAGGGCCGGCGCGAATCCAGGAACTGATCGAGTTCGGTCTGGCGTTTTCCAGGCAGGAGAACGGCGAGTACGATCTCGGCCGGGAAGGGGGGCATTCCCGCAGGCGGATTCTCCACGTCAAGGACATGACCGGCAAGGCGATTGAGGAGGCCCTGCTCACGCAGGTGGCGCGCTCCCCGCACATTACCGTGCTGGAACATACGTTCGGGATCGATATCATCACCCGGGGTAAAGTCGAAGGACGCCCCAAAGGAGAATCGCCCGAGAGCGACCGCGTGATCGGTATGTACGCCCTGGACGTTCATGCCAACAAGGTGGTGGTCTTCGAAGCGCCGGTTATTCTGATCGCCACCGGAGGAATCGGGCAGGTTTACCTGTATAGCACCAACCCGGAGATCGCCACGGGTGACGGTGTGGCCATGGCGTACCGCGCGGGTGTGCCGGTGGCGAATATGGAATTCATCCAGTTCCATCCAACGACCCTCTACAGCACGGATGAAAAACGTTTCCTGATCAGCGAGGCCGTTCGCGGGGAAGGCGCCGTCCTCAGGAACCTCCCCGGCCACGCCTTTATGACGGAGTATCACCCCCAGGCCGATCTGGCGCCGAGGGATGTTGTGGCGCGCGCGATCGACGCGGAAATGAAAAAAACCGGGGCCCCGTATGTCCTGCTGGATATCACCGATCATTCCGAAGAAACCCTCAAGAGGCGTTTCCCAAATATCTACCAGCGCTGCCTGAAGAACGGTCTCAATATCGCCGAGGACCGCATACCGGTCGTGCCGGCGGCGCATTACAATTGTGGAGGCGTGGAGACCAGTCTCGACGCCGAAACCTGCCTGCCCGGCCTCTTCGCCTGCGGCGAAGCCGCCTGCACTGGCTTGCACGGGGCGAACCGCCTCGCCAGCAACTCGCTGCTCGAAGCCCTGGTCCTCGCCCACCGCGGTGCCCGGGCGGTGGATGCCTACCTGGACAAGGTGCCTCGCGAAGAGGTTGCCCTGCCGGAATGGATCGACTATGGGGGCCACAACGAGGACGAACGGGTGGTGATCTCGCACAACTGGGACGAGCTTCGGCGGACCATGTGGGACTACGTCGGGATCGTGCGTTCGACCCGGCGGCTCGAACGTGCCCGCACCCGCATCCGGAATCTCGCCCAGGAAATCCATGACTACTACTGGAATTTTTCGGTGGATTCGAGCCTGCTCGAACTACGCAACCTCATCGTCGTTGCGGAGCTGATCGTGGAGTGTGCCATCCAGCGCAAAGAAAGTCGCGGCCTGCATTTCACCATCGATCATCCGAACAAGCTATCCTACCCGGAACCGAGCCGGGTGCGGAGGAAACCCGACAAGGTTCCCTGAGATGGAGGTGTGTTTCCTAGGGACCGGCACTTCCCAGGGCGTGCCGATGATCGGATGCGAATGTCCGATCTGTCGCTCGCCCGATCCGCGGAACAAGCGGAGCCGCACGAGCGTGCATGTGGTGATGAGTGGAACGCGGATTCAGGTCGATGCCGGTCCCGAGTTCCGCCTCCAGTGCATCAGTAACGCAATTACGCAAATCGATTTCTTTATCCTGACCCACGGGCATGCCGATCATATTATGGGAATGGACGACCTCCGGCGGTTTTGCGATAACCGGGAGGGCCATGCCCTGCCGGTTTTTTCCTCACCCGAGGCGCTCGAATGCGTGGGGCGTATTTACCCTTACGCAATTCTGGACCGGGCGGCGACACGGGGCTACCCGGCATTCGAGCTGCGGGAGATGCCCGAGGTGCTGGAAGGGTCGTACGGTCGCATCCGCCGCACATGGCTGCCCCACGGCGATATCGAGGTCCTCGGACTTGTGTTCGAGGAGGCCGGAAGCGGGAAGAAGTTCGTCTATTACACCGACTGCAAAAGTGTGTCACCCGAACAGCGGGCAATGGCGCAGGGCGCGGATCTGGTGGTGTTGGACGGCCTGCGACAAACCCCGCATCCCAGCCACATGACTATCAAAGAGGCTACCGAAGCGGCCCTGGATATCGGCGCTTCTCAAACCTACCTGACCCACCTGACCCACACCGTGGACCATGCGGAGGTTGAGGCCGGTCTTCCTCGCGGGGTTCGGCTGGCATTCGACGGCCTGCGGGTCGTGTTGTAGCGTGTGGAGCGAGCCCCCGATAATGTTCCCGCCGTCACGATTGCCCGGAATGGCGCTCTTGAACCTGACACCCGAAACCTGAAACCCGACGATTTGTTCCCTGACTATGAATTCGAAAGACTGGATACACGATGCCGTTCTTGCCTCTTGGTGGCTGACCTGGGAGGATTTCGCCTGGCCGGACCCTGGGCTGACCGCCAGGTGGACGGCCAGGGCACTCCATTTTCAGAAGCACGGAATCAATACCGTTGTGATGTTCGGCCTGCATTTCAGGTTTGATTACTATGCCCATTTCGAGCGCGTGTTCGGAATGTTGCGGGAGGTTTCAAACATCTGTCATGACCACGGTCTTCGAGTGGTTGAACACCACTCGGCTACTCTGGTTCACCGGGTGCGCAACGAGCGGGACCGGTGGGATATCCGGGAGCGTAACTTCCATCACGTTCCTTTCTATCCCGACGGCTGGGAGCACGCCTTCTACCGGGGGGAACCTATGGCGGATTGGCGTCAGGTTTCAGCCCGTGACGGACAACCGGTTTATTTTGAAAGGTATACTTGCGAGTGTTTCTGCCCGAATCATCCCGGCCATCAGCGCAGTTACCTGGGCTACGCCGATCGGCACAGAGAGGCTGTGCCGATCGACGCCTACATGGCCGACGACCTTCATTTTCTACCCGATTTCCACTCGTGTGCCTGCGGGCATTGCCGCAAACGCTTTCACGAGGAAGAGGGGATTGAACTGCCTCCGGCGGAGGATCGCGAATTCTGGGAGAACTTTGAGAACCCGGACTTTCTGAAATGGATCGCCGCCCGGTACCGGTGGAACGGTGATTTTTACCGGAGGTTACGCGAGCGGCTCCCGAGCGAGATTCCGATCTGGGGCTGTGCCTCCGGGGCGATTGAAGCGCGGCTGGCGGGGATCGGTTTTTCGCCTCAGCATTACGTTCCCCATTGGGATGCGGTTTTTCACGAGATCTTTCATCAGCACCGGCCCGGAAGGGATGACGCGACGATCGCCTCCGATCTCACCGGTTTCGCCGGTCTCGCCCGCCAGCATGACAAGCCGCTCATCGCATTGTTTTATCCCAGGGACGTCGGCGAAATGGAGGCGTGGTTGAAAACAGTTGAGTTTCATAAGGCAAGACCCTGGATAAGCAAACAACCGCGGACGACGGGGGCGCCGACGGAAGAGGAAATGCTGCGCGAACGTATCGAGTTTCCCCGTTTCCCGAGCGATACCGGCAGCCGGCCGGTTGGGATCGTCTTCTCCGAATCGGCCCGGGACCGGCTGGGACCGCGTGCCGATCCGGACTACGTTCAGCCGTACCGTGAGTTGACCGACCGCCTCTGTCGCCAGGGGAAACGGACCGTTGCGCTTTTCGACGGAGCCTGGGAGGAAGGAGCGGTGTCCGATCTCGAGGCCGTATATGTCCCGGCCCATCAGTTGTTGGGCGAGGAGCGGCGCGCGGCGATCGATCGCCTGCAGGCGGCCGAATCCGCCGTGAAGTTGGAGTTGGTGTGAGGGGGAAACGGGAAAACATCGAACGGTTTCCCTGAGTCGAGCCTGCTTGACAGCTGGATAGAGTTGTTACTATCAAAGGGTTGTTCGCGTCCGCAAGGCACCGGTGAATTCCCTTAATAGTCTGTAATCACGCTCGTGAGCGGATTAGAGAGCCGGCCGGAAATCTCGCTGGATTCGGTCGGTTCCACTTCCGGGGCGTCAACTAAAACATAACAGGAACAGGAGCAGAAAATGGTTAAGCGTCGTTTGAAGTGGATCATTCAAGGAATCATTGTCATGGCCGTTTTGTCCGGGTGTGTCAGTCGCGAGGAGCACGACAGCATTGTTTCCGAGCGAGATCACCTGTTGGAGGCCCTTGCGGAATCGGAGGAGCGGATCGAGACGCTGGAGCAGGAATTGGAGGAGGCCCGGGGAACCTCGGCACGCAAGGAAGATGAGCTGGCGGAGCTGCGTCAGCTCAAGGATCGCCTGCGCGAAGAGTTGGAGGAGGCTTCCGAAAACGAAGAGCTGAGAGAGAAACTTGAAGAACGGGTGGCGGAGCGGGAGGAACGTATCGCCGAGCTGGAGGAAGAGATCGAAGTTGTGCAGCGAGAGAAACGCGATCTGTCCGAACGCATTTTGGAGGCGGTTCAGGCAGAGATGGATTAGTCCGAATGGCGCTCGGTTAGCGGCCTCGAGCCGAAGGGTTGGGCTTTTGGGAGAGTGGAAGATTCAGGCCGGTTGGTCGACACACCCCACCATGCTGGCCCATGGTCCCCCCTCTGGAGAGCGGTGGGGTGTGTCCGTTGTGCCTGCGGTACCCATCCTTCCATCGATCTACCCGCCTAACCGAGTTGCATTCCGATTACTCCTGTTCCCTTTCTTTCCCGGGGGAGGTGTTGCTTTTCCGGAGCCGTTGCGATTCCGTCAGCCACGCGTCCACGGACCAGCGTCCGGGCCCGTGGAGAACTATCAGTATCAGCAGAAACAGGACCAGAGCGGAAAGCTCCAGGCTTTGTCCGGCTGCGAAAAGGCCCTCCTGAAAGTGAAGGAAGAATACGGCAACGAAAAGGATCGGGATTTGAACGAGTGCCGCGATACGGGTTAATAACCCGGCGGCCAGCAGTAATCCGCCCGCCAGGTGAGCTCCGATAATGTAGTGGGCAAATGCGGCCTGGGCAAACAGGCTGTGAATGTCGTCCTGATAGCCGAAGAGCGGGTCTTCGCCTTCGTAAGTCCAGAACACCATGCCACGCACAAACAGCGCCACCCCGAGATAAATACGTAGCAACTCAAACAACAGACCCCGGTTCGCTTCGAGAGATAAAGCGATCTGGGGAAGTGTTTTCATGCCTGCGCAAGCAGTTCCTGGATCTTGGTTCGGAATGTTTCCGCCCGGAAAGGTTTGGGCAGAAAGTGGGTATCCTGGCTCAGGCGCTCCTCAAGAATCACCACGTCCTCGGTGTACCCGGAAAGAAGGAGGATCTTTGTGTTTGGATACACCTCGCGAAACCGTGAAGCCAACTCCAGGCCGCCGACGCCAGGCATGACCAGATCTGAAACCAGCAGGTCGACCTGCTGCGGCTTCTTTCCCTTTACCTGCTCCATCGCTTCCTCCCCATTGCTGGACTCAACGACTTCATGACCTTCTTTTCGGAGAATTTCAGAAAAGAGGCGCAGGGCGGAAGGCTCATCCTCCACAAGCAGGATTCGCTTGCCTGACGGCGCTTTTTTTGTAGTGGAACGTGCTTTAGAGGAAGAACTTATGCTCATAAGTAAGGAGGATTAAGGAGGCCTGTGAGATGGAACAGAAACAACGATCCCGTATCATCGGGAATGATGGTCAGCTTGAGAGGGCGTTGTCGAACCTGCCTTCCCGCTGCAACCAGTGAATTGCGAATTGGATCAATTCGGTGGAGTGCTTGAGGTTTAATTTTTCTTTGATGCGAAACCGGTGAGCTTCCACGGTCTTGAGGCGAATATTCATCTGGGTTGAGATTTCCCGGTTGTTCTTGCCTTGACCTATCAGCTCGATCACTTGGAGTTCGCGGTTGGTGAGTTTCTTGATCGGGTTGACGATTTCCTGCTTCGATGAGGTGTCCAGTTGTGAAAGCAGAATACTTTTGAGGCGATCACTGACGTACAATCCCCCATCCGCTACTTGCCTGATGGCACGGAGGATTTCGCCTGAACTTTCATTCATCATAATGTAGCCTTTTGCTCCGGAATGTAAAGCTCTTTCAGCGTAGAAAGCCTCATCATGCATCGAAAAGACCAGTATCGAGGATTGGGGGAATTTCAACTGTACCCCCTTGAGAATCTCGAACCCCTCGGAGAATTTAAAGTAGATATCGACAATGAAAATATCGGGCGGGGCGGATTTAAGTCGTTCCGGTATCAGATCCACGGAAATCGCACTGCCGCAGACTTCAACCCCCTGGGCGTCTTCCAGAAGCGAGCGCAGGCCCCCTACCAGCACCGGATGACTGTCGATAATGAAAACTTGGATTGGTGTGTGTTTATTCACGCTTTTTAGTGTGACACTCTAGCGTGTGTGGCAAAAAGGGGCAATCAGGTTACGCCCTTCCGGGGTACCCCCTGAAAGTCCGACCCGGCCATAAGGGAGAACGCTAATGGCCTGTGCGATTTTCCCTGTATGGGGCGTGTCGGGGCTATGGACTATGACACTCACATTCGCCATGCACGTCGCGGAAAACCGGTTTCGGGCGTTAGGCCAACGGCGAGGATGTCGGCTTTGAAACGTGCCTGACTCCGCTTGAATCGCATGTGACCTATCGGTTGACGGTGTTCTCTTGCTCCACCCATTGTACGCAGAACTGAACGAGTTCGGTCGCGTTTTTCAGATCAAGTTTCTCCTTCAAGTGGGCGCGGTGAGATTCAATTGTCTTGATGCTCACATTCAGACTCTTCGCGATTTCGCGAGTGGTGCGGCCGCGCCCGATCAATTGCACCACTTCAAGTTCGCGGTCGCTCAAGCGGTCGACCGGCGAGGATTCCGCCGGTGACCGGCCACGGACGATTTGCTGGAGCATCTGTGTTCCCACTCGCTCGCTGACATAGATTTCTCCCTTCAGGATCTTGCGAATCGCCTGCAGGACCCGTTCCGCCGCGTCCTGCTTCATCACGTAGGCTTTCGCCCCCGCCCGCAGCACCCGTTGAGCGTAGATGTTTTCGTCATGCATCGAAAGCACCAGGATGGGAAGATCGGGATGGAGTACCTTGACGTTCTTGATAAGCTCGATTCCGCTGCTTCCCCGAAGGGACATATCGGCGATGAGAAGATCCGGACTGGTCTTACTGACTCCACTCAATGCGGTTGGAGCGTCTTCGGCCTCGCCGCATACGGCCAGATCCTCCTCGTTGTTAACCAGATCGGCCAGTCCACGACGCATGAGCGCGTGGTCGTCGACAATGAAGATTTTAATTTTTCGTTTCAATGGTTACTCCTTAATCACGAGGGTTGGCGCCGAAGCTTCACGGGTTGGAGAAAACACATTCAACAATGGCGCCGCCCTGGGCGCTGTTGCGAAGAGTCAGGTTTCCGCCGAACTGCCGGCAACGATGTTTCATTAAACGTATGCCCAGCCCTTCGTGGGAAGTGGGGCGATCGGGAAATCCCCTGCCATTGTCCTGAATGGTGAGTTTGCAGAGGGAATGATCCTGACGGACGAGGCAGAGAGAGACTTGGCTCGCTTTGCCGTGAGAAACGGCGTTTCGGATTGCCTCCTGGCAGAGCCGGAACAGGTGGAGGCGTGTGTCCGGAGAGTCAACCTGCACGGTGGGATCCAGGGAGGGGCTGCAGATGACGCCCGACCGTTGCTCCGTCTCGCGGACAAGATTCTCCAGGCATTCGACAAGTTCCCCGTCTTCCAGTTGCAGCGGTGACAGACTGTGTGACAGGGCGCGAACGCGGTTGACGGCTTCGTTGATTTGGTCGGTGATCTCTTTGGCGAACTCGGCGTTGGCGGGGGAGTCTTTTTGAAGGTTCTGCTCAAGCCTTTTCGACAGGCAGGCAATCCCCGCCAGGTTCTGGCAGAAGTCGTCGTGCAGATCCTGTCCCAGGCGTTCGCGCTCGAAATTACTGATCCTGAGAACCTCTTCGGTCAATTCCTGTTCCCGGCTGACGTCGATGAACATCCCGCAAATCAATCGTTCTGCAGGGGAAATCGGCCGCACGCAACTCACCTCCTGAATCCAGATGGCTTCGTTTTCCTGGGTCAACATTCTGTAGCGGTGGAGGTGGAGTCCCGTCTCGAGCGCTTCGCCCCGGGTGAACGCCAGGAATGCCTCGCGGTCCTCCGGATGAACACGGTCCGACCAGAACCCCTGAAGGTACCAGTTCTTTTCGGGCAGCCCCAGCCAGGATTCGATCGCCGGGTCGATGAATTCGAGGTGTTCACGGGATCCGCGGGTCCGCCAGGGGATAACATGAGCACTCCGCACATAAAATTCACTCAGTTGCGCCCATACATCCTGTTCGACGAGGGATTCCTGTACGGTCGGAAGAAACTGCAGCCCGTTCTGAGGCCCCATTTTCATTGCCTTACCGTGCGGTAACCCATTGTTCTCCATAATCGGAGAAGCGTTGACTTGGCTTGGTGTGCTCATTGGATTTTCGGACTAACCCGATCCTGCTCTAAGAGTTTGGAGTGGGTAAAACCACCGGGTGATTTTGTAATATTTTGGACTCTAGTCTCTTATTTTTGCTCAATCAAGCCTTTTGATAGGCTTTGTTTGTTTTTTTACGTAATTTATGATGGTTCGATATGGTCTAGGTAAAATTTCGGTAATATTTGAAGCTCCGTTATGATTGTTTATGGGTCCGGGTCTCCCTTAGGATCGATTCAGTGAAACTGTGGTGATTTAGAGCTGAAAATAGCTCGCCTTGCAGGTCCGGCGCCTTGGTGCCCACTAACCCGAGCAGGGGGATTCAAAAGAACCAGTAGAGAAAACGGTGTTTGAGAAACCGGGGTGACCCCGGGCGGTTGAGGTCTTTTGGCCGCGGTTTGAAGTTCGCCGAGGATTCAGGTCCTCCGCTGCAGGGTCCACCATCCTCGAGGGCGGACAAAACGAACCTGACCCCGGGAGAAGCCTCCGGGTGAATTATCGGGTGATCAATTGTCAGGTTGATGAGATAGTGCTGGATCGAATCAGGACTCATGGAAATCAGGCGAAACCGATTGGGGGGAGTTCGCACAGACCTTTACGGTTTCTTGAATGGTGTTGCTCGTTTACCTGCCGGAAGCACTTCGGCAATCGTATCAGAATTCTCGCGCTTTACAAGTTCGCTGCGCAGCGGGAAATGAAATGTTGTAAAAAAGGAGTTAAAGAATACTTTAAAAAGCATGTTTCAGCAATCAGGGAAGCCCTTATTTGACAGCTGGCATTAAGCCCTATCGGTCCCGTGGGGGATTCCCCGATAGACCGGCTTTGACGGCCGGAGAAAGCGGGCTTGAGGGAACCTCCCCGATGATCCTGGGCTGCGGGTGGCCGGCGAAACGTGTCACGTTCAGCGTCCGGCCGGCAGCCGCTCCCGGAGGCGGCATTCCCGGCAACGACATCGGGTTATCCTTGCCTAACAGGCCGGGTTTTGTTGCAGCGTGTACTTCAGCAACAGGGTGTCGCCGCCGAGGGATTCGTGGGCGAGGAGCCTGAGGGGAATATCGAATTGTCCCGGGCAGAGTTGGGTGCCGGTGCCAAACAGCCGTGCTTCAACCGTCACCCAGATTTCATCCACGTATCCGGCTTGAAGAAAACGGCTGTAGGTCTGCCCTCCGCCGAGGAGAGCACACTCACGGTAGTTTCGGGCTCGAAGGTCTTCAACGATCTCCCGGGGAGAATTCCGGGTGAATTCGAAGCTGCCCGGCACAGCCTCACCGGCATATTGCTCGGGCGTGCGGGTCAGGGTGACTCTCAGCTTGTCGGGCATCAACCGTGTGCGCATCCACTCGCGCGCAACCCGGTAACTCTTGCTTCCGAAAATACAGCAGTCGAAGCGGGGCAGGATTTTCCGCAGGTAGCGGCTGTCAGCCGGCGAGGTGAAATCGCTGCCCGGCTCGTCGTGCCGGGTGATAAAGCCGTCGAGAGATGTTGCCGCGACGAGGGTGATTTTCATGGGTTCCATTTAACCTGTCGTATTGAAGTCATTCAGCAACCTCCCTGTACCGCTTTCCCGCACATTTCGCGGGAATTTTAACCGGAATGCCATCGATTTCAGCGGGCAATGAAGCTAACCGTTGGACATCCGCCGGCCGGTGACCTGTTCAAACCAGACCAGGCACGCCAGCCCGAGCAGTATGAGAACATCCCGGGTGAGGAGCCACGGATAATTGGCTTCGGAGGTGTCGGTGACACCGAAGCACCCGCATGAAATATCCAGGCCCCGGATCCACGCCGAGGTGATGAAGACGCCGAATAAAAACGTGAGCACCAGCAGAATGGCAAGCGATCCCCGGTAGGCTCTACGAATCCACAGAGCGGCGCCGGCGACTACCTCCAGCCACGGGAGGTAAAGCGCGGTCGCCACGGCCGCGAAATAAGGGAGGAGCCGATAGGACTCGATGTCGGCCAGAAAGCCGGCGGGATCGTAAATCTTGACGACCCCGGCATAAACGAAAACGCCGCCCAGCACCAGGCGCAAGCCCCATTGAATCGCCGGGATCATGATTCTGCTTCCCGCCATGTGTCCCATCCGCCTTGAAGGACTTGGATGGTGTCGTCGCCGGTTTCATCACGCAGCCGTTCGGCCACCTGATGGCTTGCGCGACAGCCGCTGCTGCCGCAGTACACAACCACCTTCTTTCCCGGGTGCCACCGGTCGAAGAAATCGAATAGCAGGTCGTCCCATGCGTCCTCATTGAGGAGCAGGGCTCCGGGGATGTGTGCCTCTTCGTACTCCTCTCGCGAACGGGCATCGACCCACAGGAAGTCTTCCTCCCACCGGTCGATGATTTCGAGATCGACCTCGCCCTCGGCAAGAGCGTCCTGCGACCACGACGGCGCCGAGGGGTGGAGCAGCGCCGACCCCGCCGCCAATAACAGGGGCAGAGAAAGGAGGAACAGGATTTCGCGCAAAATCCGTGCGCGTTCCGTAAAAAAGGTGTTAATCGTAGTGGTATCCTGCATGCCGTCGCGGATTCGGTTGGGTCTGTTGTTGCATTCGCACCGGATTTCGTTGAGAATAGCCTTTGTTGTCCCGATTGTAAATCATTCGCTTATGAAACTTGAGAAGACTGTTTTCGCTTTCATCGCCCTGTTCCTTCCCTCGGTCGTTTCAGGTCAGCTTTCGTTCGAGAAGGACGAAATCCGCGTCGACGCTGAATACGGCGCGGAAAAGATCGAGCAGGATTTTGTTTTTGAGAACACCGGCGGCTACGCCGTCACCATCACCAACATCAGCAGCAGTTGCGGTTGCACGACTGCGGATCTCGAAAAACGCACCTACGAACCCGGCGAGGGAGGCGCGATCACCGGTATCTTTACGGTGGGAAACCGGGTGGGGGAGCGGAGTAATACGATCGCCATTGAAACCGACGACCCGAGCATGCCGACCCAGCGTCTGAAGCTGGTGGTCGACATACCCAGGGCGCTGACCCTCGAACCGCGCTTTCTGAGCTGGAGGCGCGACGCGAACCCCGACACCCAGACGGTGGACGTCGCCTTTCACCCCGACTCGCCCTTCGAGTTGGAGGAAGTCGAAGTCGAGAGCGAGAACTTTGAGGTGAAAGTGATCGAAGACGAGGAAACGGATAAACGGTACCGTCTCGAGATCACCCCCCTCAATATCGGCGAACCGGAGCGCACCGTCATTTTCCTTCGAACAACCCCCGAAGTCTCCAATCCGCGCGCCTTTTCGCTTTATGCGTACGTCCGTTAGGCAACGGCCGAATGGAACTCAATCAACGGCTTGAACGTTTCCTCGGCAGGGCGCCGGTGATCGACAGCGCTCTTTTTATCGCGCCGAACGCGACCGTTCTGGGAGATGTTTTCCTGGCGCCGTTGACCAGCGTCTGGTATGGGGCCGTGCTCCGGGCCGACATCAACCGCATCCGGATTGAAGAGGGCTGCAACCTGCAGGACGGCACCGTGGTGCACCTGTCGGACGACACTGGCGTGGAGGTCGGCCCGTACACAACAGTCGGGCACCGTGCCATTCTCCATGCCTGCCGGATCGGAGCCGGATGCCTGGTCGGGATGGGGGCCGTAGTGCTGGACGGCGCCGAGATCGGCGACGGGTCGCTGATCGGGGCCAACACCCTGGTCACCGCGCACTTTCAATGCCCCCCGCGTTCGCTCGTGCTCGGTTCCCCCGGCAAAGTGGTGCGAGCATTGTCCGAGGAGGATTCGGGCAGTCTCCGTAACTACGCGCTGAAATACATCGAAGTGGCACGCGCCCACGCGGCGGCGCACGGCAGGGGGCCCATAAATGACTGTCCAGAAGGCCCTTGATCTGCTAAATTGGTGGATGGTTCGAAAACGCCTGGAAAGCCGGAGGTCATCTTAGCGGTGTGGATCCTACTTTCTAAAGTAGTCGGTTGGCTGGTTTATTACGTGCTGCCTCTATGCTTTGCGGTCGCGGTGCTCGTCGGCGGGTTGGGGGCTTTTTATTACCTCCAGGACAACAGGGGTGTCGATGTGGATCGCAACCGGGCGATCGAACGTTTCATGGAGGAGGAGCAACGATTGCTGGCGGTGCGTCAGGAATTGGAGTCCCGGCTTTCGGAAGTGCGCCACGAACTCACCGAGGCTCAGATGCAATTGAACGAAGCCCAGCGGCGGGCTCACCGGATCCGGTCGGCGCTCGGTTTGTGGGACCGCCTTTTTGCCAGTCGCGAGCAGCGGGAGCGGCGTGAGGAGGAATTGGCCCGCGCGGAGGAGCAGGAACAGGAAGCGTCGGCGCGTCTCCGGGAAATGGAGGAACGACGCGACCGGCTGGCCGATGAGGTCGAATCGACCGAGAGGAGTATTATCGCGGTGCGTACGAACCGGGCGGAACTGGACAGCGGGGACCCGGATTTGGTTCATTACGCGGCCCGATCATGGGAAACGGTGCGGCTGCCGGTTCTGGTGGGCCTCGGTATGCTTGTCGCCGGGCCCTGGTTTTTCAAGGGAACGCTGTTTTTTGTCTGGGCGCCGTTGCTGCGCCTGACGCCCGCCGTGTTGTTGCGGCGGGAGTTGCTGCCCGCGGTCCGGGGTTCATCCAGCCGCGTTTCGCAGAGCGTCGAACTGAAACCGGGCGAGACGCTGCTGATCAAGGAGAAGTTTCTGCAGGCGTCGGACGAAGGGGTCCGGCGGCGCACCAAGTTCGTCTTCAATTGGCGGGTCCCCCTCAGTTGCCTGGCCTGCGGCCTGGTCGAGTTGCTCCGGATGCGGAATCCAAGCGAGAAGGAGACCTACAGCATCACTCTGTCCACTCAGGAGGAACCGACGACGGAACTTGCCCTGATCGATGTCCCGGAAGGGGGCGCTCTCGTGCTGCGTCCCCGGTTCCTCGCCGGGGTCATTCTTCCGCCCGGACAACGTATGGAAATCCGCCGCTACTGGAGGATCTTTTCGGTTCACGCCTGGATCACGCTCCGTTTCCGCTACTTCGAGTTCCGGGGGCCGTGCCGCCTGGTGGTCTGGGGCAAGCGGGGGGTTCGTACCGAACAATTGGAGAATGTGACGCGCGAAACCCGTCGCGCGCGCCGCACCAATCAGAGCGCCACGATCGGTTTCACTCCCCAGCTTCAGTATCACGCTGTTCGTGCCGAGACCTTCTGGTCGTTTTTCCGCGGACGAAACCCGCTCTTTGACGATCTCTTCACCGGCACGGGAACCTTCATCTGCCAGGAAATCGCCGAGCGTCAGAAAGAACATGGCGCCAAACGCCTGTGGTCGGGTTTCTGGAACGGAATAATGAAAATCTTCGGCCTGTGAAGTGGGGCGGGAGGTTTTTGAGTGACGGGTTCCAGTGCTCCGGGTTCCCCTCTGCCGGTACGGATCCGTTCCGCGGGCGGCAATCCGACCACCTTCCCCCCGGGTACGCCCTCAGCACTCCACGTCTTTGCCCTCGCTGCCGAAGATCGCCAGTCGTTCTTCCTGGCTCCATTTCCGGGAGCTCTCGTTCCGGTAGTGAAACTGCAGGGCACGCCGTCGCGCGGGCGAGTTGTTGTGGGGAGTTCCGTGCGGCAGGAGGCCGTCGAACAGCAGGAGGCCGCCGGGCTTCAGGGGAACCGCCACCACTCCGTCCTTGCCTTTGATGTCCGTGTCGCAGATCTGCCAGTCGCGCCGTTTGAAATGAACCACCGGACCCGCTCTGTGCCGTCCGGCGAGAACCCGCATACACCCGTTGTCCAGGGTGGCTTCGTCGAGCGCGATCCACACGCCGACCACGGTGGTGTCCAGCGGGAAGTCAAAGTAGGCATGGTCCTGGTGCCAGGGCTTTTCCCGCCCCATGCGGGGCGGCTTAAGCAAAGCCATGTCCTGGAACAGGCCGACGCGTTCGCCCGCGATTCGTTCGACGACGTCGATCAACTTGCGGTGGTGGGATAATTCCTTCAGGCGGGCGTCGTAATCGACGAAGTACATCAGTTTTCGTACCGCGTCCTGTCGGGCTTCGGGGCCGAGCGTGGACAGGATCTTCTGCGCCCTGGCTTCGAACATGATCCCCTCGAAGTCGGGATTCCCGCCCATGATCAGGTGAATCAGGCCGGCCAGTCCCGCTTCGATTTCTTCGGGTGTGAACGCGTTCTCGACCGCCAGGTATCCCTGTTCCTTGTAAAGGGCGAGGTGCTCGTCGGTGATGCCGTCGAGTCCGTCGATCTTGTCCGCGATCGCGTCATGATCGTAAAGATCCGGAGCGTGCATCTCGGCGCCCGAGTCGAAGCGTCCTTCGTTCCCGGGAAGCCCGGAGGTTCGTTTTTCTGTGGTGGCCATTTGTAATAAATCGGTTTCGAGTTTCCGTTTAGGTATTCGCTGATCGCAAATTAACACGGCTTATGCGCGATTTCCATCGATTCAGGCGATAAAGTTTTGTAGTTTTCCGATGTAATGAAGGGGATTGACTGGGAGCACACCACGGTGCGGCTTTCGCGTTCGGCCCGGGTCCGTTGCGAGCCAGGCTGGCGGCTCGGTCCCGAATGGTCGCGGAACCTCAGGGACTTTGACCTGTGGTTTGTCTGGGCGGGCCGCGGGCGTATGGAGACCCGCATGGGCGAGATTATCCTTCGCCCGGGGATTTGCCTTTGGATGCGTCCCGGCGGACGGTACGAAGCCAGCCAGGACGAGTCCGACAGACTGGGAGTCAATTACCTCCACTTCATGCTGTACGACGGCTCCGGCCGGCCTCTGGTTGATTCGCCGGAGATCCCCTGCGAAGTCAGTGACATCGAGGAGGTCGCCTATTTCGATGCGGTGACGAGTCGGATTATTCAACTCAAACGCCGGGCCCGCATGGGCGGTGAACCGAAAGCCGGGAACGCGCCTGGAGTTCCCGAATTGCTCATGAATGCCGTCCTTCGGGAGATGGAAAGCGGTACGGCCGCGGTCCGTGCCGGGGGAAGCGCCGAATTGGTTCATCATCACAGGGAGACCATTCTCAAACAAGTGGCGCGAATTTACGAGAGTCCCGGCGATGCTCCGCAGGTCCGGGATCTGGCCCGGGAATCGGGCTACAGTCCGGATCATTTCGCCCGGGTTTTCAAGGAAGTCATAGGTCAGACTCCCCAGGCCCTCAAGATCCATGCCCGGGTAGAACGTGCCCGTCAGCTCCTGTCCGAGTCCTCGCTCTCCATCAGCGGGATCGCCGGCGTGCTCGGTTACGACGACGTCTTTTTCTTTTCCAAGCAGTTCAAGGAAAAGACCGGGTATTCACCGAGCGCCTACAGGAAGCGAGGGTAGGGGAAAGGGGGCGGGTTCCGGGGTTGGTCCCTCGACCGTGAAACGGTGCGTAAAACGCGCAGGGGAGGCGTCACCTGGGGTCGGGCGGTCGCGGATTCGTGTTTCCGGTAACCAGCATCAGGAGCTCACGCAGATCGGTGATCTCCGGTCCGGTGACGCCGTTTGTGCCGGTTTCGTCGCGGATCAGAAGGCTGCGCCAGCCTGCGGCCCGGGCTGGCGCCGCATCGCTGTGCGGACAGTCGCCGAGGTGAAGTATCTCCGACGGCTTGACGGACAGCGTGTCTTCGACCGCGCGAAAGATCCGGAGATCCGGCTTTTCCCAGCCGATTTCAGCGGAGATGAACAGGGTCTCGAAGTAGCGGATCAGCCCGAATCCCTTGAGCAGGGGCCGAAGGCGGCTGTCCCAGTTGGAAAGAACCGCGAGCTGAATCCCCCGTTCCCGCAATTCGCAAAGTACCTCGCGGGTATGCTCGCGGAGGCGCCATCGCCGCGGTTCGGAAAAGGTGTGCCAGAGTTCCTCGAACAGAGAATCAAAGTGCCTCGGCTGGGGCAGGTCCCTCAAGGTTGCGTTCACCAGGCGCCGCCATTTTCCGATTTCGTTCGCCTCGTCGGTCGGCCCCCCTGTCTCCCCGGCAACGGTCTTCCAGGCGCGTTGAAAAGCAGCCTCGATTTCGCGGGCACCCGCCGCCACCCCGTGCCTGGCGAATACTTCCGCGTAGACCGCTCCCACGCTCGGGTCGGGAGAGAGGAGTGTGCCTCCGACATCGAAGGTGATGGTGGAAAGGCGCGGGTGCGGTTCCGGCTCAAGCGTTTCCATGGACTCAACCTACCCCGGCCCGCCTGCAGGGCGCGAGCCCTAACCAATCCCTGTGTGAATCTCTGAGCCGGTAACGCCTGAGTGCCGATGCGCAAACAACCCCTATAGAATTATAGGTTCCACCATTAGTCGAGGGAACGCCTTTCCCCGATTTCCAACGGCGGCGTTTTGCATCATGATGATCCTCCAAGAAGCGCGGATCGTATAACTGCTTCCACCAGGCTTTGCAGCCGTTTTTCGGGGATCTCCCACAACCGGTTTCACATCCTCTCTCATTAATCATTTCAAGTTTCAGACTTCTACTTATGAATACTCATCCTGTCCACACCAACGGAACAACCTTGAAGAGCACCGCCTGCATTATTCTGGCGGGAGGCTGCGGGAAACGCATGGCTTCGGAGGACACCCATAAGGTTTGTTTTCCGATTCTCGGCCGGCCGGCAATTTGCCGCGCAATCGACGCCTACAGGCAGGCCGGGATCCGCCACTTTGTTGTCGTGGTCGGCCAGATGGCCGCGCAGGTGATCGCGACTGTTTCCGCGGAGTTTCCTGAAGTGATGTTTGTTTTCCAGTCCGAGCCCAGGGGCACCGGCCACGCGGCCCAGGTCGCGGTTCGAGCTCTCGAAGCCCAGGGGTTTCAGGGAAACGTCGTGGTTACCATGGGCGACAAGCTGGTTGCGCCCAGGGTGATGAGCAATCTGCTGGGCAGGTTCAACGATCAGGGTGCCAGTGCCGCTGTGGCCACGCTTCCCTTTGAAGAGGGAACGGGGGCCGGCCGCATTGTTCTGGATGACCGCCATCAGATTCTGGGGATTATTGAGAAAAAGGATATTGAAGAAGCCAGGGCGGGGAACCGTTCGGTCGAGTTGGGCGGCATAACCATTTCCCCGGAAAAACTCGGACGCTCTCCTTTCTTGAGGAATGGGTCTCTCTACTGCTTTCGGTTCGATCGTCTCGCGTGGGCGCTCGGACAACTTGATGCCGACAATGCGCAAGGCGAGCTCTACCTGACCGATACGATCGGGTTGATCCGCAGGGCGGGTGAGTGGATCGCCGTGTCGAAGGTCGAGAACGGTGAGGAG
This sequence comes from Opitutia bacterium, assembly GCA_003558065.1. Taxonomy (GTDB): domain Bacteria; phylum Verrucomicrobiota; class Verrucomicrobiia; order Opitutales; family T3Sed10-336; genus PXDC01. The sequence continues at coordinate 17,267 of PWMU01000188.1, read as the reverse complement.
TTGATGGCCTTCAATACACCGGCGGAACTGATCGAAATCGAAGAGGTGCTGCGCAAAAGGGAAAATGCCGGGCGTGTCCGCCTCGCCGATGAGCCGCGGCCGGTAAACGAGCATTTGCATACAGCCGGCGAGTGGCTGCATAGGCTGAACGACGGCAACACAGAGGTGTATTCAGTGCTCAGTTCTCTTTACGGGGCGCAAAGTGACGCGATTGAGGAACAGTCGGTACAGATCGTCCGGGTGCTCGAGCGTTTTGTGGAACGCTACGGAGCGGACCGGGAGATCCTGATTTGCCGGGCCCCGGGCAGGATCAACCTGATGGGCCGTCACATCGAGCACCGGGGCGGTGACATCAATGTGATGGCCATCAGCCGGGAAGTGATCGTCGTGGCCGCTCCGCGGAGCGATGATTGCGTCAACCTGCACAATCTGAACCCCGGGTTCCCGGACCGGGAGTTCCACATCCGCGAGATGCTCGATTCCACCGATTGGGAGACATGGCTCGATTTTGTGGATTCACACACGGTCCGCGAGGTGCTTCACGACGCACCCGGCGATTGGAGCCACTATGCGCGCGCTCCCCTGCTTCGATTGCAGCATGAGGCGCGCGGCATTCCCCTGAAGGGTATGGACTGCGTGGTTGGCGGAAACATTCCGATGGGAGCCGGCCTCTCGTCGAGTTCCGCGCTTGTGGTGGCCTTTGCGGAGGCCGCGATTGCCTTCAACAGTCTCGACGTCAAGATCGCCGATTTGATCGACCTGTGCGGTGAGGGAGAGTGGTTTGTCGGCTCGCGGGGCGGAAACGGGGATCACGCCGCCATCAGGACCAGCCGCATCGGATCGATCACACGGATCGGCTTCTTTCCGGTCGAATTCAAACAACAGGTTCCGGTGGCCGATCACCTGCGTGTCGTGATCGCTCACAGCGGCCTTGAGGCCAGGAAAAGCGCGGGGGCCAAGGATGCTTTCAACCATCGCATCGCGTCGTATGAAATCGGCCAGATGATTCTGAAGAAACGCTGGCCGGCGGCCGGGGGCATGAAGCATCTGCGGGATCTCTGTCCCAGCCGGCTCAAGGTGTGCGCGGCGGACATCTACCGGGCACTGAAGCTGCTGCCGAACCATCCGACTCGCGACGACCTCCGCGGGATGTGCACCGGTTCGGAGCGGGAACGCCTGGAACATCTCTTCACGTCCCACGCGGATATCGGTCCGTATGACCTTCGGGGAATCCTTTTGTACGGGCTCAGCGAATGCATGCGCAGCGAGGCGTTCGCGCGGGTCCTTTCGGAGGGCGATCTGCGCGAGGCCGGGCGCCTGATGGCACTCAGCCACGACGGCGACCGTGTGGCGGGCGGGATCAATGGAAGCGCCCCGAGCGTGTTTTCGGTGAATTTCGATGATGATACCCTGGAAACGATGGCTTCAAACGGAGCGGACCTTCTCTATCAGCACGGTACTTATGCCTGCAGCACCCGGGAAATCGACGCCCTCGTTGATTACGCGGCGGCCTTTCCCGGGGTGGTCGGGGCACAGCTTTCCGGGGCCGGGCTCGGCGGCTGTGTGATGATCCTGGCCGAGGCCCATGCGGTCGATGCGCTGTTCGATTATCTGGAAGTCGCTTATTACGGTCCGCGGAATCTCGACACCCAGCTCTATTGCTGCCTGCCGGTCCAGGGGGCCGGCATACTGCGCTTTGCGTCGGATCCGGTGACGAGCGATCTGGTGTCGCCGGGTCAGTGACTGGATTCACGCTCCCTTAAGTCGAAAACCGGGCGACGGCGAGTTCATCCGGTTTCGCCGGAGGTATCCCAGGGCACCGGGGTGCTTCCTTGCCCTTGCAATTCCGGCGCGGCGTTGTTGGGGTAGTGTTTGCAGGGCGCCGTCCGGGGGGGCGGTTTCGCCTCCGGAAAAACTGAATTAACCGTATATGTCGTTCCCTTCAATTCTCTCGAAGTTCGGTCTCAATCGTCGCTTTCTCCATAGGCCCTCGGTCCCGCCTCGCTCCGAGCGTCGCCGGACAACCTTTTGCGCCGCCCTTGGCCTCCTCGCGGCGCTCTTTCTTTCCGCGGGAATAACGCTGACGGCCGCCGATGCGCCCGAACCGCCGATTCCTTCTTTTTACGAATCCGCGGAGTTTCATCGCGAAGCGTTTGAATCCAAGGAGGCTTTTATGGACCGGCTCGAAGCGGTGCCTGAGCTTTCCCTCGCTTACCTGGCCGAGGACCGCGTATCCGAATTATCCGACATTTTCCGCGGTGCGGCGGAAAAGGGAGAACCGTGGCACGAGGAGGCGTTCCGCGCGGAGCTGTTTGTCGTTCTGGGAGATCTCGCCGCCGAATACGAAGCCCGGCGCCGGGTGTACGAGCAGAACCCGGACGAGGTAGCCCTCATCGACCGGCTCTGGGACCTGGCGGTCAACGCCGAGGATGCGGACGGTATTCTCCACTTCAGCCGGGAAATGGCGGAGAAGTCCGGCGAACGGGTTCACGTGCTCGATCATTACCGGGTCCTGATTCGGCAGGGAAAAGATGAAGCGTTGCGCGGGATCCTCGAGAAGGGGGAGGAATCCCTGTTTTCGATCAGGGAACTCTTCTCCGAGTTTTTTCGTAACGACAAAATGGATGCATTATCCGGGTTTGCCGCGGCGGCGAAAGAACAGCAGGAACAGGATTGGCAACCCCTGTTTGCCCTGGGGGAATACTTCCTGTTCGAACAGGATGTGCGGCGTGCCCGGGAGTATTTCCGGGCCGTAGTCGCTTTGCCTCCGGAAGAAGCGATCGAAACCGTCCAGTCCGGATTTCCCCGGCTGAACCGCGTGAACTTCTCGCGCTACGCGGCCATGCGTACCCTGGCGTTGACCTCCGGCAGCTACGGTTCCGAGGCCAACCTGGACTACTCGTTCCTCGGAATGCCGGATCGATTCAATGTCGGTTCCCAGAACAACGCGCGCGATGCGGCCCTTACTTATTGGAAGCACATGGCTCTCGAAGAGGGGACGTCGAATGAGTTCCTCGAAGAACTCGCGGTCCTTCTGGCGGATTCGGAACTTCCGTACGGGGAGCGGATCCTGGCGATGGGCATGGTCGGAGCTCCGCGCTATATGATGGTCGAGATCGACCGTTATCTCGGATCGGATATCCGGGATCCGGAGACGGACCGCTTTATTCTGCGTGCCGTGAACCGGTACGCCGGCAGCCTGGAAGCCTTTCCCGAGCTTCGCCGGAACATGATCGCGGCTACCCGGCGGGTTTCCGAAAGGCTCGGCGAGAGGGAGGGGGCTACGGAGGAATTGGTCCGGCAGCGGATGAATATGCTCAACCGGCTGGGAGATCGCGAGACCGCGCTGCGCGAGGGGAGAGAACGAATGGAGGCCCTTTCCGGGAAGAAGGATGCCGAGCACCTTTGGGAAAAGCTGAACCTCGCCTTTCAAATTGAGGATCTGCCGGCCGCCGAAGCGACTTTTGCCGAACTGCGGGGCAGCGGGGAGGGACGCGAATTGATTGCCGGGAGACGGGAAGAAGGGTTGTACCTTCATTTTGCCACGGTGCATCTGGAGGAGACCGGCGACCGGGACGCGGCTCTGGAATATATGATGAGCTATGTGCGGGCGCTCCGGGAGGGGGCGGGAACCTCCGGGGGATCTTTTTTTCCGGTCCGTTCGTGGTGGGGCACGGATTCCTTTCCGCCCGCCAACCCCTACTGGGATGGAGAAACCATGGAATCCCTTTACGAGTCCCTGGGAGCCCTCCTGACGGACGAGGGATTTGTCATGCTGGGCGAGGCGATCGAGGCGGTCGCCGCCGAGTATTCCGCAGGCGAAAGGGGAAGCCTCCGTTTCCTGGAAACCTGCCTGTTGTGGTGGCGGGGTGATGTTGTCGGGGCGAGAGTCCGGCTCAACGAAGGAGTGAACGAGACGCAAGACCCCTACCTTCAGTTCCTGGCGGCGTTCGTGTCCGCACGCGACCAGCGGATTCAACAGGCAAACGCCATGTTGGTCCGGTTGGAGGAGCACGACGACAGCGCCTTTCAAAGGGCCGCGCTGCGGTTCTTCATGGCAAGGGACGCCGGGGAACGGGCGAAGATGGCGGAAGCCGTCGAAAGTCTCGTCGAAGGCGAGGCGGCGAATGCGGAAAGGATCGGCTGGGCTTCGGTCCTGCTGGAGGAGGACTTCAAACGGGAAGCCGCGGCGCTTCTTGCACAGGTCCGGCCCGACGAGCTGGATTTACGTTCCCGGGATGCGTACCGTGAGGCGATTCTGGTTTTTCTGCGCCGGAGCGGACAGGCTGAACGCGGCGTTTTGCTCGCCAGGGAATCGTTGCAGCGTGAATTGGCCGACGGCTTTTTTCAGATCGACTCCTCCCTGCGCCGCGCCGCATTGAGGGTTCTCGAAGCTGCCGGGGAGATCCCGGTCTATCAAGAGGCCCTGGGCGAGGCGATGGACTTGGCCGCGCAGGCGTTTAATATCAAGTTGTTGCAGGCGGAAGCGGCACCCTATGGCAACGACGGTTCGGGCGGGAGCTCCAGGCGGGAGTTGCTGGATGAAGCTGTCCTTATGCGTCCGGAGGATTTTCAGGAGCGCCTGGAGTATGCCCGTTGGTTGCATGAGAACGGGTATTCCGAGGAGGCCGTTTCCTGGTTTGATCGGTTGCTGGAGGAGGATGCCCCGGAGGTGCTGGTTTACGGCGCTTACCTGATCGAAGTTTACGAAAATGCGGGCGCCCTGGAGCGTTTGACCGTCTTTTTTGAACCGTGGGAAATTCCGGAGGCACGGTCAATGGATGAGTTTTACGGTATCCAACCGACGAATCATTTTCTGGAATCCCTGGGAACCCGCTTGAAAGCGAACGGTGCAATCGATGCCGCAATCGATGCCTGGAGGAAGGGGGTGGAGATCAATCCCGTGCGTTTCAGCGAATCGATGCGCGTCGATCTGATTGCCGCGCTTTGGGAGAAAGGAGAGGAGGAAGAGGCTTTTTCAGTGCTTCGGGATTACCTCTTCCGCGAGAATCCCCCGCCTGAACTCTGGGTCGTTCAGCCGTTCTTTTCCGTGGTGCCGCGTTGGCTCGATGCAGGGGGTTCGACGGATTCCGGTTGGAACGCGCCGTTGCTCGACATGATCGCCCCGATGAAAGACAACGGGGAACTCGAACGCCTCGTTCGGCGGGCGCGGGCCTGGCGGGATGCCGACACAGCGGGTTTGGCGCAACGGGGCTTTTATCTGACAGCCCTCGCGCTGGCGCGGGACGACGCTTTGGAGGACGAACTGAGAGTGCTGGCGGAAGGCGGCGTGCCTGCTTTCGAGGGTCGGTACGGACGTACATTCGAATCGATCCTGCGCTGGATTGAGGGGATTCTGGAGGATTGGCCTGAAGCGGACGAAGCCCGTCGCCTCACCGGCAAAATGCTGGAGACTCCCTGACCTAATCGTCGAGGCCACGTGCTTCCGCGGTCACCGCGCCCATGTTTTCATGGAACAGAATGATCATCGGGCGGCAACAAATCTCACAATCATAATCCAGTTCGGCCGGGACTTCGCTCAACGCGGGCGCCGGCACGTCAAAGGTTTGAAAGCAGGTCGGACAGGTGATGCTGGCGAAGTCGGACTCCATTTTTTGTTGGGTTTCGTATTGAGCTTTTTTGTTCGTTCGGTTTGTGGTGCGGTTGGTTTCCCGCGCGATTGAAGATTGGCAAGGATGACTTTCCCAAGGGGTTTCGCCTTGACCGCGGCGCTGGAGCCGGGTGATGATCTCACGTGAATGGAAAGTCATTCACGGGTTACTCTGAAGGATATAGGCGGGGTTGCCGGACTGTCAAAATCCGCGGTATCCCAGGCGCTCCGGAATGACCCCAGTTTACCCCGAAGTACCCGGGACCGGGTCAAGGCGATTGCGCGGGAGTTGGGGTACCGTCCGGATCCCGCCTTGAGGGCGTTGGTGGGGTACCGCCACCCGAATCATTCGAGGTCGGTGGAAACCGTGGCGTGGGTGACCAACTGGACCACGGCCGACGGGTGGCGCCGGGATTCGCCGGTTTACCGTCACTATTACGATGGGGCCTGCAGGTGCGCGGAGGAAATGGGCTACCATTTGCAGCACTTCTGGATGCGGGAAAAAAACATGACACGGGCGCGTTTTGAACAGGTCCTGCGCGCGCGACGCATCCGCGGTCTCATTCTCGCACCCCAGCCCGCCCCGCACTCCAGCATCGAGTTGACCTGGTCGCAATATGCCGCGGTCAAGATCGGCTATTCGCTCGAAGTCCCGGCCCTGCATACTGTCACCTGCTCCCATTTTGATTCCATGAAGAAGGTGCTGGTAGCCCTTAAGAATAAAGGCTACCGGCGTATCGGGTATTGCTGTCAGAGTTCCATTGATGAACGGGTCGGTCATGCCTGGCTCGCGGCTTATATGTTGATTTCCAAAAGCAGCGATTTGGGCGAACCGATCCCCCCCCAGTCGATGAGTAATCCCCGTAAAAGCAGTTTTGTGACTTGGCTGCGTGAGCATCGACCGGACGCGGTCATTACGACAGGCCCCCGCCTCGCCGGGGATATCCGCAACTGGTGCGAACAGTCGGGGCTTCGCGTGCCTCAGGATATCGGTCTCGCGCTCGTTTCCAACGTGGATCCGAACGGTGAGCTTTCGGGGATTCACGAGCATTCGGAGGAGATCGGAGCGATTTCCGTCAAGCTTCTCGCGAGTATGCTCAACGCGAATGAAACCGGGATTCCGGACTTTCCCCAGCGCATTTTGATCGACGGCACCTGGGCGGAGGGACGAACCGTTCGAAAGAAACCGGGACGACCGTCCAAAGCACGGGTCGCCCGGGCTGTTTAGACGGGCCCTCGAAGGTATGACTGAATCGACGGCCGGCCGGTACACAACGTCACCTGACCGGAACACGTGTATGCCGGTCTTGTTCGCTGACCATGGTCAGAAACCCGAGTTCACCGAGTTCGACGGGACTGAGAGCGGAAACGTGACCGTCGAGGAAAACAAGGTTGGCTCTTCCCCCGTGTCTGATGTGGACGCCGCCGAAATTCGGGCCGGGCGCCCACGACGGAATTCGAAAACGCTGGCTTTGTCCGTCATTGACCGACGGGCCGCTGGCGGCAATCTTGAAGCTGTCGGCAAAAATAAAATGACGCGAGGGATCACGAATGGCGTTGGCGTTGAGACGAAAGATATTGTCCCCGGATTCAACCCCCGCGTCTCCCGGAATCATATTAAATCCGTAAGTACGCCAGTTCCACGGCCACGAGCCGGGTTCGTCCCAGGCGTACGGGTGACGCGAGGGACAGTAGAGGATTTCACGACTCCCGAGATACCCGCTGTTATCCAGAATGTTCGCCCACATGTGGCCTTCCGAATTGCTGCCGCGCCGCCAGATCCGGATAACTCCATCGTGGTCATCAATCAAAAGATTAATGGCTGTGCCCAGGGATCTCAGGTTCCCGATGCACTTGGATGCGCGGGCGCTGTCACGTACCGAACCCAATACCGGTATCAGGATGGCGGCGAGAATGCCGATGATCGCGATGACAGTGAGTAATTCTATGAGCGTGAATGCGCCCCTGCCGGTAGCCCGCCCGTCCCGATACGAGAACGGGTACGGCTGCCTGGAGGACAAACGGGAGGCCTTCCGGTTGCTCATGATGGACTCGGCTGGAATTTTACGGGTACGTCAACGTTCACGGCATGCTGATCAATAACCGCATGAATCCGGAGGATGCGTTTTCCGGAAGGATTGCCCGGGCGGTGACTTCGTGGACCTCGCCCTGATCCTCCCGCAAGAGTTCTTCGACGTGCTCGGGCCCGCTTTCCCAGTTGATCAAATCAGTGGACGTTTCCACGGTGTATTCAATATCCTCGACACCGGTCAGTTCGTGGTAGGTGAGCGTGAGGTCTCCGTCGACGCTGCCGACGGTCGCGATCTCGCCCGGACTGACAACGGTCCAGGGTGACAGGTTGGCCGAGTATTTCAGAAGGTTGGCCACTCCATCCCCGGCCGGGTTCGCCTCCGGACCGCTGATTCCGGAATCGGCTTGCTGTTCCGCGTCAAAGTAGTCCTCCTGCCACGCCGCGAAGGTCGGGACGTCGGGCACGGGCGCGTCGCCAACGCTCATCGCGAAGTTCTCGAAAAAGAACTGGGGGAGTTCGTCGCTTCTCATACGAGCCCCGAGTCCGAAGACATTCCCCTCCAGCGGTTCGTCGATTTCGGCGGTGATCGTTTGCGAATGACCGGTGGCGTCGGTAAGCGTGAAGGACAGGGTGAGAGCGCCCGTTTCGCTGTCGTACTCCCCGTTGGCGTCCATTTCAAAAACCTCTCCCCATCCGGCGGAAGGATCCACATCGTCAGGATGCACGCCCTCCCAGGTGACCGATGAAGTGACGTCGGAACCGTTGAGGCCCCTCCGGATGCGCAGGGTGGATTCGTCGCCGCTGGTGCGCGGCAGCCATTGCAGGCTGTAATAGAGATTATCGTTTTCGGAGTCAAACGGCGTCCCGAAGGGATCGTGCTCGCGGCCGAGAACCACGAAGCCGACCCGGTTCAGATTGCCCCCGGATAAGAACCCGAGTTCCACATTGCTTTGCAGAGTGAAGTCCTGGCCGGGCACGATGTTCCCGACCACGGCGGTGACACTGGACGTTTGAAAGCCGCCCTCGTTCCTCTCGTAACGGAGCGACTCACTTTGGAGTTCCCAATCTTCCGGACGCGGAAGGCTCAGCAAGAGGCCCTCCAGCCCATCCCGGCCGGAAGCCGTTCCGAAGTTCAGGTCAAACGGCGCTTCAAAGAGCGCGAAGTCCATGGTCCCCAGGTCGGCCATGCCGATATCGTGGAAATCCCAGACCGGATCCTCGGCCGCCCGGTGCCAGGCTCCGAAGCCGAATTGTTCTCCCTCCAAAGGCGACGAGATCACCGTGGAGACGCTCTCCGACACCCCCGACTCGTCGGTCAGGGTAAAGGTCAGTTCCAGCTCGGTCGTCGAGAGATACTCGCCGGTGGTTTGCAGCGTGTAGGTGGAACCGATGCCCGACTCCGGATCGTCCGGGGACGGATGACTGCCGGGCCAGGGAACTTCCTCCAGCGTGAGACCCGCCACGCCTTCGCGAATCCGCAACACGCTCCCGTTGTCGGAATTCGGTATCCACTGAGCATGGTAGTAACTGGCCGCCTCGGGGGCGGCCGGATTGATATCGCCCAGAACGACATGCCCGACCGCGTTGTCCGCGCTGGACGAATCCAGATTTGTCAGGGTCATATGGCTGCGCAGTGCGAAGTCCCTGCCCGGTGCGAAATTTCCGAGCGAAGCCGTCGCGAGGGACGGCCGGTAGTCTTCCCCCTGCCCGGTGAAGCGAAGAGCCTGATCCTCGATCGACACTTCATCCCCGGCAGTGAATGAGAAACCGGTACCGGGAACACGCCCTTCCGCAGAACCGAGGTCGGTCTGAAACGGCATGAAAATCCTCGGTTCGGCTTCGCTGATCGACAGGCTGTGGAAATCGATCAGGTTGCCGCCGGTTTCGGTGGATCCCAGCCGCATCGCGATCCCGAAGTAGTCTCCGTCTTTCGGGTTCTCTATGGGATCGGTTGTAATGGAATACACTTCGTCCTCGCCTTCGACCAGGATGGTCAGGGTCATGATGAGAGCTCCCTCGTCATCGTAGATCCCCGTCAACGTCATCATGAATTCTCCGTCATCGACGCGAACAAAACTGTCGGCGGCAATGCCGCTCCAATCGCCGCCCGATACATTTCCGATGCGGAGTTCCGCGGACCCCGAGTTGGGGCGGCGCATATGGCCGCTGTAACCATCGGTGCCGGCATAAGTGACCCCCATCTGGTCATCCGAAAGGACGAGAATGCCTATGCGGGCGAAACTCCAGGTCAGGTTGTGAATCTCGCCGGTAAGTTCGATCGTGAAATCCTGTTGATTACCTCCGCCGAGTCCCGGCACCTGGACCAGGGCGCCGGCCTCAGCGATTTCACTGCCCGCGTCCGGGTTTTCATGGGGGGGGAGTTCATAGCGGAGCGAATCGGGGGTCACTTCCCACTCGTTCGGGTAAGGGTGTGGCGCGGTCCGGGACGTGTCCGCCACGCCCTGAAGCAGGAATCCGCCGTCGCCGTCGAAATCGCTTCCGAATTGCCATGATACCGGTTCAAACGCGTAAGTGGCGCCCGCGAAGGCTATGAGGAAAGCAGGGATGGCGGTCAAGCAAGGTAATGTCTTTTTCATCGTTCTCAGGGTTGTTGGTGGTCTGAATTATTATAAAACCGGAGGTTCCGGGCCGCGGAGCGTCACTGTGTAGTTGAAATTAAAATACACGACACGATGGCGGCGGCGAGGAGTCCGGATGTCAGGATAGTTTTCTAAGCTGGAGTTCACAGGATTGGTCTGTTCGTCCAAGGATCAGGGTTTGAATTGAAGTGGGATGGGTGTCGGATCCCTTGCGCCTCCATGACAGCGGGGACACGAGTGAGACTAATAGCCGCATTCTAATTGGAGTGGTGGGCTTCCAGCGAGACAAATATAACTGTACCTGTAAAGTCAGACGAGGCGGGGATTTTCTCGTCTGACCGGGACGACCAAAGTGGATGGGTTATTTTGTTAATATTTAAAAATAAGCAACTTGCCGCGTTCCGGGTGCGGATTCCGCGAGGGATCACGGGCGTGTCCGGAAGGACCGGCGGTACTCATCCTCCAGGGCGCGGCCCTCGGAATCGCGGATTCCGGGGGAAACCGTTATTTCGTAGTACGTTTCGGGCTCGAGTTGCTGTTCCGGAGCGAATTGAAAACGACTGTTCCGGAACGAGGGGATCCATTCTCCCGAAACAGGGGTTCCGGTATCGGCCCGATTCACGCTGAGCGCGTCCTCCGGCAGGGTGCCGATGTCGATCGACCGGGCGAACCGTACCGTGATCGCCATTCGGGGATCCATTCCGTGGAGGTCCTCGGGCAGGTCTTCCTCGTCGTCCACCCCGAAACGGGAAACAGTGCCGTCGAGGGCCACGTCGCGCGCGTCCCGCGGGGGCGCGACGGCGAGCACCTTGAGTTGATCCTGGCCGGGCGGCTGCAAGTGCTGGTCGAAAAAGTGGCGCACCAGGAGCGTGCGATCCTGCCCGGTGGCGGAATCCCGGCCGCCGGGCAAGGTGTGTCCCAGTTCCTCCATCCAGAGCGTGAGCTGGTTCAGATCGTATCCTTTGGCTCGGGCAACCTGCTCCGGGGTCACGTTCCAGTAATCGAAATGGTCGTGACGCCCCGCCGCGACGACCAGGGGAACGAGTTCCGGGGTGGTGTATTGGGTTCGCCGGATGCCCATTCCCATGGAGGCATACGCGACCTGGATTTCGCTCTCGTGCTCCGGCCAGGGCTTCGGCTCCGGCGATCCGGACGGGAAACCGTCGAACTCCTGGTGTTCGGGCAGTTCCGGATGCCGCGGGTCGGCGAGCCGGATCACGGTGTAGGCGGACTTCGAGTGCCCGAGCGCGCCGATCCGGCCGTCGAGATTAAATCTTTCGGCATGCGCGCGCAGGAATCGTATGCCGGCGGACCCGGCGGCGACTCCGTTCCAGTTGTCCAGGGTGAACCCGGGCATGTGCCCGTAGTAGCGAACCCGTGCCGCCGGGTGGTAGACATGATCGATCAGAGCCATCGCGTAACCGGATGTCACCCATCCGATCGGGTAGAGGCGCCGGTCGTCCGAGAGAAACATGCGCGGCATCCGGTCGAGCGTGGAGAAGTGCGCGATCGTCGGAACCGCTTCCGTAGCTTGTCCGGAGGGATAGATGATGTCGATGTACAGGTCGTAATCGAACCGGTCGCCGTCCCGCCCGCGCATGTCCTCGACCGAATCGACGGGCTCCGCACCGAAGTGTTCCGCCACGTTCGTGTTGTAGATTTCGAGCACCCGCTGCAGGGTGCCGTGCGCGACGTGCCGTTCTATGTTCCAGAACGGCAGGTTGCGCTCGAGCCGGTGCCCGGCCGGCAGCGTGTAGAGAAAGCTTTCGTCGACCTGAATAGTTCCCGCACTGGCGCCGGAGACCAGGGTTGGCAGGTTTTTATGGAAATCCAGCAGGGCTCGCTCCATTTCCGGGGAATCCGCCGGAAGGCCCGCACCGTCAAGCTCGACGACCACCAGTTCGTCGTCCAGAAGGTCTTCCACGATCGAGGAGTCGGAATCGGTGCCGATCCTCGGAATATCCAGGTTGCGCAGGTAAACGGCGGTGGGCAGCGGGTAGTAGTTGTGGGCGGCCTGGCGCACGGTTGCCGTGAAAGGGTATTCCTCTTCGCCGTAAGTCCAGAACCCGCGATGACGGATCGGATCGGCTGTGAGTTCCGGCGGCTCGGCGGCCTCGGGATCGAAACGCAATTCTTTGAAGTCGACGACCGGCTGGCGGGCGCCCGAATAGGCTTTGAAACGGCCGCCGAAACCAAACCACGCGCCGTCGGGCGGATTCGCGATGCGGCGGGCACGGGTGAACCAGATCCGATCGCTGTCCTCTCGGGACGCCTTGAGACTGAGCGTCAAGCCTCCTTCCTCATCGTAGGCGCCGCCCAGTTCCAGAAGGTAGGTTCCGTCTTCGATGGTCGAAGGCAATGAGAGGGAAACCATAGGCCGGTCGCCGCTGAATCCGTCACTGATCCTGAGGTGATGGACCAGGTTGCTCTGGACCCGCAACTGCCCGTGGTAGAAGCCGTCGTCGCCGTAGCCGTGGCCGGTCATGTCGCCGGGCGCCATGGCGATGATCCCGATGCGATTCCAATCCGATACGCCTTCGATGTCCAGGTCCAGCGAAAGCGTGAAATCACGTCCCGGCTCCCATCCCTGTTCGCGCAGGTCGGTCACCGCGGCGGCTTCGGTGAAGTTCCGTTCGTCCGAATCTTCCCGGTAGGCGTTCCGGAATCGAAGGGATCCGTTCTCAACACGCCACTGCCCGTTGGTCTTTGACGTATTGCTCAGGAAAAAGCTCCCGTCGCCGTCACGTCCCGGAGCCGTGCCGAACTGCCACTGCGCCGGCGAGCTCGGGGCGAGAGCGGTGAGAACCGTCAATGACGCAAGGAGAGAGGCGACAACAGGGATTCGTTTCATAAAGGGAAAAGAGACGTTCAATCGGCCGGGGAGTCCTCTTTCAGGATGACTTTGAGGCGAACGAAGCGGGCCCCGGACGACGTTTCGATTGTCACGTTGACCGGTTCGGTGGCGGCGATTCTCCCGTAGGGATGGTCGCTGCTGGACCAGAGGGTCTCCCAGGCGGTCAGGTCGCCGGATTGCTGTACGTCGTAGCGGACCGCCTCAGCCGCCGCTTTGGGCCGGGTGAAGCGGAAAGCCGCATCTTCCGCGCCGCCCCCGGATTCGAGGATGGGCAGGGGGGCCGATCCGGGTGCATGGGGATCGCCCCCCAGGGCGAATTCCAGCAGATTCACCACGCCGTCCGCGTCGGGATCGGCGTAGGGACCGCTGAGGGATTCGTCGGACAAGTCGGTCGGCGAAAACCGGCGATGCCGCCAGTCGGAGAACCCGCCCGGCGGGGCTTCTGCGCGGCGTTGAGTGATGGCGAGGTCGCTCACAAACGTGCCCGGGGTCCGGAAGAAAACGCTCAAACGGTCCAGGGCCGCTTCCGGCGATCCGCCCAGCAGCGTCCGGAAATCCTCGACGGCGATAGAGTCGATGCGCTGCCAGGCCCCCGCTCCCTGGTGGAACTGCTCGAATTGCAGAATGAGGGATCCACTGTCCGCCCGGGTCTGCATGAGAAGCCGGTACTGAACCAGGCGGGAGGTCAGGCTGATGTCGACGCCCGGCACGTTCCGGGTCGCGACGGAAACATGGCCGTCCGCTTCAGCGAGCCGCTCGTGGGAGCCGATGCCGAGGGCCAGCAGGGTTCCGTCTCCGCGGAGGCCCGCGGCGATATTGGGCATTTCGCCCCTCTGTTCGTTCGCCCGGAAACGCAGCCACAGCGTGTCGTCCGGCGAGTCCGCCTCGAAACGGGCGTTGAAATAAAGGGCGGTCGTGGTCTCCCCGGCGGAGTCCGATTCGACCGGCTCCCCGAGCAGGGAAGCGCTGGTCAGGGTGGCGTAAGGCCCCGCGATTGCGTCGCTGGCGGTGCCGAGCAAGCCGTTTTCGGTGTCGATATAGCCGCCCGTTCCGTCGACGTTGCTCCAGCCTTCCGCGCTGGAGAAATCCGTCTCCCAAAGCAGTGGATGTTCGTTCAGGTTGTCGAAGAACGCGCCGGTAACCGGCGGAGTGGGGGGAGCGGTGTACAGGTTGTCCAGGCGGGACTCGATGGCAGTGAGATGAAAGATATCGCGCTGTCCCGGCCGCGGATACCAGTCTTCGAAGCGTCCCGTCTCCGTTTCCCGCAGGAACGCGCGCGCCTGGCCGTAAGCGCCGTGCGCGGCTGCGAGGTGGTTTTCGCGCAGCCACGGGTCGTCGAAATCCCGCATGGCGAGTGCCAGGGAGCGCAGGGAGCGATTGACGTTGAGCATGAAACCGGCCTGTGCCCGGAGGTGGTGGTTGAAAAAGGGACGGCGGCGTTCGTCGATTTCGTCGAGCAATGTCTCCGCCCGGGCGGTTACATTGTCCAGCTTGGCGATCGATTCGCCGGTGCCCGCCAGGATTGCTTCGAGCGTGTTGGACGCGCCCGAGTAGGCGGGATCGATCCGGTAAAAGTCGCTGGTGCCGAGCGGCTCCACGCTGGGATTCGCGTTCTCCAGCCGGGCAAGGATGTCGCGCATGGCCCGCGAGTAGCGCAGATCGTGGAAAAAGAACTGGCGCTCGAATCCCTCGAGCGTCGGCGGGCGCTGTTCCCAGTACGAGAGGAAGAAGTCCCGGTACAGCTCCGCCACCTCCCGCGCGTGAGCGGCTCCGAAATAACGGCCGGCGAAATTTTCCAGGAACGCATTCGAATCGTATCCATCAAAATCCCACATCATCCGCGCGTGAGCTTCCAGTTCCATCACGAATTCACGGACGTTGCCGACATTGACCATCGAAAGAGTCGGGAGCTCCGGGGTCAGGCTGTCGATGATCCGGTGGTTCTCCTCCATTTTCCAGGGACCTTCTCCCTGGGCGACGTGCGAACCGGTCGACGTGAACTGAATGTTGAAGTACAGCCCGATCGGCTGGCCTTCGGGAAAGGTCATGTCAAAGACGTCTTCCGGCGGATAATGATCCCGCCGCGCCGAGACCAGGTTCCAGATGATAGCGGGGCCTTCGGGGGGTTCCAGCAGTCCCGCAAGGAAGTAGTCGGACATCTCATTGTAAAGGGGCACCCGCATGACCGCGTCGTCGCCCGCCTCTTCCGCAACGATCCGGACCTGGTGTTCGAGCATCGATTCGATCACTTCCGCCCGTTCCGAATCGGAGTCGGGCGCATCCGGATAGGTGTGCCAGAAGCCGAGGTCGCCGTGACCCCGGAACGTCACCGTCCAAATCGTTTCCACCTCCTCGGCCAGGATCGTGGTCACGCTGTGCCTCCAAAAATCGAGCAAGGCGTCGGTGTTGGCGAGCGTGAGATCGGGAGGGGACTCGCCGCGGATGTTGATCCAGTAGTTGTTCCAGCGCGTCTCCTCAACCCGGGTTCCCAGGGGCGAGGTGTGGGTGGACATGACCGCGATTCCCCGGTCGCGCGCCGTCCGTGCGTCCGCGCTTATGCCCGTTACGGATTCGTTGAGCACGGATCCCGTGTCCCAGGAATTCAATTTCAGCCGCAGGAACGTCTCGGCCAGGAGATCGCGGTTTCCGGAGATCGCCTTCCACGGAATCAGGTAATCCTGGTCGTTGGGAAACCAGGTGCGCCACTTGACGTCCGGCGGCTCGAAGTGCAGGTCGGTGGAAAGGGGGATCTCAATCCGGTCCCTGCGTTCAATCGGCCGTGAGGTCCACACCCACAACGGAGGAATGCCGAGAAACTCCTCCGAGAACGAATAGACCGCGTAAATCGCTCCCCGCGGGTCGGCGCCCTGCAAAACCACGTGGGAATGGCCGTCCGCTTCCTCGACAAATACCCGGTGTTCCTCCCGGCCGTCCACCCACCGGTTCTGACCGAGTGCGAGGTCCGTGGACGGCCCGAGGATCACGATGGCCGGTTCCTCGGCCAATTGTCCGGGATCGTGGATCACGGGAAACCCGTGTCCCATTACGTTCCGGAAGTCGCGCTGCAGGTCCTCGACCGCGCGAAGGAGCGCCGGCGGCTCATCGGACGAAACATAGATCGGCATGCCCGAATCGATCTGAAGCACGGGCTCCGGGGCGCTTTCGTCCGTACGGGCTTCGAGAGACAGGGGCGGTGCGAAAAAACAGCTCGCCGCGAACACCCCTGCCGGAAATCCTTTGCAGGCGGGCGCCACCCGGAGGCGCGTTGGCCGGTCAGGGATGCCCGCCGTTGGGGAGGCATTCGCCGGGTGGGGCCGGGTTTGAAAAGAGTCCTGTTCTGATCGCATGAATAGGTTTTAATCCTTCGAAAACAACAAGGACAAACACCTGCAGGAATGTCCCAAGCGACATCCCTGTGGAGGAAAGGTTCACCTGCCTGGGTAAATAACGACGTCCGTGCTCATCCGGATCCACAAGATAAATACCCGGGCCCGGAAATAGGCAACGGGTTTTGACCGGAATTTTGGTTTACCTGTACACCGCCCGGATCGTCCGTCCCTTCTCCTACTGTACAGGTAAAGGGCCAAAAGTCTCGAACGATCGAATTCTCGCCGTCAGGGTCACCGTTGATGACCGGGTCGCCGCCCTTGAACAGCCGGGACCTTCTCCCGCCACGACCCTTGCCGCCGGAAATCCTCACCACTTTCTAACAGAAGGCGAATACCCATGATACCAGGCCCGATGAAATCTTTTTTCCCGGCAGGAGTAGCGTTGGTGGGTGCGCGGTCATCTCTCTTGATGATGGGAGCCGGATGAATCCAATTGGAGACCGATTTTAAGGATGTTTACTTACCCAGACGCGCTCCGTTCCGCTTGCATGGTTGCCGTTTTCGCGGCAGCAAACTTTGCCGCCGCGGCGGACGGACTTTCCGAGATGCAGACACAAAAGCTTTTTGATGTAACGGAATTCGGCGCCCGGGCCGACGGGGAAACCCTGGATACCGAGGCCGTTCAATCGGCC
Organism: Opitutia bacterium; assembly: GCA_003558065.1. Lineage (GTDB taxonomy): Bacteria > Verrucomicrobiota > Verrucomicrobiia > Opitutales > T3Sed10-336 > PXDC01. The sequence goes on along the minus strand of PWMU01000188.1, from coordinate 149 downwards.
ATCGACGCCGCCGTCGACGAGGGAGGCGGGACGGTTCGCTTTCCCGCCGGCGTCTACCTTTCCAGCCTGCTCCGTGTCCATGGCGACCACGTGACCCTGTTTCTTGAAGAGGGGGCGACCTTGTCGGCGACAACGGATCTCGACGCTTA
>PWMU01000158.1 GCA_003558065.1 Opitutia bacterium | reverse complement strand
GAAGCCGGGTAGATCGATGGAAGGAGTGGTACCGCAAGGCGCAACGGACACAGCCCGCCGCTCTAGCGAGCGGTCCCCCCTCTCCATAAGCCCAATGTAGAACACGCTTCCAGCGTGTTTCAGGCTGCAAGCCTGAGCCACTTCGATCCACCGCCTCCGCCGTTGTCTCGCATCCGGCCCTGCCGGTTGATTCCGGCAAAAGGCCTTGACCCGGCGGGGTGCGAACTCTAGGCAGGTGCCTTTTTCCGAGTGCTTTCTCCCGGATGCGTAGGCCGATGGGTAATCGAGCCGCTCCTTCCCAAAACACCGACTCCCTCCAATCATGGATGATTTTTTCGAAACGCTGCGTCAATGGGCTCTGGCCATGCTGACGGCCATCGAGGCGATTAACAGTTGGGTGAACAACGTTGTCTGGGGACCGCCGTTCATGGTCCTTCTGGTCGGAACGGGACTTTACCTGACGATCCGTCTCGGGTTCTTTCAGTTCACCCATTGTCGCTACATCTGGCAGCAGACCTTCGGCCTCTTGATCAAGGGCAGACAGGAGCGGCGCAAGGAGGGGGCGATCAGTCCGTTTCAGGCCGTGACCTCCGCGATGGCGGCCACGATCGGTGTCGGCAATATCGCCGGCGTGGCGACGGCCATCGTGCTCGGGGGGCCCGGGGCGGTTTTCTGGATGTGGGTGGTGGCCCTGGTCGGGATGGCGACGAAGTTCGGGGAAGCGACCCTGGGCACCCACTTCCGCGAGGTGGATTCGAAGGGTCGCATTTCCGGCGGCGTCTTTTACTATATCGAGAAGGGGCTCGGGCCGCGCTGGCGGGCCCTGGCGGTCTGTTACGCGTTTTTTGCGGGAATCGCGGTGTTCGGGATCGGCAACATGGTTCAGGCCAACACACTCGCCGGAGCCCTCGAGGCCGGATTTGAAGTGCCGACCTGGGTTTCCGGTATCGTGGCAGCGGTGCTCGTGGGCCTGGTGACGCTGGGAGGTATCAAGCGCATAGGCAAGACGGCGGAGAAGCTGGTCCCGGTCATGGCGGTGATCTACATTCTGGGTTCGCTGGTGATTCTGGGGCTTCACTTCGGGGAGTTGCCCGGAGCGTTCGGGCAGATCTTCAGCGGGGCCTTCGGCGCGTCGGCCGCCGCGGGAGGCATGGCCGGGGCCGCCATCCGTTACGGAATCGCCCGGGGGATCTTTTCCAACGAGGCCGGTCTCGGCTCCGCGTCGATCGTCTACGCCCAGTCCCGGAACACGCCGTTCGGCCAGGGGATGTGGGCGATCTGGGAAGTCTTTATCGACACGATCGTGATCTGCACCATGACCGCCCTGGTGATCCTGGTGACGGGTGCGGTGGCAAGCGGCGAGACGGGTGGCGAGCTTGCCAGTCAGGCGTTCACCGAGGGCTTGCCGGGTGCCGGTGGGTACCTGGTCCTGGTGGGTCTCATCCTCTTTTCCTACACCACCCTGCTGACCTGGAGTTTTTACGGTGAGAAGAGCTGGGAGTACCTGTCCAAAGGCAATCCGTGGGTCATCGTCATATACCGGTTCCTTTTCATCCTGGTGATACCCATCGGTGCCATCTGGAGCCTGGACGTGGTGTGGAGCCTGGCGGACACGCTCAACGGGCTCATGGCCGCCCCCAACCTCGTCGCCCTCCTCGCCCTCGGAGGCGTGCTGACCAAACTGAAAATCGATGCGCTCAAAAGGGGTAATGATCGTGATTCGTGATTGGTGATTCGTTGCTCGTGATGTGTGGGTAATTCGTGATTTGTGGGTAATGATTACGGAATTGTGCCTACAAAAACGCAGCTCTCCTGTAGGAGCGGCTTTATGCCGCGATCACGGGGGCGTCCCCTCTCACCGCACCAATCATTTCTCCCGCAAGAGGAACCGGATGTAGGCGAGATCCCGGGGACGGGTGAGTTTGGGGTTGGGATGCGGGTTTTCCAGGAGGCTGACCGGGCAACCGGAGAGCGAGACGGCGGCGGCGTCGTCAGTGATGGAAAAACCGGCTTGGCGGGCTTTTTCATAGGCCCGGAGGACGAGTCCGTACTCGAATGCCTGGGGGGTCTCGGTCGCCCAGAGGCGTTCCCGGTCGAGGTCCTTCAGCCGGAGCCGCCTGGTGGTTCCGGCACCGGATTCGGTCTGTTTGACCGTCTCGGCAATCCGGTGAGCCAGACAGGCGGCACCGTCTTCCCGGGCGAGACGTCCGAGTTCGGCGAGTTGTTCGGGACGCACCAGGGGCCGGGCGCAGTCGTGAATGAATACCGTCCGTGTGGCGGCGGGAAGGCATTGAAGACCGCGGTAAACGGAGTCCTGCCGCTCTTTTCCGCCCGCGGTCCAGTGTAGCCGTTCAGGGATGATGCCGGCAACCGCCGCAGCCGCGGTCTCCAATTCGGCGCGCTGATTCCCGTCGCGGTAAACGATGACGATTTCGGTGACGGTTTCAGTGGCGGCAAACGCTTCGAGGGTGTAAGCGAAAACCGGCCGGCCCCGGATCGGGTGGAGGATTTTGTCCCCGGTCGCCTCCGCCAGGCGTGTTCCGCGACCGGCGGCGAGGAGAACGGCCGCGTCCGGGGAGTTCATGGGGCGAGCGACTGCTG
>PWMU01000042.1 GCA_003558065.1 Opitutia bacterium | reverse complement strand
TGGAGAAAGTCGTCGAAGCGCTGCAGCGCGACGAGAACGTCGGGAATATTTACACGAGGCCGGAAGAGGCGGGGGATGCCCACGGGAGTGTCGCGGGTACGCTGTCCACCAGTCTGATTCAATGGAACCACGAACGGAGCGCGGATCTGATCGCCGCTCCGGTGTGGACCGATGACACGAACGAATTCGGCTGGAAGGGAACCACGACCCACGGGGGCACTGCGACACACGGTTCCGACAGTCACTACGATCTGCATATTCCCTTGGTTGCCGCCGGACCCGATATCAAGCAGGGGGTACGGAGTTCCGTGCCGACGGGTAACGTTGATTTCGCGCCCACCGTCCTTTATTTACAGGGAGTCGGAGTTCCGTCCGGAATGGACGGGCGGGGGATGCATGAGTTGTTGAGGGGCGGCCCGGATCCCGAGGAGGTTTCCTATGAGACCGATACCCATAAGGAACAGGTCGTGTACGAGGATGATTTTTCCTATGAGGCGGCTTTGAAAACGGTTCGGGTGGACGGAACTCTTTACCTGGTCGGTGCTGAAACACGCAGGAACGAATGACCGCGCCCTTTTGAGGACCGGGTTGGGGATAGGCGGTTTTGATGCTTTATTTCGGCTGGGGCGATCGATACGGCCGGGCGGCCTGTCCGGTAACGCCGGGTGAGCAGGAGTAGATGCCCCCGGCCTGCGGTTCGGTTTCGCGCTGGGGGGCGTCCAGCCCCTGCCAGGCGGTGGTGATAAAGAGCTCCGATCCGTCTTCGCCGCCAAAGCAGCATGATGTCGGCTGTGAAACCGGTATTTCGATACGGTCTTTCGTTTCGCCCGAACGTCCGTCGATGCACAGCACCGCGCCACCGCCCCACATGGCGACCCAGAGGTTGTCCGAGTCGTCGATCGCCATTCCGTCCGGGTACCCGTCGCCGGTGTCAAACCGGCGCAGCGGTGCGCGACCGGAAATGGCGCCGGTGGAGGGATCGTAGTCGAAGCGGTCGATCCGTTGCGTCGGCGTGTCGATGAAATAAAAAACCGTACCCTCCCGGTTCCACGCCATCCCGTTGGAAATCTTCAGGTCGCCGAGAACCGCTTTCGGCGGGCCAGTTCCGTCGAATCGATACAGGGAGCCCGCACCCGCCTCGGCTTTCAGGGCCATGGTGCCAATCCAGAATCGTCCCGAGGGATCGCACTTGCCGTCGTTGGCGCGGTTCCCGGGGATGTCGGCCTCCAGAACATGGAGCCGCTCTCTCGTGCCGGTGCGCCAGTCCAGCCACTCGATACCGTCCGGCACGGCAATCAGCAAGCGGTCCTCCACGGTTGTCGGCACGGCCGCCGAGACCAGCGCACCCAGCGCCCGCGCCTGCAGCATGCCGGTGGCCGGATCGAGGCGGTTGAGCCGGCCCGCGGTGATTTCCACCCACCAGAGGGCGCCCCCGTGCCATACCGGACCTTCGGCAAGTTCGGCGCGGCCGTCGAATAGGAGTCTGGGTCTTGTCATTGGATTGCGTGATTAAGGATTTTTCCGCGTAGCCACCGTGGCGCCGAGGTGAAACTGAGGAATGAGGCGGTGTTCACGTTTGGGAAGACTTCCTGTCGTGGCCAATTGAATCACCAGGCGAGCCAGCCGCTGCGCGAAATCACGCCGCCTGAACGTGTACCGGGCGATATCGGGGTGGAGACAGTTTAAATAAGTGTCGTTGTCTCTGGAGATCAAAGAAAAATCGCCGGGTATCGTCAGGCCCCGGTTCAGGAGGGCGGTCACGACGGTGAGAACATGAAGGGGCCTGCACACCAGAAGGGCGGTCGGAGGCTGTTTCCTTGCGAAAACCCGGTTGAGCAGGCGCACAATCGTCTCACGGGTGCCGTCATGCCGGAACGCCAGTCCGCTCGCCTCAAGTCCCGGATCCGCCCCGACGGCACTCAGGAAACTTTCCTCGCTGGTCCGGTCGCCCTGGATTCCGGAATCCGGACTCAGGATGGCCAACCGGCGGTGACCGTGACGAAGGAAAACCCCCGCCGCGTGACGGCACACGGCCGCATAATTGAGGTCCAGCGACGGAAGGCGGATCCCCGGATACTCCGAGCCGGCGACGATCGCAGGAAGGTGTTTTTCGGCGAACCAGCGTTGGACCTGTTCGTTGACGGCTATAAGCACCCAGCAGGATACATGGGCTTCCTCCAGGAAGGAGGCCAGTGCTTTCTGGGGATTCCGGCTGGCGATCTTCCGGTTGGCGAACACGTGCAACTGGAGTCCCGCCTCCTGAAGGTGTCTGCGCAATTCGTTGAGATAGAAAATCGTGGTGGGCGCCATCAGGTGGGGAGGATCCTCGGAGACCAGGCCCACCATAGCGGGATGGGCGGAGACGGCAACCTTGGGTCGTTGTACGATCATGCGCCTCTTTCCCCGCTCCGTCCTGATCCGTCCCTCGGTTTCGAGAACCTCCAGTGCCAGGCGCAGTGTGGGCCGGCTTATTTGCAGACTTTCGGAGAGAGACCGTTCCCCGGGCAGAAACGAGGACCACTCGCGATGGTCGATTCGTTCGCGGAGGATCTCCACCGTCTGAATTACCAGGGAATTCCGTTGGGGAATCTCGGTCATTTTCGAGAGCCTAGCGAATTTC
>PWMU01000065.1 GCA_003558065.1 Opitutia bacterium | reverse complement strand
TCCCCGGGCCAAGCGTTCCCGTATTCCCTATGGGACGATCAGCCGCGCTCGCGGGTGGTGAAATCGGATGCGGCACGCGTGATTCGGGCGTGCCGCACAAAAAACGACCCGCGAGTGTAGCCCAATCCCTGCTTCGCATAAACCGCCTGTGTGAACCCCCAAATGGAGATGTCCTCTCTCGGCTAAGTAGAGATGCCCCTTTTTGGGTCATGCCCGCGGGGTCACGGCGGGCCGTCGCCGGGGGGGCGGCTGGCAAGGCGGCCAGTCGGATCGGATGCGTTGGCCGATGCCTCGGCCGAACGCTATCCATGAAAAGGCCCGGGGCCACCATTGCGGTGACCCCGGGCTCACTGGTACTACGGCCTTTTGGAGCGGAGTGTCCGGTCAGTCGAGACAGGCTGCGTAAACGGGGTTCTCCCGTTCGGAGAGGTATGGCTGGAATTCGTCCCAAGTATGGAACACGTTGTTGATATACAGTCCACCTTCAACAAACTCGATGCTGGTTTTTTTGTCGCCGTGAGTGACGTTGAGGACACCCTCCCGGGGCCGTTCTCCCCACACGCTGAAGATTTCTTCCGAGGTCTGTACTTCGACGACTTCGCGGCCATGATCCACGGAACCTTTGGCTTCCACGGCAACGCCCGCGTCTCTCGGCGTGGCCAGAACTTCCATGTCGAAGGTTGCACTGAGCTCGTAATCGTCTCCGTCGCAGGAGGCGTGCGACTCGGTGTGAAAATCTAGGATCTGCAGGGATGGGTCAGTCGTGGGATTAGTAAAGTGGGTCGCGGTCCGTCCATCCATCAGGAATCCGGCTTCATAGACCATTTCGTCGTCATGATCCGCGCTGAAGTAGGACACTCGCACTTCCCAGTCTTGGTAGACACCCTCGGACCGGTACTCGAAATCCGGGAGATCGCTTCCTACCATTCTTTCAAAGTCTGCGCGACCGTTTAGGTATACTTCGGCACCTTCCTCCGGGGAAAACGTGCATTCGTCATATGCCACCGAGAGTATGCGTCCAGTTGAATCTTGTTCTCTGGTGGTGGAACCCTCCTCGCAGATATCCGGAAGTCCCACGTTGTCGCTGTCGGCGGACAGGGGGGTAACGACATTTGTTGAGACATCATCAGTGCCGCCGCTGTCCCCCATCGGTATGGGGCCACCCTCCCCATAATTCTCGTATTCAATTACGGCGGCGACCGCAACGGCTGCGGCTTCTTCATCGGATAGGGAACTCGTTCCGGGCTCCCTGTCTGCATTGTCCTCGCTGTCGCCGCTGGAGGAATTGCCGCACCCCGTCACCAGTGCAAGCGTTACGGTCGCCAGACTCAGTTTCCACAGTTGTCCGTTGATTTTTTCCTGATTCCACATGTTGTGTCCTTTTTAGTTTTTGATTCCATTCTTGCCCCTCGCCGAAGACATTGGAGATGTTTGCCGCAAGGGCATCAGCGGCCGGTCGTCCTTTGCGTTCGATTGGCCAGACAACGAAGGTGTCTGCAGGTCGCAGGGTTGATGCCAAAATCGCCATTGCCCTTTGCCCACACCAGCTTGGTGTGACCAGGTTCACAAAATCGGAGCGAGCGCATTTCGCCACAGGCGAGGCCTTTTGGTCAATTTTCCAAGGGAGGTTCGCCGGGGGCGAGGGCGCTGAAACGGTCTTTGGGGTGGGACGCTGGAGGCTGTGGCCGAGGCGGCGGCTGATGGTCATCAAGGGGCATTGTATTACCCGCCGGGGCGATTTATTGTTCGATAACGTGCCGAGGAAGCACCGATTCGTTCACAGACGCGGGGAAGCAGGCCCGTGCCTCACGCGAGCAAATCCGTGTTTCCTTGAGATGGGACGGGTCATGTTGCCGAACGAGCATCAGGTCCTGCGCACGGATGCCGCGGGCATGCCGCTGGAGTGGATCGGCCCGGAGCAGGCCGTGCGCCTCTACTACACCGAGCAGGTGGCCTACACCTGTGGCAGCCCGCTTTATCGCATGCGCGGCGGCATCAACGCCCGCACCGGGTTGCAATCCCGGGTCGAGGTCAACTCGATCATCGCCACGCACGGCACCCGCCAGTCCCGCTTCAACGACTACATCCCCCCCCTCAACAACACCACGCTGTTCCGGCGCGATGCCCACCTGTGCCTCTACTGCGGCCATTCATTCGCGGAACGCGGCCTGTCCCGGGACCATGTGACCCCGATCAGCCAGAATGGCGAAGACACCTGGACCAACGTGGTCACCGCCTGCAAGCGCTGCAACAACCACAAGGCTGGGTTCACGCCGGAAGAGGCGGGGATGCAACTGCTCGCCATCCCGTTCACCCCCACCCACGCGGAATACATCTTCCTCAAGGGCAAGCGCGTGCTCGCGGACCAGATGGAGTTCCTGCAGGCGCACTTCCCGCGCACCAGTCCCCTGCGGGGCCGCCTCGGCTGACCCGCGCCCGGCGCGCGCCCGACCCCGCCCGCGGTATCCTTTCCCGAAGTCCATTCAGTACTGAACCAAAGCGACTATCGGTGACTCGGACAGGGAGTCACCGTCCCCCATGCCTGCAAGGAGCCCCATGAAGTATTTCGGAGAAGCGGATTATCGCCATGGCCAGGCGCGCGGCGTCGGCGTTTTGCTGACCAACCTGGGGACGCCGG
>PWMU01000129.1 GCA_003558065.1 Opitutia bacterium | reverse complement strand
TCCGCTCCCTCCATCTCGAAGAGTCCGGTCAGGTTTTGATGATCGAGCGAAGCTATGGCGGAAGCCACAACTCGGAGGAAGCGCAGATCCTGAACGATATCATTCGTGGCACCGTGCTGCAGTTGGCAACGGCACTGCAGGTGATCGGCGAAGGTTGCGGTGCTTCCGGGAGCCTCTTCGCCCGGGTGGATGAGCGGATCCCCGCCCCCTGGAAGGAGAGGATGCGCCGCTACACATCGGGCGCCCTCCATGACACGTGCAATATCGCGGCCCGCGCGAAGGAGGGAAGCCGCAATGAGGGGTAAGCGGTTACCGGGATTACATTGAGGGTTCGAGCGGGTGTTGGCTTCTGGAAAAAGGGCCGCTGCTGGCCGATATGGGAGAACGGGTGAAGAACCTGTCTTGGCGCTACAGGAATTTCGTGGAAACAGAATTGGCGGAGGAGGATCCGAAGTTGGGTAAATGAATGGGAAAGGTGCGAACGACATGTGGATCGCCAGCCACGCCATTCCATCGGAGCAACCGCTGGTATCCCGAAACAACAGCGATTTCATCCGCGTGCCCTGTCTCCGGCGACTTGCCTGTTGAAGGGAAGCGGAAGAGGGCATTGGGGCGAGAGGCCCTTCGGGAGTGGGGGAAATTTCTGGTCTGAGGCTGCGCTTTTAGAATTTCATCCGCAACCCGACACGCGCATGGCGGCCCGGGAGGGGAGCGAGGTCTTTGACGAACGACGTGTGATTGCGCGCTTCTTCGTCGAGGAGGTTTTCCAGCCGGAAAAAGAAATCCAAGGTGATATGCCGAACGTTTTCGCTCTACCCGAAACCGCTCCCAAGCAGCGTGTATCCCGGGGTGGTCGTCTCATTCGGCGCGGTCTGACGTTGCCGGAGGACCCGCAGCAGGTCGGCAGAGGCGAAAAAACCGTTATGCTGCCAGAGGATCTCGGTACCGAGCCTTAGGGGAGGGATCCGCGGCAGCGGCTCGTTTTCGTCCAGATCGCGCGCCCGCACCCAGTCCGCCCGAAGGATCCAGTCCAGGGGCCTCATCGCCTCCTTGAGCGCGAACGTCACCTCGACCTCGGCGCCGATAAACAGGGCTTCGGTCAATTGGTAGCGTGTCACATCCAGGAACTCGTTGCCTTCACCATCGTCCTCCCACCCCTGGAGAAACGCGTCGTCCACGTCTTCCCGCCGTCGCAGGTCGAAGGTTCCATCCACGTTCTCAAACGCGAGTTCGTCGGTTCGGCGCAGGCTGACGAAGTCCGCGAAAAACTGGGCGAAGCCTGTCAGCTCACCGGATATCCGGCCCGTCTTGCGGCGAAATGCGGTGTCCACTCCGATCGCGCGTTCCCGGTCGAAGTTCCCGGTTTCAACGTGGTCGCTGATCTCGAAGGCAAAGGTGCCGACGTGCGGCCCATCCGCGTAAAGCTCCTGGGCATTGAAGAGGCGCTCGGTGTAACTGAGATTGATTGCCGCCTCGTGATCTTCCACGAATTCGAAAATGACGCCCGCGGCTCCGCTGGCTCCTGTCTTTTGGTAGTCTCCCGGGCGCACCGGATCCGGGGACAACTCGTCGCGCTCGAACAGCTCCGGGCGGATGTGCTGGTGCTCTAGGCGGGCTCCGAATTGAAGGGTCAGCGGTTCACGCTGCCACTCCTGAAAGGAAAAAGCACCCCCCTTCCAGGTCCGTGTCGGGCGCAGGAATGCTTCGTCGCCGGTCGCCGAAAAGCGGCTGTGTGCGGCGTCGAATCCCACTCCACCCTCGATCTCTCCCAGGGGGCGATGCGAAAGCTCCAGCCGCGAATCGAACCCCCGATTGCGGAACGTGGTTCCGATCACACCGTTTTCCAACTCGTGGTGAACATAATCGACCGTGCCGACGCGAACATCCACCCGCTCAATCAAGCTTCCGCGTGTTTCGAACTCCGATTGCAGGTCGAGGCGCTTGCGATCCAGGTCAATGCTCACGAAGTCATCGAATGCGCGGTCGACGATCAACCGGCCTTCGGCGTCGCGCCCGACCGCTACCTGTTCGACTTCCCGGCCGGAGAGCCTTTGGAACGGCTCCGCAGAGTCGTCCGCAGGGCCTCGTCGACGGACCTCCGCCAGGGAGATATTTCGCTCCAGCGCAACACGCTTGGCTTAGCGGAGAAGATCGTCGGAAATGGATAATGTCGTTCTCATGCATCAAAATGTTATGGAGTTGCATCATGATGTCCAGATTGGGCCACGGCTCCGAGTCTTTTCTCAAATTGCCATGACAAACCGGTCATCGCCGGGTTTCAAGAGTGCCCATGTGCTCTTAGCAGCCTGTCGGGATTCGCCGACAGACTCCTGGAAGGAGGAAATATCATATCCAAAAGCCCCGTCCGTTCGAAACGTTCCGTCTTACTGCGAGAGCCTGACATTGACCCGGATGAAGCTCCGCTGCTCCGCCGGGGGGAGTGTGACGGTGAGGCGGCGATCGGTACGCACCCGCGAAACCTCCCAGGGATGGGCGGTGAGCCAGGTGATGAGGTCGTCGCTGATTTCGACGCTTGGGGTAATATCGTACGCTTCGGGGTTGAGGACCATTTCGAAGCTGAGCGGATCCGCCGAGACGCGGTTCAGGGCGGAAGCGGCGGCGTCGGGCACAAGGGGATCGGCACCGGTGGCGTATTTTGCCAGGTTCGAAACTCCGTCATTCGCGGG
>PWMU01000040.1 GCA_003558065.1 Opitutia bacterium | reverse complement strand
CGCCCCTCGGAATCGAACGTGAACGACGGATTGTTGTGCATGTCGATTCCGGGACTGGCGAGGACCGTCGTCGTCCGGGTTCCGTAGTCGAGATCGATCGAACGGATGACCCCGTCGCCGCAAGACGTGGCATACGAGATAAAAAGCTTCCCGTCCGCCACATCCACGGTGGGGCGTCCCCGGTAGTTCCAGCTTCCGTCATCGGCGGCCTGCCAGACCGTGAAACCGGGACTCGCGGATTCCGTATCCGGAGAATCACGGACCGTTTGACCCCATGCGGGGACAGTCAGGAGCGCCGTGAGAGCGAATACGAGTACGACTCCCGCATGCACTCGCGCTTCCGTTGCAGGCTCGTCGTCGAAAATCCGTGTTTTTTTCATCGATGCTTTATTTCCGCCCGCGAGGAAAGCCACAGGATCCTCCGGTTCCGCGAAGTTCCCGAGCGCGGGGATGCGTCTGTAATCTCGCGAGAAATTCCGATGGGGGCAAGTCTCTTGTAGCCCGTAAACATTCGGGGCGCGTTTCTTCGGGCGACCGGTGGCGGCCATAAAAAAAGCGCCTGCCCACGGAAGGACAGGCGCTTTTTGAATAAGAAACAGTCAGAGGGAGCTCAGTCGGTCACCTCGACATTGAGTCGCAGGAAGCCGCGAGCCTCGGCCCCGACCGGCTGGTCCGCTCTCCAGACTTCGCGAATCATTCCGTTCTCGGAATCGGAACTCTCCGGGCCGGCAACCTCTGTCCAGTCGATCAGGTCGAGGGACTGCTCGACGGTCAACGTTACACCGGATGCCTCCGGATCCCGCAGGAACTCGAGTTGCAGGTAGCTCTCCTCGTCGACCTCGACCACTTCCGTCGTCGGAGCGATACCGCGGTTCGGAACGTTGGGATCGCCGCCGAGCACGTATTCGAGGGCGTTGGGGATGCCGTCGCCGTCCGGGTCGGCCGCGGGACCGCTGATGGATTCGTCATCCAGGTCATCCGGGAAATGCTCGGCCTGCCACTCGGCGAAACCGACCGGATCCGCAACAACGGATTCCGACAGGACGACGATTTCGTCGAAGCTCAACTCCAGATCCTGGTAGTCCTCATCATCGCTGAAGATTGCGAAGTAGTTCAACTCGTCCACCGACTCGATAAACGGCACATCCGTAACCGTAAAGCTCTGGCTTTCGTCGAGCGAAGCGGCTCGGAGAGAGAAGGTTTCCTCCTCCATATCGAGAGTCAGGGAGATCTCATACCACACGTCGCCGTGGAGGCCGTCGAGGGCGGTCTCCACCCCGTCACCCCCCACGTAGTGGATCTGGTTGTCGGTCCCGTCTTGGAAGATTCGGACGGCGGCGGGATTGCCGGACCGCATATTATCCTCCGGATCGCCCTCCCCGGTATCGGGCCCGAGCGCGAAGTTCGTATTGACACCGGAAAGCGACGCATCATCCAGGCGCACCCTGAACGACAACTCCACGGTGGCGGTACCGTTGTCCGCGGCGGGTGCGGCATGCAAAGGATGCCAGATCGAAGTTGGATAAAAGCCGTCGTGGTCCATCTCGGCATGTTTCCGGTTCGGACGTTCACCCCCGGGATGGGCTCCCCGAATCACACGGGGATCCCCCCCGAAATTAAAGACTTCCCAAAGGTTGGGCTCCTGATTCTGCAACCTCACGAAGCTCTGGCCGCTCGGAATCGGGTACTGCTCGAAATTCTCGACCATATGGTACTGAACCGCTCCCTCCCCGATCAGCCAGTTCGCTGTATTCAACAGGAGCTGACGGCCCGTTTCGGTCAGTGCATTCACATCGCCGTCACCGCCGGGCATCAGGAACTGTCCCCGCGCTCCGGCCGGAGTCGGGAGGAACTGCTCATTGTCGTCCTCATCCACCCAATTGCCGAACGGTTTACCGCCGCGCCAGAGAGTGATAAAGGAACGGGTCGCCTCCTGCGCGACAGAGCCCAGGAAATCACCGTAGATCCGATTCGGATTATAAGGGGCGGTATTTGCCCGGCGGGTATCCACCGGTGTTTCGTACATCTGGATCTCGGCGTCGTCCGGAATATCAATCCCGGAATAGATCGGATGGATCGGATGGGGCACGCCCTCGGGAGAAGTGATCCAGTTGCGAACCGTCATGCCCGACAGGTCTTCCTGGGTACCGCCTGAACTCGTGGCAAACCAGCTCCAGCCCACGGTCATTTCCCCGTCCCCGTCCGCGATCTCAACCGTGCGGCGTTGGTAATCCGGATGGAGATTGAGGATCGGCGTGGTGACCTCGTTCCAGGTAAGGGTGTTGTAGGGACCCGTCGAAACGGCGCGCGGCAATACGATCAAATCGTAACCGGCCAGATCGGCAAGCTGGGTTTCGCCGAGAGGCTGATCGTCGGTCACAAACTCCGCGGACCTGGTCACGTTGGAGCCCGGAAAATAGTTGCTCAGGGCATCGGCCAGGTCAACGTGGACGGCCGCATCCTCATCGTCGACGTCGGTCAACAGGAGGATATCCGCACCGGAGGCCGGAGCGATCGGTTCCTCCTGCGCCAGATTCTCGGGAAGCCCGCCGGGGTCGGATTCACCGAATGTCAGCATCGAAACCGCGTTCACCCAGATCTGCATTCCCTCATTGCGGTAAAGCTCCTTGTCGCTGCCAATGAAATCGAGAAACAGCATCCGCGGGCCCGCGGGAGCTTCCGGGGCGCCGTCATAGAAGGCCTCTTCGGTGCCGTCCCAATGAACGATCCAAGGGTATTCCAGGTTGTCTCCATTGTCGAAGCGCGGGGTCCAGGCAAGCACCTCTCCGGTGATCTGGTCCGTCGGGTACTCCACCTGCATGTGGCCCTCCGGAAGATGCGTCATCCGGACCGCTTCGCCCTGGGATACCTCCAACCCGTCAAAAAGCGGGCTGGCTTGGTCCGCGACGATGAGATCCGTGAAATTCTCGGTCGGAGTCGCCTCGCTGCCAATCGGGAACCACCCCCAGTTGCCTTCCCGCACGGTAAACGGGTTCTGAATCAGCATCGGGGTGGTGATGTCATTCCAGTCCTTGCTGTCAAAATCACCGGATGCTCCGGGACCGTGCCGGGGCATGATGATCAGGTCGTAGCTCTCCAGCAATTCGATCTGGTCGGAGCTCAACGATGGCGAACTGTCCAGAACGTTCGGGGACACATCCGCCGAAAAATCGACCGAATATTTCCCGGGACGAACGTTTTCCAACCAGGCACCCATCTCCCGGACGGGCGGCTCGCTGTTGTGGCCGTCGTCGACCAAAATCAGCACGTCCGCTCCCCGGAGAGTCAGGGCCAGTGAAAAGAGGACGGGTAGAAGAAGGAGTAATCGTAATTTTTGCATAATAGTGAGCAGAATAAGGATGGGAAAGTCAGCAGGACAAGCCTAAAAAAACAATTTTTCTTTTTTCTTTGAAGCGGAAGGCCGGCGTCGGTTTCGGGTTATCGGTAACCGATGAACAGGATAAAGTCACCTACTCGCCGTCGAACCTGCGGACTTCCGAAAGCGGAAGGGTCGCTTCCGCCCCGCTGGAAATATTGTACACGTCCCCTTCACTGAAATCCTCTTCGTCCCTGTACCTGCGGATCAGGGTTCTGTCGCCGAGGTCGAGCCTGATGCGGTTGCCCGAATCCAGTTCGGCGTCCCGGATTTCATACGCCCCGTTTCGCCAGCCGTCGGTCTCCACGTAGATCCAGCGTCCCGGAAGCGCGTCCACGTGATCCGGGGCGTCCGGCAATTCGACCGTCATAAAGTTCTCGGTGCTCATTTCCCGGGTAAAATCGACGACGCGTCCCTTGAGGGAAACGTTGCTTTGATAGGCGTACTCCGGGGTGCCGTCCGCGTTTTCGCGGTAGAAACCGACTCCCCCTCGGAAGCTGAGCCGGTCGTCGACCCGGTACTCCCGGTCGCGGTGAATGCCGTGGACGACGTAGTCGACCGAACGGTTGTGCAGCGTAATCTTCAACGCCCTGACCTCGGTATCCGGAACGAGCTCCCCGTTGCCGGAACGGCGCACCTCAACGGGCTCGATCGAGCGAACAACACGCTCCCCCCGGTAGGGTTCGATCACGCTGGTAAAAATGGTTTCGAGGTTGTCCCCCCCGCGGCGCGCGAGCATGTAGTTGAGCCGGCGCGGGTTGTCCTGGCCGGTGCGCTGAGGGGGATCGCCGTGGGCGATCGCGAGTTCGTCGAGGTCGTCGTTGAGCATGGTCAGGCGAAGCCGGATACCCTCCTTCATTTCCGCCGGAAGAACATCCCAGCTGTCCTCGATCCGCCATTCGACGCTGAAACCGCCGGACGGTTCCGAGGCGCGCCGGACGTCGTACAGATAATTG
The DNA here is from genome assembly GCA_003558065.1 of Opitutia bacterium. GTDB lineage: Bacteria > Verrucomicrobiota > Verrucomicrobiia > Opitutales > T3Sed10-336 > PXDC01. The sequence continues at coordinate 6,455 of PWMU01000040.1, read as the reverse complement.
AACCCGTTACCGGTATCGCGATTGTACGCGGTGTTTTCACCGCGGCCGGGCAAAGGCACGTCCTCCCCGGCGTAGGTCCCCTCCTCCTGAGCGGCAAGCTCCAGCCCTTCGGTCTCCACCGGGCCTTCGGCACCGTGAAAGCTGAAAAGGTGGTCATCCCCGCCGAATACCCGGAAGAGATCGACGTAATACGAATTTTCGTCGTCGACCCGGATCATCGCCGTCATCCGCCGGTACACATCCGTTTGTGGATACACAATGGGAGCTTCGACGTCGACAAATCGGACCTTTTCGTCGCCTTCGTAGTGGCGCGGAATCCCCACCCAATGCCCTTCCTGGCGTCCGGCGTCGACCACGACGGTGTTGTGGCTGACCGTGTTGGCGGTCCAGTTGACCCGCTTCGGCCACGAACCGGTCTGTTCGGGATAGCCCAGGTCGGGAGCAAGATCGAGTCCGAATCCGTAGAGCCCGAGCATCAGCGCGTTGCGATGGGCGTGCCCGCCGGCGATCCGGTTGCCGTCGGCGTCGCGGATCGCATTCCGCCCGTAATGGAGCCAGGCCGCCCGGCGGTTGTCGGGCCAGGCGCCGGGATCCCGCTCGCCGTCGCGCAGAGCCGTGAAACCGTAACCGGCGAGATTGGCGCTTCGCTCCGGGCTCGGCGAGTGGGCGTGGCGCGTCGGATTGCCGGTCAGGTACGAGTCCCCGATCGTCGGAACGTAACGGTCCAGCATGCTCAAGGCCTTCTGGGAATCCCGCAGGAGGAGGTACTTCGGGTGCGCGGCGAGGTTCAGTTCGGCCGGGGCGTCGTAGCCCTCGAGGATCTCCGCCGCCCGGCCCATACGCCCGGCGTAAATGCGGTTGTACTGGGGGGCTCCCCGGTCGGCGTGGCCGTCCCGGTCCACCTGGCCGACCAAGTACGGCAGGACGCCTCCGCCGGTGGTGCGCCATTCGCCGTCGATTCGCTCCAGCCCCCCGGAGCGCATCATGAACTCCAGAACCTCCCCCGTGTAGCCCTCGGGTTCGTCGAGCACGACCGCGGCCATGGCGAGGGCGCCCAAGTTTCCGTAATCGCCGCGGATCTGGGCCACTTTGACCGCGGGAAGAATCTCGCGCAGGATATTGTCCTCGATATTCCGGGCGATGGCCCCGGTCGACCGCTTCCCCTCGCCCAGCGAATACTTCTCCGCCTTGCCCGACAGAAACCGGACCAACTCGTCATCCCCCTCCTCGATCAACGGGAAAAACGCGTCGTACCCGGACATGATGTTCCGTATGCGGTTGGCCTCCCAAAACCGGCCGATCATTTTCCCCGTATCCGTCCCGCCGGTACTGTTGTTGAACAGTTCGGTGCCGTGTTCGGAAATATCGAGTTCCGGATAAATATCCGCCAGCCGGTCCAGCAGGACCAATCCGGCACGCGCGTACTTTGGATCGCCGGTGTAGAGGTAGGCGTTACGGAAATGAACGATGCGGTTGCGCACCCCGATGAACCCGTGCCAATGCAGGTAATGGGCGATGAAGGTCCAGTGCGTGCCGTCGTCGTCGATCCAGCCCCAGCCGTCGTCGACGCCCCAGTCGTCCGGCTTGTCCGGATACAGCTCGTTTACCAGAAGACTCTGATCGGCCAGGTCCGGATCGAACCAGCCGTTTTCGTCCAGGCCGCTCTCGTAATAGGCCTCAAAATCGTTCGAGGGCATCAGCCGCTCCTCGCCCTCGATCTCGACCTCGACCTTCCAGGGCTGCGGCGACGAATACACCGCGGAACTCGCTTGCGAATGGATCGAGAAGCTGCGCGGCAACGCCTGCCCCGGCACAAAGCGCCACAGCTCGGCCAGCGAATGGTTCTGCAGGTACCCGTCCGCCGCCGCCACGGCCGATCCCAGGGAATCGTGTATCTCGTCGATTCGTTCGTCGGTGTAATAGGTTCTTTCGCTCTTGGCGGGAGTCCGGACCTCCAGTTCGGCATCCGGATCGATCGTCAGCGCGATTGCATTCAGAAAAACCTGTTGCCCGCCGGAGGTAAAGGCATCCGGGGAGTTGCTCAACGGACCGAGAAACAGCGTGCGTCCCGCGGCGGGCTCCTCCGAGCCGCCTTCGTAAAAGCGGTTTTCCGTACCGTTCCAGAAAACGATCCAGGGAAACTCCTGGTGGGTCCCGCCGCTTTCCACATCGGTCCAGCCAACGACTTCGCCTGTAAAAATCGAGGAATCCACGTTGAACTGCATCGTCGCGTCAGCTTCCCGGTAAAAAGGAATCATCCCGGACGATGAGATCTCGACTCCGGTAAAAAACCGGCTTTCCGGGCTGGCGGCCACCAAATCCTGAAGCGAGGGGGAAGTCGGTGTCTCCACGTCCGGAGGTCCCCACCCCCATATACCGTGCCGGTAGGTGAAGGGATTCATATTCAGAATCGGCGTCGACACGTCGTTCCAGTCCTTACTGCCGAAGTCGGACGAAGGGCCGGCGCCGTGTCGCGGCATGATGATCAGGTCGTAGCTCTCCAGCAATTCCAATTGCTCGGAATCGAGGGAGGTCGCGCTGTCCAGGACGTTCGGCGACAGATCCGCCGAATAGTCGATCGCATAGCGACCGGGCTGCCTGCCTTGTATCCACCCCCCCATGTCGCGGACATTCGGCTCGCTGCTGTGGCCTTGGTCGACCAGGATCAGGATCCGATCCGGTTCCCCGGCAACCTCGGTAATTTCCGCGGCGGACAAATCATAAAAGACCGAATCGTAACCCTCGCGGCTGATCGTCGCGACCGATCCGGAGGCGTTCCAGTCGACCCAGGGCGAGTCAAGAAAACCGCGGTCGTAGTCGCCGATACCGAACTCCTCGCCGTTGATAAAACGCCTCTCGGGCCGGTATTCGACCCGCAAACGCGTCAGTTCGCCGCTCTCGGGCTCCCTGGCGTCAAATTCGACGTAGTAATCGGTCGCACCGGGGCTGAATTCCACATGACGGTCAGCGAGATCGTCGGCGAAATCATCCACCGTGGCATAATCATCAGTAGTCGCCATTTCAATGATACAGCCGGAATGCCCGTTCAGGCGCAGATAAAACCAATCGCCCCCCGGCGGTTCTCCTCCAGCGCGGCGACGAGATAAAGCGCGTGAAACCCGAGTTGCACCCGGTTCTCCGCGTAACGGGTACTGCCCGGATCGTATAGTACGAAGCCGTCGTCCCGATGACTTCATCCCGGCGCTCCTCAAAGGTGGAGGCCGACATCGGCGGGACCCCGACAGCCAAAACCAAGGCGGTCGCGAGAATCCGCGGACGCGAAGGCGCCCCGCGGATCGACCGCCGGAACCCCGCAACGCCGAAACGCCCGATTGGACCGGGCGGAATCGGTCCCAACCGGATGAAAGTCGCGAATAGGCTGTGGAACTTCATCTCAGGCTAAGGTCAAGGAAGCCTCGGCGGCAAGCTTCGCAGCTACTCTTCGGTGGCCGGTTCTTCCGGATCCTCCACCACCACGTGCAGCCGCCCGGTCCCCGTGTGGCCCTCGTTGTTGCTACGAGAGACGCTCACGATGTAGTGGCCGGGTTCCTGAAAGCGGTGCACGGTATGGGCATAGCCGTCGCGGGCATGCCGGCTGGTCTCCGGGTCCTCCCGCCAATACGGGTTCGACTCCACGCGAACGGGCGGACTCCCGTCGCCGAAATCCCATTCCTCGTACCCCTCCCCGGGCGCCACACGAAAACTGCGCACGGCGAATTTCACCGGATCGCCCGCCTGGACGCCCATTGTGGGGTGAAAAACCGGGTCGATCGTCGGTGGCAGACGCTCCTCAAAGAAGTCGCGATCCAGGATCTGCACCTCCTGAAAATCGTAGGCAACCTCCCCGTCCTCGGAAACCACCTTGAGAATCTCGCTGTAGGTACCCGGCTCCTCGTAAGTGACCGTCGTTTTCGACCCCTCCACCTGACTCCCGTCCGACAGGGTCCATTCATAGCCCGCGATTCCTTCCCGGCTCCACGAACGGGAACCGTCCAGCTCGACCGTGTCGCCGACACGGGCCAGCGAATGCGGGCGGGCCACCGCGATCACCGCGGGATCGTACTCCTCCCGGTAGGCCTGCCAGACGAAAGGGTAGGCGTCCTGGATTCCGTACCCGCCCGAGGGCATCGGCATCGAAATGTCGAAGTGCAGGTGCGCGTAACCGCCGCTGTGCCCCTCCTTGCCGACATCGCCAAGCTTATCTCCCATCTTCACCCGCTCGCCCACCTCAAGCGGCGTCTCAAAGGATTTCAAATGGCTGTAACGGTAATACCAGCCGCGGTCGTCGCGGATGTAGATCACGTCGTAACGCGGCCGAACCGGCGGATGCTCGTCCCTGTCCAGGGAACGGTCGCCGAGACTCATCACCACCCCGTCGGTCGCGGCGAAAATCTCGGTGCGTCCCTCGTAGCCCGCGAAATCAAACCCGGCGTGGTAGTAAATGTCCCGGCGGGTGGGCCGCTCGCCGCCGTCGATAAAGGTGGACTCGTTGCCGGATTGGGTTCCCGTCGCGAGGAAGCGTTGATCCAACGGATGCTGGAAGGTTCCCGGACGAATCCAGGGCGAGCCCTCCGGCCACACCCGGAATCGCGCGTCCTTCTCCAGGCTCCAGTGATCCCGGTCGGTGTTGTCGTAATAGGCGGAGGTCACCGTGCAATCAATCTGCACGCCGGCGACCGTTTTGGGCAGATTGTAGTTTCCGACTCCGACTTCGGCCTCCTCGCCGTTGATTGCAACGGTTGCCACGGCGGAGCGGACCGCCTCGCGGATCGGGTCGCGCGTGTCTTCGAGCCGGAGCAGCGTCAACTCCACCTCGCTCCCATCCGGCAAGGCAACCTCCGCCGATTCCCCCTTCTCGAGGTCCACAACCTTGAACAGCGGCTCCACCTCGCCGCCATCGGCGGTGATGGTCATCGCGAAAACAAAACCGGTCAGGAAGACCGGCAGCGTCCGTCTTGTGGCCAGCCGGAAAAAGGTTTCCGGCACGGTGCGAAAAAGAGTCAGTCGTTTCATTTTGGGCAGCTCGGTTACTTTATTACAATGGCTTGCGATTCAAAGGATGGGTTTGCTTGATTAATTAACAAATTTTATTTTTTTAAAATGGCAACCCCATACCGCCAAAATCAGAATCGGCGGAGGAAACCGTAACCCCCTCCCGCTCACACCGGTCAACCCTTTTCCCGCAAACCGGCCGGAAGACGACCGGGTTGGCCGATTCCCAGCAAAGCCCGCCTTTCGGCGCACCGGGCACCGTCGACGATCCGGCTGCCCGCCCCCCGCCTGTTCAGGTGACACACGCCCAAAAACAGCCTTCACGGACAATTCCGAAAAAAACAAACCTTCCCAGAACAAGCCGAAATCCGGTTCCCGCGGGGGAAGAGCGCCCAATCCCCGTGGCGTCCGCGGGATCGGGGAGGCGGAACCTGTGAAAAAAAACCGGGTCCACCCTCCCTTGGGCCAAACGACCTCGATCGGCCGGATTCCGGGATTCCGAATTTTCGGCGCGGGGCATGTCCGTTGACAGCGACGAGGGTGCCGGATTCTCACACACCGGCCTCACGGCGCGGGCTCGGTCCCGCCCGAGAAACGGCACTTCCGCTCTCACGCCCAATTCAATTCCGAAAGCCAACCTGTAAGAAACGCAAACCATGAAGATGACCAAGTTTCCTGTATGGATCGGAGTGATCCTGTTTTTCGCGCCAACACCTGTCGTTTACGGCGATCAGGACGGGGAATCCCGGAATTCGTCCGAACCTCTCGGTCTGATCCTGACCTCGCAACGGGCTCCCGCATCGACCATCACCATTGATTGGCACACGGACGCCGAGGGAAGTCCTTCGGAATTGGAGTACAAGAAGCTGGAAACCGAGGATTGGCAGTCCGTCGCCGGGGATCGTTCTCCCTTTCCGTTTTCCGGGCGGATCATTCATCGCGTCGAGCTCACCGGCCTGGAGGCCGATACCGAATACCGCTTCCGGTTCAACGAAAACTCCCCGTACCGAAAATTCCGGACCATGCCCGAGAGAGCCGACAGGCCGATCCGGTTTGCAGCGGGCGGGGATGTCCGGCACCGGATCGAATGGATGAAGCAAACCAACCGGCGGGCCGCCGCCTACGAGCCCGATTTCATTCTGTGGGGAGGGGACCTGGCCTATGCGGACGGCCTCGAGGATCGCGTGGAACGTTGGTACGAGTTCATGGAAGCCACCATGAACACGCTCGTGACACCCGACGGGCGCGTGCTCCCTGTAATCGCCTCGATCGGCAACCATGAAGTCATTGGATACGTTTACGACAGGGACGACCATGAACTCAGGGAAAACATGCCGCCCTACACCCAGGATGACGAGTCGCGGGAACGGATCGCCCCCTATTTTTACGACCTTTTCGCATTCCCCGGCCAGCCGGGCTACGGGGTTCTGGACTTTGGCGATTACATGAGTATTTTAATTCTG
>PWMU01000086.1 GCA_003558065.1 Opitutia bacterium | reverse complement strand
ACCGGGGCGCTGCTTCAGCGGATTCCCAAAAACGTCCTCCTGCCGCTCATCCTCCTTTTCTTCATCACCGGCTCCTTCGCCATCCACGCGAGCTACTTCGATGTCCTGGTCATGGCCATCATGGGCGTCCTCGGATTCATCCTGGACCGGCGCTCGATTCCCCTCGGACCCGTCGTTCTGGGAATCATCCTCGGCCCGCCCCTGGAGGAACGCTTTATCCAGACCATGACCGCCGCCGACGGGAACCTTCTGGCTTTCTTTTCCCGCCCGATGGCGGCCGTGCTGGGCGTTGTGGTACTGCTTTTGTGGTTCGCGCCGATGCTGCTTCGGGTCTTCAGGAAAGCGGAAATCAGAGAATAACCGGAAACGGTATTCATTCTATAATGAAAGGTGCATATGTTAGGGGAGCGCCTGACGGTTCTTTTGGGCAACCACGACATCGCCTACCTGGAGGCGGTACGGCGGAGAGAGGGCGGCGGTCCCCCGACTTCCCGGCGGTACCGGTGCACGGGTTACACCGACGAGCGGGCGGCCGTGATTGCGGAGGCGCTGGGGGAGGAGTTTTTGAGGGAGTGCCGGCTGTTTCAGTACGTCAATGGGCACCTGGTCTCGCACGCGGGACTGGCGGGGCGGTTCCGGTACCCGGAGCTTCCGCTTGACGAGGCCCTCAAAGCGCTCGATGCGGACTGCCGGCAAGCCCTCGAAAACGTGAGCGCTGAAGGTTCGCCGCTCCTGGAAGCCGGGGCGATTCGCGGGGGCCGCTCTTCGGTCGGCGGCATCACCTGGCTGGACTTTGACCACGAGTTCACGGACGCGGAGATCGGTCCGCCGCAGATCTGCGGCCACACCGTCTACCCCCGTGGCGATCCCAGAGAGCGCGTGCGCTTCAAGGGCCGTTCCTGTTGCCTGGACGGCCACCAGACCTGTTACGGGCGACTCCACCAGGAAGGACGGGTGGAATTTCGCGTGTTTTGATGTAAGAATTTTTCCCTCCTCCGAGTCGAACCAGGCATCATACCGGGCTGGATCCCGGTCAAATGGATTATCGGTATTCATAAGCCTTGTTAAGGGAGAGCATTTTCCCGGCATAACTGAATGCCGTGCTCAATTTCCCCTTCGATCGTCTCTCGTTCAAGGCTGAAACATTGAGGCGCGGAGAGCTGCGCTTACATGAAGCCGAGCGCTGACAAAATCCGTTCATCCAGTCGGCGATTTTCACCGTGGTGAGGGTGGCAATGGATATGGATTGCCGGATTGAAGTTCATTTCGATAATGGAATGATTGCCAGCCCCTGCAGGCCGATCGATATCTTGGATGATCATATCCAGACCGGTTATCTTGACCCGCAGGGCATTGGCTGCGGCAGAGGCAATCCCTGCATAGCTCGAATGGATCCGGTCGGTATAGTCGATGCTGTCGCCGCCGGTGCTGATGTTTGAATTCTCGCGAAGAAAGATCGTTTTTCCCGCATCGGGAACGGATTCGAGATCAAGTCCCTGAGCTTGCAAATATCGTTGTTCCGGCTCTTTGAGTTCGATTCGTTCCAGCGGAGTAACATAGCCTTTCCCACGCAGAGGATCCTTGTTTTTCAAAGCTACGAGTTCGCGTATGGAGAGACGGCCATCACCGATCACATTTGCAGGTAGGCGACGGAGGATAGCAACTACTTGGTCGTCAATTAGAAAGAACCTGTATTCGTTCCCCGTTTCATATGCTTCGATCAGAATCTGCTGGTCTTCTTTGAAGGCCGTTGCAATGGCTTGTTCGAAAGCAGCCTCATCGCTGTTCTCTTTCAGAATCGAGATACCGAGGCCAAAGTTGGTACTCAAAGGCTTGATGACCACTGCCTGGCCGCGGAACCGTTCCCAGCTTGCCCGCGCTTCATCGATGTCTGCGAAATCCAGGCCTGTGGGCGTGGCAATGCCCTTCTCGCGCAGGATTTGCTTGGTCACTTTTTTGTTCTCCATAGCCAGGATCGAACTGTAGGGGTCAAGGGAGGTTTTTGTGGCCTGCATCACGTATTCCTGCTTGGCGTCCCGAGTCAGTCGGATGAAGTTTTGCTTGCGATCCAAGAGTTCGAAGTGGATGCCCCTGCGCACGGCTGCTTTCAGCAACAGCTGAGTTGAAAGCTCAAGGTCGAGGTATGCGTGAAATTTAAAGGCATCCTGTTCCAGCTTATCGATTTGAGCCTGTCCCCGTTCCAGGTGGTAGGCGATGAAGCCTTTCTCGGCGATGGCGCGCTTCAAGTGGTTGACAGGAGCCGATTCCCCATGCTCAACCGCCTCCTGAAAGTGTTGCAAGGCTGTCAGGTATTCCTTGGTGAGGGGAAGCGGAACCTTGGCCAGTTGAGACTGGAGTTCTTTCAGAATGTGCAGAGCACGTTTTTGAATCGGAGTCGACGGGGACTGGGGGTCTTCAGCGGCAAAGCCCCAACAGGCGACTTCATTCTGCAGATTGTCTGCCTGTACTTGTTCGTCCGGGCTGAAACCATTGGATTCCTCTTTAAGCAGGGAGTAGATAATGAACAGATGAAGGAAACGGAGTGAGTGGAGGCTGACGCCGGTTTTTTCCTGGGGATCCAGGTCAATCATGCGCAATTCAATGTGGGAAACCGCATCCCCGTCCGGAACTGTTTTGATGCGAACGGGGAGGTAGAGTTCATTGGGGTTCAGCAGCTTCCCTTGCTCGATCAGGTGATTGAGGTCGGCTGAATAACCTTCGATGCTTGAATAATCGGTGAGCAGTGATTCCGGATTGCGGTAGCCGATGGCGCTGCAGCGGATCGACACGCCATGCTCACAACAGACCGGAAGCAGTGTTCCAGAAGAGAGCTCCTTGAGGTGGAGGCTTTCATGGGCGACAGGGCTGCGGCCCAACAGACCAACCAGCAACCAGCGGTGGCGCATCAGATTGCGGACCACTTTCAGGTAAACAGCTTCCTTGAGGGTTTCGACTTTCGTATCGGTTTCGCCGGCGAGCTGTTCCAGGAATTCAGCGCGAAAGGAAAAGTTAAAATGGCTCCCGGAGATCGTTTGACGGGAGCGGCCGTATACGCGTGACAAGTACTCCCGGTATTCGATTCGACCGCTGGCATCTCCATCGAAACGGGCCAGTGGGATTTGATGGTCCTCGGGCAAAATCGGCGGCATGCTTTGCGGCCACAGCCGCTCCCCGGCAGGCAGCTCGGACCGCACCACGTTGAGAAGGGTCTGGATGAAGCCATGGGCCTCCTGCAACGAATCCATAGGCGGTGAAATCAATTCCAATTGGCTTTCGGAGAAATCCGTCGTTATAAAGGGATGATCGACTTTGCTTCCGAGGCCTTCCGGATGCGGTGTGTGTGCAAGCCTGCCCGTTTCATCGACCCGTAAGCGTTCGGTCTCCAGACCGAAATGCCCTTTCCAGAGGAGCTTCTGCAGGCGCGGATTGCCAGCGATGGCTTTTGCAATGTCCATTGCACCATCTCGGCATGAATCCAAGGGGGTGTCGAGTCAGAGTAAACAATCCCTCAGATACCCATTGGCTTTCCACTTACAGGCCCAAAGCGGTCTTGCATCCGGGCATGGGTAAAACTCCTTATGTTTTCAGGGATCAGTCTCCGGCGTTCCGGTACGCGGAGGATTGGCTTTTTGAACGGAATACCCGTCGTCCATTTTGGGGTTTAGTCATAAAGAAAAGAAAATTCTTGGGTTTTGTCGCCGTGTTTGTTTGAACGATCCGGAAAATCGAAACCTTAACCGAAGAGATATGCGGAACGACAGGTCATTCGAATTACAGCCGGACAATCAAATTTCGAGGGGTTGTAGGGGTCCGCGACGATTCGAACGAAAACCTCATCACCGACAACATCTTTTCGCATTCGGCATCGACGCCTGGCAGCCTGCCGGGCAGCGGGACCTGCCCCGCATGACCAGCCTCGACGGGCAGCCGGCAATCGTTTACCGGCGCACCCCGGAAGCCTCGGACATCTCCGTTGTCATCGAGGCCTCCGACAACCTCGAGGACTGGACCGAGCCCTCCTGGGAAACGGTCTCAGTCGACGCCGAAGGCGAGCGCGAGACCGTTGCCCGAAAGAGGCGCTTCGCGATCTGCTTCCGCGTAAGGAGGGAACGATTCTTTTCACCGGCGCGACCTCGTCGGCTCGCGACCGGCCGGAGTCAACTTGATTTGAAGCTCGAAATCAATAACGTAGCTCTTGGGTTATGAATACGATAAAACAGCGCACAGCATGCATTCTCCTCATCCTTATTGTCACGCCAGCGATGCTTCGAGCGCATCCGCTACTCGAAGAAACCGGGGATCTCAGTCACAGTCACGTGGCTATCCTGACTACGGAAGAGTTTAATGACTTCGAGGTAAAGATTCCCTGGAGGTTTCTGCGAACCCGCGGAGCCGAGGTAACGGTGATTGGCGATATCGTGGGTGAAGTCAATGCGCATAGGGGCGACCGAACAATCACGGTGGAGAAGAAGGCGCGGGATGTGAGTTACGAGGATTTCGATATGCTCATTATTCCCGGAGGTTACGCGCCCGGGAGACTGAGGAACAACAAAGAAGTCGTAGCTTTCACACGGGAATTCGTCGAGTCCGGCAAGCCCGTAGCCGCGATTTGCCATGGTCCGGAACTGCTGGTGGAAGCCGGTGTGCTCGACGGACGTCGTGTGACCTCGATCGGGGGTATCTCCGACCAGATCATTGATGCCGGAGGCACCTATGTGAACGAACCCATTGTCATCGACGGGAATTTGATAACCTCCCGATGGCCCAACGACATACCGGACTTTTGCTTAACGATTGCCCATATCCTGGCGAATCAGCGGGTGGAACCGGAGCGTGATTAGAACACACGGCGCCATGGCCTCGGCGGTCTGGATGACCGAGCGCAGGTTCCCCTCGCTCTGGCCCACGAGTCCAGCGAAGATCCGCCCCATATCCAGGCGGAGATAAGGAAGGCCGAAGGCGGAGGCTGTCGCCTTGGCCGTGGCGCTTCCCTCGCCCCCCGGGAGGTCCGAGGATCAGCAGACCCTTGCGGGAGGGAAGGCCGTACTCCCGGGCCTTGGCTCCGAACGCCGCCTTTCGTTTCTGCAGCCAGTCCTTGAGGACGTCGAGCCCGCCGATGTCGCGGAGGGTCTCTTTGACCGGCAGGATCTCCAGGACTCGATCTCGTGGATGCCGACCCCTACGATCCTGTCGCCGACCAAGGGCCGAATCTCGCGCAGGAGTGCGGCTGCCTACGTAGAAAACGCCGTCATTTTCAAAACCTCGCTGGGTGCGACGGGGGAGTGCGTGGTGTTGGTGTATTCATGATGTCATTCTTTTCCTGGTTGTGGTGTTTACGGTTGTCGGTTTGTTGAAATACAAAGGCCCGGCCCGGCGTGGTATGCCGAATCGGGCCTGTGGAGCTGAGTCTTTGGGGAATGGGGGGTGAGGCTTCGGCGGCGGTGACCGGGTTATCAGAGTCAATGCGCAGTCAATCGCGTGAAACGCGGTGCGCTTGGCGGGGGCGGTCGATGCGCGGAGCGGCCCCGAATGAAAGTGTTTCCACCGGGGAAATCGGAGATAACCGGCCTTCGGGGGGCCTTCCGGAAATCTACGGCGCGGCGTCTTCGACGACCAGCCGGAGGAATGCGGCCACGGCGTTTTCGGTGTCGACGGTTGCGCTTCGGAGGCCTTCGGAGTCGGGTTCCGACAGAACCACCCCTTCGGTGCTCCAGTCGATCAGGTCGGTGCTCATTTGTACGGCGTAGTTAACTCCGGGTTGATCGCCGAAAAAGGTCATTGTCAGCTTGTCTTCGGAAAACACCGTCTGCGGAAGGGCTGCGGAGAGCGTCTTCCGGGGATCGAGGCGGAGGGCGTAGGCCAGCAGCAGGCTGACCCCGTCGCCGCTCAGATCGATATCGGGGCCTGTGTAGGCGGCCGAGAGAAGCTCTTTATCGATCAACCAGTCCGTAAACGGGCGCGGAGTACCGAGGTTCTTCATCGGAATTTGCCTCCACGCCCAGTCCGGCGAATCGAATCCCTCCGCCTCGTCGAAATAGAAAACCGCAAAATTGGGTGCCTGCCGTTCGGGGAAGGAGCTGCGGTCCATGTAGGACGGAGAATCACCCAAGAACACCATACCCTCGAGCCGGCTACAGAAGGAAAAGGCCATGGTATCAATCGAGGTAATGCTTTCCCCCATGACAACAGTTCTCAGGCTCGTACAGCCGTAGAATGCCTCTCTTTCGATATTTGTGACGCTGTTGCCAATCTTCACGCTGTTGAGGCTGATGCAGTTCTTGAAGGCCGAAGGGCCGATAGAGGTAACACTGTCCGGGATTCTCACAGCGGTGAGGCTGATACAGTCGAGGAACGCGCTTCCTTCAATGTAGGTAACGCCGTCCGCTATCGTCACCTGCTGGAGGCTGCTGCAGCCTGAAAACACTCCAGGTTCAATCCCGGTAACTCCTTCGGGGATGTTCGCCGTGGTGAGACTGGCGCAGTCGCGAAAAGCGAATGGTACGATAGAGGTAACACTGTCCGGGATGTCGAAATTCTCCAGGTCAGTACAGGCTTGAAACGCCGATCGCCCTATGGTTGCCACCTGGTCACCTGCGGAGACGGTGACCAGTGCGCTGCAGTCGAGGAACGCACTTTCACCGATTGAGGTGACATACTCGCCCAGGAACACCTCTGTAAGGTTGCCTGCGCCCTTGAATGCCCAGGCATCTACGGCAGTGATCCCCTCCGGAGCGGCGAACGAAGTGTCGGGTTTTGCAGGTGGGTAGTGGATGATTCTGGTCGGGGCCGCATCGAACAGCACACCGTCGACACTGGTATAATGAGCGTTGCCGGGGTCCACGTCGATGGCCGTAAGGCTGTTGGCATCCCGGAATACATTGTTCCCCAGAGAAGCCACACTCGCGGGAATAAATAGCTGGGTCAGGCCAGGCAATCCCTCGAAAGCCGATATACCGATTGAGGTGACGCCGTTCCCGATCGAGATACCGGTCAGGTTGGTGCAGTCGCGAAAGGCTTCGACACCTATGGACGTGACACTGCCTGGAATATCGACCGTGACGAGACTGTGGCAGTCGCGAAAGGCTGAAAAGCCTATGGACGTGACACTCTCGGGGATATCTAAATTAGTAAGGTTGCGGCAATCCCGAAAGGCGGAATCCCCGATTGACGTCACGCTGTTGGGGATCACCACGCCGGTGAGTTCCCAGCATCCCGAAAAAACCCCATTCTCGATAGCGGTGACTCCCTCCGGAATCACCATGCTTGTTAGGCTCCTGCAATGGCGGAAGACCGACGAGCCAAGGGATGTAATGCTTTCCGGGAGTTCGATATCCGTCAGACTCCTGCAGTTGGAGAAGGCGTCGTTCCCTATTGTGTTTACGCCGTTCCCGAGATCCACGTGCGTCAACCCGGTACACCCTGAAAAGGCCGAATTCCCGATCGACGTCACACTGTCGGGGATTACGATTGAGGTCAGGGCGGTGCAACCGTAAAAGGCAAAATCCTGGAGGGAGGTGAGACTCTCGGGGAGCGTCACCGAGCTTAGACCGGTACAATTCCAAAAGGCGTTGTCTTTTATGATGATTACGCCCTCGGGTATTTCCACCTCCTCAAGACTGGTGCAATGCTGAAAGCCTCCTTTGCCGATTGCGGTGACACTTCCAGGAATGTCGACGTGGGTCAGGTTTGCGGCACGCTGAAAGGAGAAACTTCCAATTGAAGTAACCGTGTCCGGGATTTCATACAAGCTGTTGGTCTTGCCCGGGGGATATCGGAGAAGTTTTGTTCGGTCCAGATCAAACAGCACCCCATCAATACTCGTGTAGTGAGTGTTGGCAGGGTCCACATGGATGCCGATGAGGCTGTTGCAATTGTAAAAGACCTCCGTTCCGATTGATTCGACACTTTCCGGGATTGTCAGTTCCTGAAGGCGGATGCAAAGCCTGAAAGCCGAATCGCCGATTACCTTGACGCTGTTGCCGAGTGTGAGTTCGGCGAGGTTGCTGCATCCCAGGAAGGCGCGTATCCCAATGGAGACAACGCTCTCGGGAATGTCCACGATCGTCACCGTATTATTCCATTGAAAAGCCCTTTCTCCAATCGCCACCACCGGATACTCATCGAGGGTGGACGGGATAACGATGTCGCCTCCCGGGCCGGTGTAACCGGTGATGGTCGCTTCGCCGTCGGTGACCGTAAACTCGTAGTCGTCTGTTGTATCAGCGGAGAGTGGAGCCTGCACGGCAAAGAATGCAAGACAGGCAAGAGCAAGGGGAGTGCGGGGAGCTTTCATCTAAGGATCTTTTATTATAGCACGACCCGGGAAGGGGGTCAAGGATTCCGGGAGCGGTTAAAGGAGCCTTGAAGTCTCCGTCGGTTTCAAAAGCCACACAAAACGTCCGGCCGGCTGATTCTTAAGCCCTGGATGTTGAGGTTGGCCGGTTTTTTTTCGAGGATCAGTGAGTCGAAGGAGTTGCTTTACCAGAATGGATTCGCGTATATTTTCGACAGTACCTGCGAGCCCTGAACCGGGACCATCCCGAGGATCCCGTCGTCATCCTGGCAGTGTGCGAGATCCCGATCGAAGAATCCGGTCACTCGAAAGCCTGTCAGGAAGTCGTCGAACTGACCCGGGGCATCGAGAACGAGTCGGAAGTCCACGCCGCCTTGCTTCTCTGGAAAGGCAAGGCCCTGCGACTCCTCCGCCTGCACACGGCCGCCCGGGATGCCCTGACCGCCGCCTTCAGGCGGAGGAGTCTACCTTCGCCGATCTGGATGCGGGCTGGGCTTATGGCGGGTCGGTTGCCTTTCGTACCGAGCGAAGCGCCATCTGACATATTTAGGAGACTCGCGCCGAATTCGGTGGAAACACGTTTAGATTGCTTGGCATGAAGTCCGCTACCGTCCTGCCGGGGAAACAGTAAACTACCTGATTGTTTTCCAGCTGGGGTTCCTCGTCCGCCTTTTTTCATGTCCCCAGGAGAAGTGGTGGGAGGTAAGCGGTTTTGGTCACACTTCTGTGTATACTGTGCGGCATCAAGTTTTCGGATTTTTGGGTAGGTATCTGGGCTGGAAATAGTACAGAGAACCTGTTTGCGGGGAATTCCGTTCGAGGCTATTCGTATGGCTTCTATATCCGGGCTCGTCCCGTTTGTTTGACGGAGAAGGGAAGAACGTTGTCCGGTCAAACCAAGTGGCTGATAAATCGGCGGTCATGCTGAACAGCACGGTCAACGGCGACTACGAGATCCTGCGAATCCGCGACGAACAGCCGGTCTCCGTATCCGACGCCAGGTTTCTGCGGCTGCGGGTGGGGCGGTGAGCTGAGTTTTCCCTTCTGTTCTGCTGGTTGTTTGGCCTCAATTTGTTGGCAAATGGCTTCGTTGCGACGTCGTTCAGCAGTCTTCCACGCTTGTTGTAGTGCAACTATAGGCCAATAAATGAGGCGTCCTTTTCAGAACCGCCTCAACACTAACACTTTGCGAGCTGGAGGTGAGGGCGGGAATCGAACCCGCGTATCTATTCAATGCCTACCTATGAAGCCAATTTCGCATACCTAAGCCGTTTAGCAAACATCAATAAACATAATTGACATCAGTGGCGTGTTAGTGTTTGTTAGTGCTGTCATGGCAAGCGTCTACCTTCAGCCGAAGAATAGTAAGTTTTGGATGGCCCGATTCAAGGGGCCGAACGGAAAATGGATGTCGAGATCCACGAAATTGACGAAGAGAGACGAAGCCCTTCGGCTGGCGTTTCTGTGGGAAGGAAGCGCGAGCGATCTTGTGGACGGAGACGCCATGGGCGCACAAGTCTCCAAAGTTGTGCGGGACATCTACGAGAAGGCCACCGGGAAACGGCCGGATACCGTCTCGATCAGCAAGTTCCTGAATGATTGGTCGAAACGAATCAAAGCCACAAAGGCGGAGAAAACTGCGGAACGGTACAGTCAGGTAGTTCGGGATTTTCTCGCGCATCTTGATCAGGAACGGGCCGCTGCCAATATCGCAACCCTCCGGGGAACGGAAATTCAGTCTTTTCTTGATAACGAAATCGCCAAGGGCAAGGGAGGCATGACCGTCACCCTGACCGGAAAAGTTCTTAGAACGGCCCTGAATGCCGCTCTGCGCGCCGGTATGATCGAGCGGAATCCCACGGTCAACGTCGAATTCCCCGACGCGATCTCGGAAAGCCGCCAGCCTTTCACGGATGGCGAGGTCGAGTCGATACTCACAGAATGCCAGGGAAGCGATTGGGAGACGGCGATTCTGGTCGGCCGCTACACCGGCGCCCGTTTGGGCGATGCGTGTAACATGCGCTGGCAGGCCGTTGATCTGGCGGGCGGTTCATGGACCTATGTTCCGGAGAAAACCAGCCGCGGGAAACGCCGGAAAGAATTGGTCGTCCCCCTTCATTCGCAGCTATTGAACCACCTGGAGACGCTGGCCGGGAAAGAGAAAGCCCAACGGAGCGAATTTATTTGCCCCGAGCTCGCAGAAAAGCCCGTCGGAGGCCGCGCCGGACTCTCCAAGACCTTCGAAGCTATCATGCGCAAGGCGGGCGTGGAAACGATTGTCGGCGAGAAGAAGGAAGGTAAAGGCCGACGTTTCAGCGCGAAAACCTTTCATTCACTCCGGCACACCTTCAATTCGAATCTCGCCGATGCCGGCGTCTCCCAAGAGGTTCGCCGTGTTCTGACCGGCCATGCTTCCGATGCAATGAACGACCGGTACACCAAATTCAAGCCCGACACCCTTCGCGAAGCGGTTGCGAGGCTCGCCTGAAGGGTTATTTCAAGCCCACATATAGGGACATCGAAAAAAATCGGCGAATTTCCGCATCTCAAAAAATACAACCGCTTGAGAGGGGGTGTT
>PWMU01000018.1 GCA_003558065.1 Opitutia bacterium | reverse complement strand
TGTGGCGAGCCGGACATTTCGAGGCCGATGTCGAATCCTTCGGCCATCCCCGGATCTTTTTGCACCTCCTCGATTGCTTCCTCGCGGGCGTTTACGAGGCGCGTCGCCCCCATCTTTTTTGCGAGGTCAAGGCGTCACGGGTTCAGGTCGGATACGACGACGTCCCGGGCGCCGGCATGGCGGCAGACCGCCGCTGCCATGACACCGATTGGCCCGGCGCCGGTGATCAGGATGTCCTCACCGAGCAATTCCCATTGCAGCGCCGTATGAACGGCGTTTCCGAATGGATCAAAGATGCTGGCGATTTCCAGGTCGATCCCCGACATGTGTTCCCAAACGTTCGCGTTGGGAATCACCAGATATTCGGCGAACGCGCCCGGCCGGTTTACGCCGATTCCTTCGCTGTGATTGCAGAGATGTCGCCGCCCCGCCATATAGTTGCGGCACCGTCCGCAGACGAGGTGTCCCTCCCCGCTCACGATCATTCCCGTACGGTAGTCGTTTACGTTGGATCCAACCGCCACAATCTCGCCGACGAACTCATGCCCGACAACCATGGGAACTGGAATTGTCTCCTGCGCCCATTTGTCCCAATTGTAGATGTGCAGATCCGTCGCGCAAATGCCGGTCTTGTGAACCCGTATCACTACGTCGTTGGAGTCATATTCCGGTAGCGGAACGTCCTCCAGCCACAAGCCCGGCTCCCGCCGCGACTTCACCAGGGCACACATTTCCTCTGTTGACCAATCATGCGCAATCGCCATTAAGTGAACCCACAAGGCGAAGGAATATGAAAGAAAAGCTACGTAAGACAGGAAGGCGCAACGCTGTCAATTTGCTCTGTGGCCGGCTGGTTGCCGCCGTTCTGTTGCTTGGGTTCGCGAATCTTCAGACGGGAGCGACCGATCTTCCCGCATGGGAGATTCAAAATCCCTACGAGACCGCGGACTGGGAGACCGACACGCGCCATAAAGCGAACCTGCACACGCATACGACACGCAGTGACGGCCGCCTGGCACCGAACACCGCAGTCGATAGGTACCATGACTTAGGGTATACGGTTCTGGCGATCACGGATCACAATGCCGTAACCTATCCCTGGACGGAGTTCTCAGACATGGCTCCCTGGGGGCGCTATGCGGTGCGGGCTCAAAGGCTCCTGAACGAAGGCGCGCTTCAGCCGGAGGAATTGGAATACGAAGACCGGAATCCTTCCGAAATGGGAATGATTTCCATAAAGGGAAACGAGATATCCAATCACAACCACCTGGTGAGCCTGTTCAGCGACTATGAGGGAGAGTTTGGACGGGTCGATTCGCACACCGGCGCGGGCAAAGAAGAGGTCTCATTGAAAGCCGTCACCGAAGACGACGGGTTGATGTTCTGGGCGCACCCCTATCGGCTTCGGGAGCGGAATAAAGTGGAAGTGCTCACCGATGACCTTGAAGGATGGTTTGCCGATTTTTATGAACGCTTCGACAACCTGGTAGGACAGGAGATGAACAACAGGAGAGATCGAAGTTTTTGGGACGGAATGTTGAGCCGAACGATGCCGGATCGGCCGGTCTGGGGGTTTGCGACCGACGACATGCACACGCGGTCGAGCCTCGGACGCCGTTGGGTCGAGCTGGTCCTGCCGGAGTTTTCCAGGGATGCGGTGCGACGTTGCCTGGAGGAGGGGCGCTTTTTTTCGGTCATTACATCGAACGGACACGATGGGCCGGCGCCGCCCGTGATTGAGTCGATCAGCGTGGATCGGCGGAACGGAACCATCGAAATCGACGCCTCCCGGTACGTAACCGTGAAATGGGTATCCGGCGGCGTGGTCGTTCATGATGAGGGCTCGATTGACCTGAACGAGCTGTCGCAAGTCGGCGGTTATATCCGGGCGGCTTTCTTCGGTGAGGGCGGGACCTATATCACCACCCAGCCTTTCGGCATCAGGCCTCCCGCAGGTTCAGCGCTTGAAAGAATCGGAATCGGGGAACGGCTCCTTTCTTTTGAGGAAGGCTCGGGGGTCACGGATATCGATGGCAACGAATATAGAACGGTGGTCATAGGCGGGCAGGAGTGGTTGGCCGAAAACCTCAGGGTGACGCATTATCGTGACGGGACGCCGATTGATTCTCCTGGAGAGGACTATTCCGCCTGGCGGGACAATAAGACCGGCGCCTACTCGTGGTATGAGAACGACAAAGAAACGTATGCGGCGTATGGAGCTTTGTACAATTGGTATGCCACGGACAATGAATCCGGCCTATGCCCGGAAGGGTGGCGCATGGCGACCGATGACGACTGGAAGATTCTGGAGATGTATCTGGGTATGAGCTATGAGGAAGTCAACGCGGCCGGTTGGCGCGGCGGAGGCACCGATGTCGTCAATCGGTTAAAAAGCACCCGGACCGAGGCGGCCGGTCATCCCGGGTGGTTGGACGGACTAAACGAAGCGGCGACGGACGAAAGCGGGTTTTCGGCCTTGCCCGGAGGATTGCGAACCTCCACCGGCTATTTTGTGAGCCGCGGGCGCGCCGGATACTGGTGGTCATCAACGGAACGCGATTCCGGTGTCGCCTGGTCGCGGAAGATGGAACTCGATTACGACAAAGTCACCCGTTTCCCGTTAAATAAGGATCTCGGTTTCTGTGTCAGATGTGTCAGGGAGTAAATCATCCAGGCCTGGATGAAACTCCGAGGGCCGAATTCGTCGCTACACGATGATTGCGTGTCCGAAAACCTTCCTGCAACCTTGAGAATCGTACACTTCTTATGAGATCAATCGATTTTGCAGGGAAATGCGCCGTGGTGACGGGAGGCGGACGCGGTTTGGGTCCGTCGCTATCGCCGGCGTTTTTCGGGACTGAACGATTCGATGAATGGATACGGCTGCTTGTTGAGCTTTGGCATGGTAGCTTCGCTCGAAACAACGCCGGGTGTGCAGGTGAAGTCATTAGAGTTCCGAAAGGACGACCGTATAGCCTTTGTCAACCACGCGGAACTTCGTCGTTTGCGATCGGGAAATTCCCATCAGGTGAAGTTCTGTCGATAATCGCGGGAATCGGAAAGGATGCGTTTCATGCGGGCTGAGAGAAATCCATCGTCGTTGCTGCTCATTTTTTTCATACTCTCACTTTACGGGGTATGGAGGAATGCCGCTCGGATAAGCGGGTCGATCGATGGAAGGATGGGTACAAGGGACACACCCCACCGCTCTTGAGAGGGGGGACCATGCGCCAGCATGGTGGGGCGTGTCGACCAACCGGCCTGAATCTCCCACTCTCCATAAGCCCAATCCCGCCGGTCGAGCCCCCTAACCGAGCGCCACTCAGGCTAGCCGTAGGAGTTGTGAAGGCGTTGTCCGCTTTCCAGTCCGGCATGTGCCTGGACTTGTAGCCCTTGGGATCGACGCCGGCACGCTGGCGTTTGCCATCATGTCCGAAATGGCACCTCCCCCTTGTTTCAGGATGAACCTGGCGATCAGGAAATCCAGCGTTACCGAAATCTCGTGAAATCGAAAGTGTTACGACAGGTGACCGTGTCCACGAGCTCTATTCCGATCCGGGATCCCTCGGCAGAACCACCCGGATCAGACAATCCGGATTAACGCGCCAGGTAGTTCGAGAGACATTTAAACTTCAACCACCACAGGCCGGATGTCCGCCCGGTACGTTACGTTCCTAACACTCTCTTTCATTTTTTACTCCAGCCCGGCGCGTACAGCCCGGATTAAAGGGGAGCCTCCCCTCTTCCTTCTCCCAACACAATCCAAGCTGCCCGTTCCCGGTAACAGGTTTCATTGAGCCGTCACGTTCCGGAATAACGTATCGAGAAAACCATTCTGTCAGACAGGTCCGCAATCTATTTTCAACAGTATGGCAATTCACGTCTCCCGCCATATTGCGCTGCTCGTAAGGATCACTTACGAGGTCATACAACTCGTTGGGTGCATGGTTGAAGCGGTGGACGTACTTCCATTTCCGATTTCTGATCATACGAACCGGCCCGTACTCATCAAATACCACGATGTGTGAATCACTTTTCGTTTCTGCCCCGCGAAATACGCCGGCAAAACTCCTTCCCGGCAGCTGTTCGCGCTGCGGATTCT
Organism: Opitutia bacterium; assembly: GCA_003558065.1. Taxonomy (GTDB): domain Bacteria; phylum Verrucomicrobiota; class Verrucomicrobiia; order Opitutales; family T3Sed10-336; genus PXDC01. The sequence continues at coordinate 30,117 of PWMU01000018.1, read as the reverse complement.
CAATCCCGACGTAGTCAAGCAATGTTGGCATAAAATCGTACTGGCTGACCAGATCGCTGTTTACGGTTCCCTGTGCGACGCGGCCGGGGTTGGATACAATAAAAGGGACTTTTACCGACTCCTCGAACATGTTCAGTGGGAATGTGGCATTTCCTTTGCCATACACGCCATGGTGTCCCATGTTCATCCCGTTATCACTCGTAAAGACGATCAGCGTCTCTTCTCGAAGGCCATTGGCTTCCAGCCAATCGATCAATCTCCCGATACTTCTGTCCATGCTCGTTACAGCAGCATAGTAACCACTGAGATGCTCACGACGCTGCTCAGCCGTTTTCACCGGGATGGAAACGTTCTGAACCCAGTCAGGGGGCGTGAGATGCTCGGGAACGGATTTGAAGGGGCAATCATTGTAGTAACGGTCATACACCTCGGTGGGGTGGTTATTGCGTGACCAGGGCGAATGCGGCGCGGTATAATGAACGCTCAGGTAGAAGGGATGTTTGCCGGCTTTTTGCCCTTCAAGCCAGCGGAGAGCATTGGCTGTGATGGCATCGGTGACGTAACCCGGTTCTTCATGGATTCCGCCGCCTCTTATCATCGGTGCATTAAAGTAGGGGCCGCCGCCTTTGGCATGAACACCCCAGTAGTCGAAGCTCTTTTGCGGGTGGTGAGAATCCCCCAGGTGCCACTTGCCGCTTATTCCGCAACAATATCCGGCCGCCGACAGAAGATCCGTGTAGCCAACTTGATCCTTGAGATACTCGATCAGTTCACCGTTTCGCGCCGGTTCGTATTTCGCGATCGTGTTTCCGGCGTTGATCCAGTCATGTACCCCATGCTGCGAAGGCAGGCGCCCCGTCAGGAGCGTCGCTCGTGCTGGAGAACAGACAGGACTGGCGCAGAAGAAGTTATCGAACCTCATTCCGGTGACCGCGAGTCGGTCCATATTGGGTGTCTCTATTTCGGAATTGCCGGCGCATCCCATCGCCCACGGGCCCTGGTCATCGGAAAGGATGAAGAGCACGTTCCGGCGGTCTTGTTGCAAACCTGACATGACCCGGGGGGAGATTGTTCTCAGCCGGGCGCTGCTGCGCCGACTTTGCCGCGAAAATGAAGGGCGAGCCAGATGGTGGATTGCGCGGGATCGGTCCACTCCACCCGATGGCGGACATGGGCCGGCAGGTGGAGATGATCGCCGGCCTCCAGACGGACCGGCTGTTCCTCGTGTTCGAACAGAAGCGTGGCACCGCCGCTCAGGAGCAGGATCCATTCGTCCCGGTCCTGGTCGTACCATTCACCCGGGGGCGTGACATGGCCCTGCGAAACGATCCGTTCGAGACGAAAGTCGGGCTGATCGAGCAGCGTTTCGAAAAATTCCTCGGCATCGGGGGGAGGGAGATTTTTCAGGAGGTTGGCCGGCTTCTTCATTAAAAACTAATAATTGACATAGATGACTAATGTTTTCTTATCAAGCATAATGACAAGCAGTCCCAAACCAAGCAGCAACTCCCCCGGGAATTCGAAAAAGGTTCGTGATCCGGATGCGGAACTCCCTCCCTCTTGCCGGGGGGCGGTCTTTGATCCGAAAACGCGCAAACTGGAGATCCGGGAATTCGACCTCGCCGCCCCCGAACCGGAGGAGGCGATCGTCCGGGTTGCCTCGAGCGCGATTTGCGGTTCGGATATCCACACCTTCCTCGGCCACCGCACCCCGGAAGGGCCTTTGATCCTGGGCCATGAAATCTGCGGCGTGGTTTCGCGGCTGGGCGAAAACCTGAGCAGGGACGCCGCCGGGGAGCCCCTCGCGCCGGGCGACCGGGTCACCTGGAGCGTCGCCGCAAGTTGCGGTCACTGTTTCTACTGCGGAGACGGCCTGCCACAGAAATGCGCGACGCTTTTCAAGTACGGTCATGAATCGGTGGATACGCTTCCGCCGCTCAACGGCGGCTTTGCCGATTTCATTTACCTCGCCCCGGGGTCGGCAATCTACAAGATTCCCGACTCACTGGAATTCGACCAAGTGGTCTTTGCCAATTGCGCCATGGCGACCGTCGCTGCCGCCCACCGCACCGCCAACATCCGCCCCGGCCAGGCGGTGCTCATCCAGGGGGCTGGGCTGCTGGGACTCTGCGCAGCCGCCCTCGCGTCCGCCAGCGGGTGCCGCGCGGTGCTGGTTACCGACACCTTTCCCGAGCGCCTCAAGCTCGCCAGGGAATTCGGAGCCACCCACATTTTGCGCGTCGACGAGGCCGGTCCCGGCGGGCTCGAGGCGTTTTCCCGCGAGGTCGCGGGGTCTTACGGCTTCGACGCGGCGATCGAAGTGTGCGGGCATCCCCCGGCGGTAGCTGAAGCCCTGCCCGCGCTCAAACAGGGCGCGGCTTACGCGCTGGCCGGCTGCGTCTTCCCCGGAGCTCTGGCCGAGATCGACCTCCGGCTGGTCACAACCCGCCTGCTGCGGCTCAGCGGCGTGCACAATTATGCGCCGGGGGACCTGTTGACCGCGCTCCGCTTCCTGGAGGCCCATCACGACCGTTTTTCCTTCAATCGAGTCGTGGGGAAATCCTTTCCACTGGCGAGAATCGCCGAGGCCTTCGACTACGCTATCGCGAATAAGGATGTGCTGCGCGTGGCCGTAAAGCCGTAGGCCGCCGGGATCGGCCCGGAATCTCCCCGGATAACCCCGGTCGCCACGGAAAGGCACTTCCCTCCCTTTGCGACGGGTTAACCCCCGGAGTCCCCCGCCGCGCACTTCCGGCCCGCCCATCTCCCGGGATTCAGCGAAGGCGGGGGCGACCACCGGCCGCGCCACACCCCCCGGGAAAAAATCCTATTTCACGGGCGGAAAGAGTTTGGCGCCTGTAGCCTCGCAATTGGATTGCAGGAGGCGCCGCCTTTACCATAAAGAACAGTTTCCTCCCTTTTTATGAACCTTGTATTCCTGGCACAACGCATTCGAGAAATCCGCAAGAAGCGGGGATTGACTCTGGGTCAACTGGCCGAGCGCAGCCAATTGACCCAGAGCGTCCTTTCCAAAGTGGAGAATTTTCGGGTCACCCCGTCTCTCGCCGCACTGGGACGGATCGCGGAAGCTCTCGGAGTCACTTTCTCCGAGCTGGTAGAGGGGGTGGACGAAAAAAGAAAGATCGTGGTCGTGGCGGCGAAAGAGGGTCCCGTAGTCGACCGCGACCGCCCGAAGTCGAGTATCGTTTACCGTTCGCTCGCCGCGACGAAGCACGCCAAGCTGATGGAGCCCCTCCTTCTCGAGCTGCCGGAGGGAGAGCCTCGAAAGGAAGCGCTGCCGCACGAAGGCGAAGAATTTATCATGGTCGTCGAGGGCACGGTGGAACTGGAGTACGGCGACGAACGTTACCGGCTCAAGAAAGGCGACTGCGCGTACATCGACGCGACCGAGAAGCACCGGTTGCTGAATCCGGGAAACAAGACCGCCCAGGTGCTTTGTGTTTTCTCGGGGGACAATGTTTGAGCCGCGCCGGAATCCGGCCTCAGCCGATGAACGCGAACAAACCGAATGTAACGGTCAACGGGAACGCTTTTTCTCTTCGGGATAAGCCGATCGTGCTCGTCTGTCTGGACGGAACCGCCCCCGAATACCTGGAGGCCGCGCGTGACGTCACACCGAATCTCGAACGGATCCGGACGAAGGGGGCTTGCGGGGTCGCCCGGTCGGTGATCCCGTCTTTCACCAACCCGAACAACCTGGCGCTGGTCACCGGCGCCCCTCCCTCCGTAAACGGAATCTGCGGCAACTTTTACTACGACCGCCGGCGGGACCGGGAGATCATGATGAACGACCCCGCCCACCTCCGCTGCCCGACGGTACTGTCCGCGTTCAGCCGGGTCGAAAAGTCAGTCGCCGTCGTCACGACCAAGGACAAACTGTGCCAGCTGCTGGGCAAGGATCTCCGGAACGGAATCTGTTTCTCGGTGGAAAAAGCCGCCGAAACCAGCGACGAGAAAAACGGCATCACCGGCGTCGTCGAAAAAATCGGGCGGCCGAGCCCGGGGATCTACGATCCGGAATCCAGCGTCTACTGCATCGAAGCCGGAAATTGGCTCCTGCGGGAAAGTCGGCCGGATCTTCTCTACCTGAGCACCACCGATTACGTGCAGCACAAGCACCCGCCCGAAGCACCGGAGGCGAGGGCCTTTTACGCGCGGCTCGACCGGTTCCTCGGCGAAATCGACAGCCAGGGCGTCCTGCTCGGGATCACCGCGGATCACGGCATGAACGACAAGACGAATCCCGACGGCTCCCCCCGCGTCCGGTACCTCGAATCCCTGCTGAATGAAAAAGGTATCGACGCCCCCCGCGTCATCCTGCCGATCACCGACCCCTACGTCGTCCATCACGGTGCGCTCGGATCCTTTGCCACCGTTTACGTAAAGCCCGAAGACATCGCGGCCGCCCGGAGCATCCTTCAGGGAGTTCCCGGCGTCGAGCTGGTGCTCTCCCGGGAGGAAGCCGAAAACCGTTTCTCCCTCCCCGGTGACCGCATCGGGGAGCTGGTGGTCCTGGGCGATCGAAACACGGTCCTGGGACGAACCGCCGAATGGCACGACCTTTCCGCGGTCCGGAACGGCCTCCGCTCCCACGGGGGGTTGCACGAACAGGAGGTGCCCTTTATCGTCAATCATCGCTTGAACGCCGACTACGCCGATCGGCTGAGCGGCGGGAGCACAAACAACTACGCCCTCCTCGACTTTCTCTGTAACGGCACGCTCCCGGCGGCGGTTGGCTGAACTGGAACTATTCCGGCGAAATGGGAGTTCCAGGAATTTTTTTTGACTAAGAGGAAATTTTCATTTCGGTCGCCATCCCCCCCAGTATCGTCATCAATCAAGCACCTACACTGCAATCAGTATTACCTTACCTTTAACTGACCCGAGCGGAATCCTGTCGGCGCTCGGATTTTGTTTTTAACCCGGATTAATGGAGATGGATCAGAAAGAACAGAAGACATCAAGGGGGCGGGATCCGCTTCTCCCCAGAAAAACGTCGATCGCCTACAAGACCGAAGAGAAAACCGTGCTTCGCGGCTATAATCTCAGCGACCTGGCCGAGGAAGGCTACTCCTTTTGCGACGCCATGTTCGTGCTCTTCCAGGCCCGTATTCCGACCGAAGCGGAAGAGAAAATGCTCAAGTATGAAATGGGCGAGTTCATGGAGCACTCGATGTCGCCCTCGGCGGCATCCGCCATCGCCGTGACCGCCGGACGGCCCAACCTCCCGGCGGCCGTGGCCTCCTCAGTAATGACCTTCGGCAGCGCCCACGGCCCGGGAGCGGCCCACGGCTACATGATGAACGAGTACCTCGAACGCGCCCTCGCCGAGGGCAAGACCATCGAGGAGATCGCCAAGATCCTCGTGGACACCTATCTCGACAATAAACAGCCGGTAATGGGAATGGGCCAGCCCCAGCACCGCGACGGCGACCCGCGCGCCGAACCCACCCACCTCAAGCAGGAACAGTTGAAACTCGACGGGGTTTACCTGCGGCTGCAGCGCGCGATTGAGAAACACTTCCATGCCCGCCGTGAAAAGGAGGGGCGCGCGTACGTTCCGGTCAATTGCGTCGGCGCAGGCAATACGGCACTGTGCGATATCGGCTTTGCGCCGAACGCGGCCTGGTGCATCGGCAGCGTGGTGCGCGGGTACAGTTGCGCGGCTCACGCGGTGTTTACCGTGAAGAAAGGCCGGGCCTGGGCCGCCTCGCGGAACGAGCCCATGGTGCAGATGCTGGATCTTTCCATGATCAAATACGTCGGCCCTGAAGACCGCAAAGTGCCCAAGCAGGAAGAACGCCAGGCCTACGCCAAGAAACATAAGGAATCCGGAGAGTATAAGAAATGGATAATCTGAAAGACAACGAGGCAAAGGAAAAGATCGGGAATCTGGATGATCCCCGGTTGCCCTACGACTACATCAACCGTGAGCACGGAACGGTGCCCCTCGACGAAAAACGCCCGCCGTTCCAATGGGTCTCCGAGGTTGCCTACAAGAACATCCACCGGATTGTCGCGCGCGGGTATGATACCACGGAGTTGGTTGAAGAGGGCTACGGCGTCGTGGACATGCTTTTCGTGGATTTCCAGGCGCGCATCCCGACCGAGGAAGAGGAGAAAATGCTCAACTACATCCTCATCCTTGCCCTGGAGGACGGCCTGTCGATGCCGGCGACCCTGTCCCGGCTCGTGGCGCGGTCCAAGACATTCCTGACGCAGGCCTGCGGCGCCTCCATTCTCGCCTTCGGCCATGCCTACGGCGCGTACGCGGCCTTCGGCAACCGCCTGACGTCCTATCTCGAACGCGCCAGGAAAGAAGACAAGCCTCTCCCGGAAATGGCGGCGGAACTCGTCAGGCATTACGGCGATGACGAGGCGCTGGGGGTCTCGGACCTGATGCTGAAGGATCCGGCCGCGAAGCGCATGATCGCCCGGGCCGAAAAACTCGGCGTGGCCGGCGAACACGTCGCGTTTATGAAGGAGGTCGTTAAAGCCGCCCAACAAGCCGGCTCATCACCGGTAGACATCGACATGCTCGGCGCAACAGGCGCGATCATGGCGGATATGGATTTCTCGCCCGAGGCAACCTGGACGATCATCGCAGTCACCCGTTCGTTTGGCGCGGGCGCGCACTACATGGAGGAAGTCGAACGCGAGGGCACGTCACGCCTCGGCGAAGTGCTGACTCCGAAAGACCTGTACGACGGACCGGCGGACCGGCCCGTCCCCCCTCTCGCCGACCGCGACAAACACGCCGTACCCGCCCAGACCCACTCGCTTGAGGAATGGAAGGAAGAGCTGGAACGCCGCAAGAAGATCCCCGCCAGCGGGTTTGCCATCGTGGAGGAAATCGAGGATCCCAAGAACCCCCGAAAGAGACATTGAACCATGGCTGAATCAACCAAAACCGGCAAACAAGCGATGCCCGAGACCCGGGCCGCATCCGACGGAGCCGCCGAAGAACTCGAGGCCATGTACGTCAAGGCGCGCAAGGCCTTCGAGGTCATCAAGGACTGGCCGCAGGAGAAGGTCGACGAGATGGTCCTGGCGGCCGGATGGGAGTGGCAGAAGGAGGAGAACCGAAAGAAGCTGGCCCGGCAGGCCGTGGACGAATCCGGCATCGGTGTGTACGAGCACAAGGTCGCCAAGATATTCACCAAGACCATCGGTACCCTGCGGGATCAGGTTGGCGCCAAAACCTGTGGCCTGGTGAAAGAGGACCCGGAAAAAGGCCTGAAGATCTTCGCCAAACCGATGGGAGTCATCGCCAATGTCGTCCCCTGCACCAATCCCGAATCCACAGTGTGCTGCCTCGGCCTCAGCACTCTCAAGACCCGCAACGCGATGATTGTTTCGCCCCACCCGCGCACCCAGGGCAGCACCGCGCAGACCGTCGAGCTCGGCCGCAAAGGCCTGCGCAAAGTCGGCGCGCCCGAAGACCTGCTTCAGTGCATCAGCGAAACCTCCCACGCCAAGACACGTGAGCTGATGGGCCGGTGCGACTTTGCTATAGCTACCGGGGGCGCGGCGCTGGTGCGCGTGGTCTACGAAGCCGGCAAGCCCGCCCACACCGTCGGCGCCGGCAACGTCGTTTCCATCGTCGACGCCACCGTCGACCTCAAGGCGACCGCGGCGAAAATCGTGAAGAGTAAAACGGCCAACAACGCCGCCTCCTGCTCCTCGGAAAACGCCGTAGCCCTCGAAGAGGGCATCTACGACGAGATGCTCGAGGCCCTGAAGGCGGAAGGCTGCCACCTGTGCAACGACAAGGAGCGCGAAGCCCTCCGGAAGTACTACTGGCCGGACGGCAAAACGCTGAACCGCGAGGTCGTGGCCAAACCCGCGTCCTTCATCGCAGAACAAGCCGGCATCAAGGTTCCCGACGGAACTCGCGTCATCATGGTGCTGGGTATCAAACCCGGTCCGGACGACCGCTTCTCCGGCGAAAAAATCTCCCCGGTGCTGACCGTGTGGAAGTGGTCCGACTTCAGCGAGATGGTCGACCGCATCGGCAGGATGCTCAAATTCTCCGGTGAGGGACATTCGGTGTCGATCCACAGCCTCAACGAGGAGCGCCGGACCGAACTCGCGTTGAAAAGCAACGTCGGGCGGGTGGTCTGCAATATGGGACACACCGCCGCCAACAGCGGCGGCTGGGGGAGCGGCATGCCCACGACCGACAGCCTCGGCTGTGGAACCTGGGCGGGCAATATGACGTCTGAAAACATTGATTGGCGCCACTTCCTCAACTACACCATCATGACAAATCCGATCCCGGAACACATTCCTTCCGAAGAAGAGATATTCGGCACGTACCTCAAGAAGTGGGGACGCGATTGAATCGGTCGAGCGCGGCATTTGCTGAGATCCCATGCTTAAAGCGGTCCTCTTTGACTTTTATCAGACGCTGGTGAACTCGGCAAACGGGTTTCGCACGGCGGAACGCTGGATTCAACGAAGGCTGTTCGAGTGGCTGGATCTTCCCGACTGGAATCTCTTTATCGGCGCCTATCGGCGAATCCGCGCCGAGGAAGGCGGCAATTCACCCGCCCATAAAGTCCGTCAATGGCACAAGGTTTGCCGCCATTTCAATGTCGAGCTTCAGGACACCCTTCTCTCGACCTGGGAAGCGGAATACTGGGACCGCGTCGACGCTGAGACGCGCCTGCTTCCCGACACGATGCCGGTACTCGGCGAACTCCGCAGGCACTTCAAGGTCGGCCTGCTGACCAACGCTTCCACCGTGCACGAACGCGGGCGTCACGTCGAACAGTTCAGATCGTTGATGGCCATGTTCGACAGCGTCATCGTTGGCGGCACGAACGATATCCTCCTGAAACCGAATCCCGACGGCTTTCGAAAGCTGCTCGCCGCATTGGGAGTATCCCCCGGCGAAGCCGTGTTTGTCGGCGATGACTGGACCGATGACATTTGCGGGGCGCGGGACGCCGGAATATTCCCTGTCTGGCTACGGCACGCGTCGATTCCGCGGCAGCCTATCAAGGAGGTTCCCGCCGACATCGTATTAATCGACTCGTTGCATCCCCTGAGAAATCTTTGTGCCGGCGATTCCCTCGACGATATTCGACGGAAGCTCAACCGGCGACTCCGGACCGGCAAGGACACAACTCCGAAAGGAGCCTTCACCTAACCTCAAAAACACTGATCATGAACTTCACGCTCACCCGCTTACCGACATTCCAGACACCCCATGCCGCCGCAATAACAGCCGCCGCCGCCGGGATGATTTTCCTGCTTTCCGCGATGCCCGCCGGCGCCTATGACGGCGACACCGGCAACTACGAAGCCCCCGAAGCGGACGAAGAAGGCTACTACTGGTGGAAGGGCAACCTTCACACCCACACCCTCTGGAGCGACGGCGACCATTATCCGGAAGTTATCGCGGATTGGTATAAGCGGAATGGATACCATTTCCTCGCTCTCTCCGACCACAATGTGATTTCGCGGGGGACAAAATGGATTCATCCGATTGAGCATCGTTTTACCCGCGGCAAAGGCGAAGAGGCCCTCGAGCTCTACCGGGAGCGTTTCGGCGAGGACTGGGTGGAAACCCGCGTGGTCGACGAGGAATTCCGTGCCGAGCTCGAACGCATCCCGGAAGGCGGGGGCTCGGGCGCGCGCCGTCCTCCCGAGGAGCACATGAAGCTCGGGGAAGAGCTCGTCCGGCTCAAACCGCTCAACGAATTCCGGACCTTTTTCGAGGAACCGAATCGCTTCCTGATGCTCAAGGCGGAGGAGATCACCGACTATATTCACGTCAACGTCACGAACCTGGTCGATTTCATTCCTCCGCAGGGAGGCGACGGGGCACGCGAAACCATCGAAAAGAACATCGAGGCGGTGATGCAGCAACGCGACGAGACCGGCCAGCCCATGCTGCCGCACTTGAACCACCCCAACTGGCGCTGGCGGGTCACCGCCGAAGACATGGCGCCGGTCGAAGACCTGCGCTTCTTCGAGGTCTACAACGGCCACCGCAATTCGCGCAATTACGGCGACGACACCCACAAAAGCCTCGAACGTATGTGGGATATCATCCTCGCCCAGCGTCTCGGCGAAAAGGGGCTCGATGTGATTTACGGTCTCGCGGTCGACGACTCCCACAACTACGAGGACAGTTCCTCGGACGTCTCGCGGCCCGGCCGGGGCTGGGTCCAGGTCCGGTCCAAGTTTTTGACCCCTGAGTACTTGATCGACGCGCTGGAGTCGGGTGATTTTTATTCCAGCAGCGGCGTCACCCTGCGGCGGATACGCGTAAACGACGACAACATTTCCATCGAGATCGACGCCGAGGACGGGGTGACCTACACCACTGAATTCATCGGAACCCGGCGCGGCTTCGATCCGGACAGCGAAGCGATCCTGGACGAGGACGGCGGGGAACTCGGGGTCACGCGCAAGTACAGCGACGACATCGGCGTCGTTCTTGATACGGTTGAGGGCACCACCGCCGCCTACTCCTTCGAGGGCGACGAGCTCTACGTCCGCGCACGGGTCATCTCCTCGAAAGACAAAGAAAATTACTACTCCGAAGGCGAAAAAGAAAAGGCCTGGGTACAGCCTGTAGTCCCGGACACCGAATAGGACTCCGGAAGGCTTGTCTTCTCAGTGGTTTGATTGCGTTAAAGTATCAGATCGATCTGCCAATGCCGTTTTTTCATCGCAGGCCTGTGCATTGATTGCGAAACTCTCACCGTAGCCGGGTTACTTCCGGCTACCCGCACCTCCAAAGCTTCACCACTCCAACCCGAAATTCTTCCCAATGGACCCATCTGATTCCCCTGACGGCCGCCCGCCGAGTCCCGCGCCAAAATCCTTCCGCCGCGCCCAGTGGGGCATGCTGTTGGCGTTGATGTTCTGTTACCTCTTCTATTACCTCGGCCGCCACAACTACGGGTGGGCGTTTCCGTACATCGAAGCCGATCTCGGCTTGACGTACAGACAGCTCGGGGTCTTCAGCATGGTGTTGCTGCTTTGCTACGGGATCGGTCAGTTCATCAACGGCAACCTTGGCGATAAGTTCGGCGGCCGGAAGATGATGGCCATGGGCGGGCTGTTTTCCGCTTTGTTCAATTGGATAACCGGCTTCGCCACCTCGTTCGTGTCGCTGCTCGTGCCATGGGCGGCCAATGGATACGCCCAGTCGATGGGGTGGGCGCCGGGCAGCCGGATGCTTTCAAACTGGTGGCATCATTCAGAGCGGGGGAAAGCGTTCGGCTTCTACGTGTTCGCCGCGGGATGTTCCGGTGTTCTCGTTTTCGCCATTTGTGGCGGCATTAACATGCTGGTCCAGCCGCCTTCCATCGACTTCAGGTTGATCACGGTGGAAAGCCGCGAAGAAATCCCTGAAGAAGGAACGGGCATCGTTTACGTGGCCGAAGATGCGGAGGGGAGGTTGCATTTCCGTATTTTCGAGAACGACGGGGAGAGAATCGCGGATAAATCCGAAACCGATCCGGTAATCGAACCCGAGCGGCTTGAAGAGTTCAGGGAAACGCTCGCCGACCTCCCGGACCAGGAAGAATTGACGTCCGGCCAAATAAGAGGCCTGGTGGCGGACGTTTCGGCGCTCACCGAAGTTGTCCGGACGGGGATGCTTTCGTGGCGGGCCTTCTTCCAATTGCCGGTCATACTGCTGGCGGGCGGAGCGATCGTCTTTTACATTGTCGCCCGCAACAAGCCGGAAGACAAAGGGTATCCACCCATTCCGGAGGACCGTGATGAGGACAAGCGTGCGTTGGGCGGGGGCCAGGAGACCTCGCTGCAACGCTACGGACAGGTGGTCAGAAACTGGCGCTTCCTGCTGGCCACGCTTTCGATCGGTTTCGAAAGTCTCGCCCGGTACGGATTGATCGTCTGGCTTCCGACCCATCTGCTGGGGCCCGCTTACGAAGAGCAGCGTTTCGGCTTCTGGATCGGCATGGCGCTGCCAATCGGCATGGCGCTGGGCGCGCTGAGCACCGGCTACATCTCGGACAAACTCTTCGCTTCAAATCGCTCCAAACCGATCGCCTTGCTTATGACACTGGCCGCGGTTGTGCTGGTGCTTTTTTACCTTCTGCCACCGGAGCAGATCGTGCTCGGGGTGGTTCTGCTCTTCCTGGCCGGTTTCCTGGTGTACGGCCCCCAATCGTGCTACTGGGCGCTTTGTCCGGACCTGCTCGGGCGCTACCGCGCCGCCACCGCGATCGGGGTCATGAACATGTGGGCGTATTTTGTTGCCGCCACGACCGACCCGCTCATCGGCTGGGTGATCGACTTGTACGGCACCACCCCGGTCTTCGCCCTCCTTGCGGTTTCCTGCCTGTTGGGCGCACTGGTGATTTTGCCGATCCGGCGGTAGCGTCTCCTGGGACCACCGAAATAGATACCAATCCTCCCATCGGGCGGAGAGGTAGGCAAGCGACCTCCCTGCGGCCGGGGAGGATCCTGCGAAACCACAGGTTTTCAGGCGGGATCCTGTTGCTGTTTCGGGGATAACGGAGACTCGGAAGAGCGGTCTTCTGTACAAAATCCGCCCCTAAGAGGACAAGCAGTGCCAAGACGCGATGGGTGAGCTCGGCTAGACTTCGTTTCTCCACCGAAGTAATCAACAGAAGGCCAGCAGCCGCTCTCATGAAGCCTCCGTCCATAACGCCCTCGCGAAACGGTGTTCGCACTAAAAACAGCGATCACCCCAGCGGAGACGATCGTTTCAAGTCGCTCGATACTTCAATGAAGAAGCTTCGGTACCAGCCCGATTCGCTCATCGAAGTGCTCCACAGCGCGCAAGGGCTCTTCGGCTGTCTGAACAACGATCTTCTGCTTTACGTCGCCCACGCCCTCAAACTCCCTCCGAGCCGCGTCTACGGCGTCGCCACCTTCTACCATTTCTTCACGCTGGAGCCCCGAGGACGGCACACCTGCACGATCTGCATGGGAACAGCCTGTTACGTCAAAGGCGCCGGAGCCCTTCTTGCGGCAGTGGAGCAGGAAAGCGGCCTCAAAGACGGGATGTCGGCGGAAGACGGGAGCCTGAGCCTCACCACCGCCCGCTGTCTGGGATCGTGCGGCCTCGCTCCCGCGGTGGTCTACGACGGGGAAGTCGCCGGCCACCAGGGCCCGGAAGACGTGCTCAACAAGCTGAAAGAATGGGAGGCGGATCATGGAGAAGAGTGAACTCGAGGCCATCGCCGACAAGGAACGCCGTGCAAGAAAACCGGTTTGCGTTTCCTGTTGCACGGCGGCCGGATGCCTGTCGGCCAACGGAGGCGAGGTGCTCGAAGGGCTGCGGGCCGCCGTTCCGGCGGACGGGGCCGATGAACGGATTGAGGTCCGGGCGGTCGGCTGCATGAAGCTCTGCTCCCGCGGCCCCCTCGTGAGGACGCAGGGTCCGGCGGGAGGAACAGAGAAACCCCCGGATGAAATCCTTTACGAACGCGTCGCCCCCGCGGATACCGGAGCTTTGATCCGGGCCGCCGTCAACAATGTCCGGGCCGAGCATCCCGCCATCGATCTGTCCCAGCCGTTTTTTACCCGCCAGAAGCCCATCGTACTGGAAAACTGTGGCCGGATCGAGCCGGAGCGCATCGAATCCTATATTGAAGCCAACGGCTACCGGGCTCTTCATCTGGCCCTGCGGGAAAAAGCCCCGGCAGAAGTGGTTAAGGAAATCACCCGGAGCGGCCTTCGGGGCCGGGGAGGCGCCGGCTTTCCGGCCGGTGTAAAATGGGCGCTGGTGGCGAAATCGCCGTCGGAGAGAAAATATGTCGTCTGCAACGCGGACGAAGGCGATCCCGGGGCCTTCATGGACCGCAGCATTCTCGAAAGCGATCCCCACCGCGTGCTCGAAGGAATGGCGATTGCCGCCTATGCCGTCGGAGCGTCCCAGGGTTACATTTACATCCGGGGAGAATACCCTTTGGCCATCAATCGGCTGCAATCGGCCATCCGCACGGCCAGGCGGCTCGGCTTGCTCGGGGGACGGATCTTTGATTCCCCCTTCGATTTCAATGTCGACCTGAGGATCGGAGCGGGGGCTTTTGTCTGCGGCGAGGAGACCGCGTTGATGGCGTCGATCGAAGGCAAACGCGGGTCCCCCAGCCCGCGACCGCCCTACCCCGCCGAGCACGGCCTGTGGGGACACTCGACTCTAATCAACAACGTGGAGACGCTGGCCAACGTAGCCCCGATTCTCCTTCATGGCGCCGACTGGTTCGCCTCGGTGGGAACGGAAAAGAGCAAGGGAACCAAAGTCTTCGCGCTGGCCGGAAAGATCGCGAACACGGGGCTCATCGAGGTGCCGATGGGAATCTCGCTCCGGGAAATCGTCGAAGACATCGGCGGCGGCATACCGGGCGGGCGGGTCAAAGCGGTACAAACCGGCGGTCCCTCCGGGGGATGCATCCCCGCGGAACACCTGGATACGCCGGTGGATTACGAATCGCTGGCATCGCTCGGGTCGATCATGGGCTCGGGCGGCATGATCGTGATGGACGAATCCAACAACATGGTCGATGTCGCCCGTTTCTTCATGGAGTTCTGCATGGATGAGTCCTGCGGCAAATGCATCCCCTGCCGCGCGGGAACCGTGCAGATGCACGGGCTTTTGAAGAAAATCTGCGACGGTGAGGCAACCGCGGACGATCTGGCCCTGCTCGAGAATCTCTGCGACATGGTGAAACACACCAGCCTCTGCGGATTGGGCCAGACCTCGCCCAATCCGGTGCTCAGCACCCTCCGCTTCTTCCGGCATGAATACGAAAACCTGTTGGTCGCGGAGGCGATCGGGACATGAAGGTAACCACGCTTAAGATCAACGGCCAACTGGTCAGCGCCTCACCGGGAGCCACGGTCCTTGAAGCCGCGCGCGAGAACGGCGTGGAAATCCCGACCTTGTGCGAGCTCGAAGGGATTTCCAACGTCGGCGCCTGCCGTCTCTGCCTGGTGGAAATCGCCGGCAGCCCTCGGCTGCAGCCCGCCTGCGTGACCGAGGCGGCCGAAGAGATGGAGGTGCAAACCGACACCGAGCGCCTCAAGCGGTATCGCCGCATGACCCTCGAACTGCTCTTTGCCGAAAGGAATCACGTCTGCCCGGTCTGCGTGGCCAATGGCCATTGCGAGCTTCAGAACCGGGCCCGGGAAAACGGGATGGACCACGTCCGTTTCCCCTACCAGCATCCCGATCTCCCGGTGGACATTACCCACGACCGTTTCGGCGTCGACCACAACCGCTGCATCCTTTGCACCCGTTGCGTACGGGTCTGCGACGAAGTTGAAGGCGCTCATACCTGGGATCTCTCCGGGCGGGGCACCCAATCGATTGTGATCACGGACCTCAACCAGCCGTGGGGCGAAGCCGACACCTGCACCACCTGCGGCAAGTGCGTCGAAGCCTGCCCCACGGGCGCGATCTTCAGAAAGGGGTCAACCGTCTGCGAAATGGAGCACCGGCGCGACCGCATCCGTTTCATCACGGACGCCCGCAAGAAACAGGAGTGGAACCCATGAGCACCCAGGACCCCGCAGCCGCGCCGGCCGCCCGGCGCCCCCGTATCGCCACCGTCTGGCTGGCCGGCTGCTCCGGCTGCCATATGTCCTTTCTCGATCTGGACGAATGGCTTTTCGAACTCAGCAAACTCGCCGACGTCGTTTACAGCCCGGTCGCGGACGTCAAGGAATACCCGGAGAATGTGGACGCCGTTCTGGTCGAAGGCGCCGTTGCCAATGTCGACAACCTCGAACTGATCCGCAAGGTCCGCGCCCGCACCGGGGCGGTCATCGCCTTCGGCGACTGCGCCATAACCGGCAACGTGACCGCGCTGCGCAACAGGTTCGTAACCCCCGAGGAACTTCTCCGGCACGCCTACGTGGAAGAAGCGGACTTCCAGCCGCAGGTACCGGGAGATCGGCCGCTCGTGCCCGAGCTTCTTCCGAAAGTCCTGCCCGTGCACCAGGTGGTGAAAGTCGATGCGTTCCTCCACGGCTGCCCGCCCCCGCCCCACGAGATTCGCAGTTTGCTTGAAACGCTTCTCGGGACGCCCGGGGAGGGCGCCGCGGCGAAAATGGGAAAGGAAGAAAATGGCGAACCCAAAACCTGAGAATTCTAAGGCGCGGACCCTCACGATCGATCCGGTCACGCGACTCGAGGGTCACGCCAAGATCACCCTTCACCTTGACGACAAGGGCCGCGTAGCCGACGCCCGGTTTCATGTCACCGAATTTCGCGGATTCGAAAAGTTCTGTGACGGGCGCCCGCTCTGGGAAATGCCGGGAATCACGGGCCGAATCTGCGGCATCTGTCCCGTCAGCCACCTGCTGGCCTCGGCCAAAGCCGGGGACGAGATTCTCGCGGTCGCCGTTCCGAGCGCCGCGACCAAGCTGCGGAGGCTCATGAATCTCGGGCAGATCGTTCAGTCCCACGCGCTCAGCTTCTTCCACCTCAGCGCCCCCGACCTGCTGCTGGGAATGGACAGCGAGCCTGCGAGCCGGAATGTTTTCGGATTGATGGCCGCCGAACCCGAACTGGCCCGTGGAGGCATCCGCCTGCGGCAGTTCGGCCAGGAGATTATCGAATCCCTTGGCGGCAAGAAGATCCATCCCTGCTGGGCGGTGCCCGGCGGCGTGCGCGGCCAACTTGTCGATGCCAAACGGACGGCAATGCAGGACCGTATTCCCGAGGCTCTCCGGACCGCCCGGGAGGCGCTCGCGCTTTTCCAGAAACTCGCTTCAAAGTTCGAAGAGGAAGCCGCCGCGCTGGGCGATTTCCCCTCCCTCTTCATGGGCCTGGTCGGCGAAGACGGGACCTGGGAGCATTACGACGGAACGCTGAGATTCGTGGACGCCACGGGCAGCCTGGTCGCGGATGGGCTCGACCCGAGGGATTACCGCTCATTCATCGGCGAGGCAACGGAGTCCTGGTCGTATCTCAAGTTTCCTTACTACCGGGACCACGGCTATCCCGACGGCATGTACCGCGTCGGGCCGCTCGCGAGACTGAACCTCTGTGAGCGCATGGGGACTCCTTTGGCGGACGAAGCCTGGCAGCAATTCCGCGACACCGCCGGAGGCAAGCCGGTCACCTCGTCTTTTTACTATCACTACGCCCGGCTGGTGGAAATGGTCGGAGCGATCGAAAGAATTGAAATCCTTCTCGACGATCCGGAGATCCTATCGGATCAGATCCGTTCAAACGCCGGGGTAAATCGCCTGCGCGGCGTTGGGGTCAGCGAAGCCCCGCGCGGCACCCTTTTCCACGACTACACGGTCGATGAACACGGTTTGATCGAGAAGACCAACATGATCATCGCCACCGGCCAGAACAATCTCGCCATGAACCGCACGGTGCTCCAGGCCGCCCAACACTACATCACCGGAAACACGATCCCCGAAGGTCTGCTGAACCGCATAGAAGCGGGAGTCCGCGCCTTCGACCCCTGCCTGAGCTGCTCGACTCACGCATTTGGTCAAATGCCCTTACAGGTGGCCCTCTACGGGCCGGAGGGAGGCAAACTCGATGAACGCACGCGCGACTGAATCGCCCGGACACTCCCCGCGGATCCTGGTTATCGGTTATGGAAACGAATTGCGCGGAGACGACGGAGCGGGCAGAAAGCTTGCGGAGGAAGTGGAGGGATGGGGTCTCGAGGAAGTCGACACCCTTTCGGTACGCCAACTGACACCGGATCTCGCAGCGGAGATCGCGGGACGCCCTCGCGTCGTCTTCGCGGATGCGACAGCCGCGTCCGAAGGAAATACCGAGGTGAAAGTGATGGGGCTCACCATCGGCCAAACGGTCGCCGCAAGAAGTCATCACTGCGGCCCCTCCGAACTTCTCTCGCTTGCGGCGCAACTGAACGGCCGCATTCCCGATTGCTTTCTCCTCACCATTCCGGGCGAATGTTTTGACTGGACCGATAAGCTCTCTCCCCGCGCTGCAGACAACTTCTTGATCGCCCTGGAAAAGACCCGGGAACTGATCCTCCCCCGGCATTCCCTTTCCGAAGCATGACTATGAAAGCAAAGAAAACCGTTCGAAAGACCGCAGCGAAGAAGGCGTCCTCCGCCCGCCCTGCGGCGAAACGCATCTACCGTTTCGGCAAAGAAACGGACGGTGACGGCTCGATGCTGGCTCTCCTCGGAGGAAAAGGGGCGAACTTAGCGGAAATGGCCCGCATCGGCCTGCCGGTGCCGCCGGGATTCACCCTGACAACGGAAGTCTGCAACCTCTATTATAACAAGGGTCGCAAGCTGCCGCGACGTCTCGAGCGTGAGATGCGAACGGCGGTGAAGGAACTCGAAGCACAAACCGGCAAGCGATTCGGCGATCCGGCAAACCCGCTGCTCCTGTCGGTTCGTTCCGGCGCCCGCTCGTCGATGCCGGGAATGATGGATACGGTTCTGAATCTCGGGCTCAACGACGACACCGTTGAAGGTTTGGCGCGCAAGACCGGCGATTCCCGTTTCGCCCACGACTGTTACCGGCGCTTTATTCACATGTACGGCGACGTCGTCATGGGGGTGCGGCCCCAGGATGAACACTCCCATGATCCCTTTGAAGAGGTCATGGACGACGTTAAGAGGAGCGCAGGCGTCAAACTGGATCTGGAGCTCTCGGCAAAAGACCTGATGCAATTGATTGATCGTTATAAGAAACTGATCAAGAGCTCGACGGGTTCCGGGTTTCCCCAGGAGGCCTTTCAGCAACTCAGC
Organism: Opitutia bacterium; assembly: GCA_003558065.1. Lineage (GTDB taxonomy): Bacteria > Verrucomicrobiota > Verrucomicrobiia > Opitutales > T3Sed10-336 > PXDC01. The sequence goes on along the minus strand of PWMU01000018.1, from coordinate 11,382 downwards.
GGAGCCATCGGCGCGGTCTTCGATTCATGGCACAACGAGCGCGCCGTCGTTTATCGCCGGAAATACAATATCCCGAGGGATTGGGGAACCGCGGTCAACGTGCAGACGATGGTTTTCGGGAACATGGGGGAAGATTCCGCGACAGTGGTCGCCTTCACACGCGATCCGGCCACGGGCGAAAAGGTGCTTTACGGGGAATACCTCGTCAATGCCCAGGGCGAAGACGTCGTCGCCGGCACCCGCACGCCGAAAGCGATCGCCGACCTGGAGGTTGAAATGCCCCGGGCCCACGAGGAGCTGCAAAGAGTCAGTCGTCGCCTGGAACGGCATTTCCGGGACCTGCAGGATTTCGAGTTCACGATTGAGGAAAAGGCTCTCTACATTCTCCAGACCCGAAACGGCAAACGCACCGGTCTCGCGGCCGTCCGCATCGCCGCGGAAATGGTCAACGAACGCCTGATCCGCTGGAAAACCGCCCTCACCCGCATTCCCGCGGACTCGATCTCGACACTCCTGGTTCCGGTCTTTCGCAGCGAAACCCGCAAGGCGGCGAAATTGATCGCCACCGGACTGCCGGCCGGGCCGGGCGCGGCGTCCGGCCAACTGGTTTTCAGTGCCCGAGAGGCGGAACGTCTGGGGCAGCGCGGCGAAGAGGTCATCCTCTGCCGGAATGAAACCTCGCCTGACGATATCCACGGCATGCTGGCGGCCAACGGTATCCTGACCGCCCGGGGAGGAGTCAGTTCCCACGCGGCCCTCGTTGCCCGGCAGATGGGAAAGGTTTGCGTAACGGGTGCCTCGGACATCCATATCGACAGCCAGAAGCGGACCCTCACCGTGGACTCTGTCAGATTGAAGGAACTCGATGTCATCTCTATCGACGGGACCACCGGAGAAGTGTTCGTCGGCTATCTGGATACAGCCCCGTCGGAAGTGATCCAGGTGATCGACGGAGAACTCACGCCTGAACAGAGCCCGACCTACAAGCTCTTCGAACAAATCATGAAATGGGCCGACCGGGCCCGGAAACTCGGAATTCGTACCAATGCCGACACGCCCGAGCAAGCCAGGCACGCCATCGCGCTCGGGGCCGAAGGCATCGGGCTCTGTCGCACCGAACACATGTTCTTTCAGGGCGAGCGGCTCCCGATCGTGCAGGAAATGATCCTGGCGCCCACCCGGGAACAGCGGCAGCAGGCGCTGGACAAACTGCTCGAGTTCCAGCGTTCCGACTTTACTTTGCTCTTCCTGGAAATGGAAGACCGTCCCGTCACCATCCGCTTGCTGGATCCGCCTCTGCACGAGTTCCTCCCGAGTCACGACGGTGTGGACGGCACCCTCGCCAAGAGCCTGGGAATTTCCCGGCAGGTTTTCATCGAACGCCTTCGGGAACTGCACGAGCAGAATCCGATGATGGGGCACCGGGGTTGCCGCCTCGGCGTGACCTTCCCGGAAATCACCGAAATGCAGGTCCGAGCTCTTTTTGAGGCCGCTGCGTTTGTGGTCCGGAAACATTCGGTTAAGATCAAACCTGAAATCATGGTGCCGCTGGTCAGCTACCAGGGAGAACTGGAACATCAGACGGAGATCATTCATCGGGTCGCCGAGGAGATAATGACGCGGGACAAGGTAAAGATCCCTTACCTCGTCGGCACCATGATCGAAGTTCCCAGAGCGGCTGTGATCGCCGGCAAACTGGCCCGGACCGCCGCGTTTTTCAGCTTTGGCACCAACGATCTCACCCAGACAACTTTGGGAATGAGCCGCGACGATTCCGGCCCGTTTCTGGTCCCCTACGAGAAACTGGATATCATCACGCGAAACCCGTTCGCCTCACTCGACACCGAAGGCGTCGGCTTTCTCGTGAAACTCGCGGCCGAAAACGGCCGGAATATTCGGAAGAACCTCAAACTCGGTATCTGCGGCGAGCATGGAGGCGATCCCGATTCAATCCGGTTTTGTCATGACATCGGGTTGAGCTACGTCAGTTGCGCCCCCAACCGCATTCCCGTCGCTCGTCTGGCTGCCGCCCAGGCAGCGCTGCAAGCCTCTCGCCCATCCCTGGCAATCTCAAGAAAGGCAGGATCCACTCAAACGGCATCCTACTGATCGTCGCAAAATACAACTAACCATTTCCTGTGCCTTCGTTCCCGTTTTATCGGAGGCCAAACCCGCTCCTATAGCGGCTTCGAGGGAACGATTCGGCTTCGAACCGTTGTTTTCGGGTTCGTGCAATTCGGGGATTATTGGCAGGGAAAAGGCCCCTATCATATGGTCATCTTAAAAGGACAGCCGATCGTTCCCCACCTCGCCTTTGGATTAGCCCGAATCAAAGAACAACGTCGCGAAAGGAGGCAGGCTGCTCCGGAGTTCCAGGATCCGGACGAGGAGGAACGCCGCTTTGAAGAAGCATTGGGGCGATTGACCGACCGGCTCGACCAACTGTTTGAAATTGCCCGCACGAATATGGAGGAAGCCGAGGCCCAGATCTTCCGGATGCATCGGCACGTGCTGGAAGATCCCATGCTTCAGAAGGAGATCCGTTCACGAATCCGGCGTTGCGGGTGTTCCGCGGACACCGCGGTAGAAGCGGCGATCGACTTCTTTTGCGGTCGATACGCGCGGTCCAATGAGGCCAAGATCCGCGCGATGGCCGCCGAAATCATGGGTCTCAGGGAAGACCTGCTTGACGAGCTCGAAGGGGGGGATGCGCCGGTCATTTCCCGCACGGAGGCCTCAATCATTGATTTCGTCAACGAAGTGACACCGGCAATGGTAATAAGGGCGGAACTCGAAAGGGTTGTCGGCTTCGTAGCCCGCTCGGGCGGCCAGGCCGCCCACGCCACCATTCTGGCACGTGCTCTCCAAATTCCGCTGGTGGTCAATGTGCGGGAATGGCGGGAAATCGTCCGTGAGGGAGACCGTGTCATTCTGGACGGAACCACCGGATCCGTTATCGTTAATCCGACTGAGGCGAAAGACACCAGCTACCGCAATCTGGAAAGGCGGCTGCAGAGGACTCGAACGAGACTCCTGGCCAACCGGGATCTGCCCGCAATCACCCGGGACGGCTGCCGGATTGTTCTGCAGGCGAATCTTGTGCTGACTGCGGAAGCCGAAGCGGTGGAGCGATCCGGCGCCGAAGGAGTGGGCCTCTTCCGGAGCGAGCTTTCGTACCTGTTGCGAAACCGTTACCCTTCGGAAGAAGAGTTGACCGAAATCTACCGCGCACTGGCCGAACGTCTGGGGGACAAGACACTTACCATCCGAACCCTCGATGTCGGAGGAGAGAAAACGCCTCCCTATTTTCGCCTGGAGCAAGGGGCCAATCCACTGTTCGGATTGCGATCCCTGCGATTGCTGTCGACTCATCGGGAGGTCTTACAAACTCAATTCCGTGCACTGTTGCGGGTTGCTGCCCAGTGCGGCAACCTGCGCGTTGTCTTCCCCTTCGTTGCCACCGTCGAGGAATGGCGGGAAGTGTGCCATGCCTTTGCCGAAGCGAAGCAGCAGTTGCGCGCGAAAGGGAAAACCCTTCCAAGCAACCTTCCCCTCGGGCTCATGATCGAGCTGCCGTCCGCGGCGATTGCGGCGCGCGCCCTGCTCAAGGAGGCTGACTTTGCCAGCATTGGCACCAACGATCTGACTCAATATACGCTCGGGGTCGACCGGAATGAACCTTCGGTAGCCCGGTTGTATCAACCTTTGAATCCAGCGGTTCTGGAGCTGATCCGCCGAACGCTCGAGGCGGCTAAAGAAAGCGGAAAGCCTGTTTCGCTTTGTGGCGAGATTGCCGGCGACCCGAAGTTCACCCCATTGTTGATCGGACTGGGGCTGCGAACTTTGAGCATGAATCCGGAAGCGATCCCGGAGGTTAAAGACCGGGTGTTGCACCTCAATGCAAGCCAGTGTGAACAACTCACATTGGACGTGCTTGAAGAAGTGACCGCCGAGGGAGCTCTCCGCCATATCAATGCCTTTGAATCCCGGCACTTCAACAAATCCGGGGCAACTGCTCGCCACTGAGCATGTCGACAACGCGGTCGACGCCGATCGCGCTTTTCAGAGTGACGGTTCCGCTTCCCTCCCGCATCACCCTTCCAATAACACACGCACCGCCGGTTTCATCGAAGCGGCGCAAAGTTTCGAGGGCCGCCTCGGCCTGCTCCTCCGGCAGGAATGCGATAAGCCGGCCTTCGTTGGCGACGTAGAGGGGATCGAGGCCCAGAATCTCACAGGCGCCGCGAACGGTTTCATTCACGGGCGTCAGGGTTTCATCGATACGGAATTGCATTCCGGCGGTCCCGGCCGTCTCCACAAGCGCAGTGGCCAGTCCTCCACGTGTCAGGTCCCGTAGGCAATGGACGTCAACTCCGGCGTCCAGGAGAGCCATAACCGGACGCACAAGGGAGGCGCAGTCGCTTTCGACCCCTCCCTCAAACTCGAGCCCCTCCCTGAGGGCCATGACAGCGATCCCGTGCCGCGCCAGATCGCCGCTGAGCAGAATCGCGTCGCCCGGACGGATCCGTGACGGGACCAGGCCCGTCCGGTTGAGCCGCCCGATTCCGGCGGTGTTGATATAAAGGCCGTCTCCCTTCCCCCTATCCACCACCTTCGTATCGCCGGTCACCAGTTGGACCCCTGCTTCGCCCGCCGCGCTCCGCATCGACTCGACAACCCGTTTGAGAGTCTCCATGGGAAGACCTTCTTCGATGATAAATCCCGCGCTCAACCAGAGGGGCCGGGCGCCGCACATCGCCAGGTCGTTGACTGTTCCGCAAACCGCCAGCTTCCCGATGTCGCCTCCCGGAAAGAACAAAGGGCTCACGACGTGGGAGTCCGTTGTAAACGCGAGTCGCTCGTCCCCGAGATCCAGAACCGCCCCGTCGTGGCGCTCTTCAAGAGCGGCATTCGCGAATGCCGGAAAAAAGAGTTTCTCAATCAACTCGTGCGATAATCGTCCGCCGCCCCCGTGCGCCATCTGAATGGAGGTGTGACCGGAGACAGGGGCGGGGCAGGCAACCGCGCCCTCCGCGAGTGCGCTGCCTTTGACCGGATTCATCGAGTTGATTTTTTTCATGACCGTTTTCTTTGCTCGTCCGGACCCTTAGTCCCCCCGGCCGTTGTTGAATGTGCGGTTCCATTTCCGCGATACCGGTAATAAGCGGCGCACGCCCCCTCGGTCGATACCATCGGCGCGCCCAGCGGCCGGTCGGGGGTGCAAAGGGTCCCGAAAGCCGGGCACTCGTCAGGTTTCTTTCTTCCCTGAAGCACAAGCCCGCTGATGCAGTCCGCAGGCTCCTCGCAAGTGGAATCGGCGAGACCGAACCGGAGCTCCGCATCAAACTTCTGATACGCCTCGCGCAATCTGAGCCCGCTGTTCGGGATCTCCCCGATCCCCCGCCATTTCCGCGTTCCGGCTTCGAAGACCTCGCTCATAGTCCGGATCGCATTCAGGTTGCCCTCGGGTCGCACCGAACGCGAATACTGATTCTCGACTTCGGCCCGGCCTTCTTCAAGTTGCTTCACGCACATCGAGATCCCCTGCAAAATATCCAACGGCTCGAAGCCCGTTACCACGATGGGCACCCGGTAGCGAAGGGCGAGGGGGTGATATTCCTCGATTCCCATCACCGTGCACACATGCCCGGCGCCAAGGAATCCCTGAACCTGGTTGCCCTGCGAGGACAGGATTGCTTCCATCGCGGGCGGGACCAGGACGTGGGACACAAGAACGGAAAAGTTGGTGATCTTATGTCGCGCGGCCTGAAGCACGGCCATGGCGTTGGCCGGAGCCGTTGTTTCAAACCCGACCGCGAAAAAAACCACTTCCTTATCGGGGTGGTTTCGCGCAATCTCCAAGGCATCCATTGGGGAATAGGCGACTCTCACCCGGCCGCCCTCCGCCTTGACGGTGAGAAGGTCGGTCCGGGATCCGGGCACCCTGAGCATATCGCCGAAAGAGCAAAGAATGATATTGGGCCGGCTCGCCAGCTCCACCGCTTTGTCGATGAGCTCCAGGGGGGTGACACAGACCGGACAGCCGGGACCGTGGATGAGGGTGACCTCCCCCGGCAGCAGCTCCTCTATGCCGAAACGAATGATGGCATGGGTTTGTCCCCCGCACACCTCCATGATTTTCCAGGGTCGGGTTACCGTCTTCGCAATGTCGCGGGCGAAGCGGGAAGCGGCTTTGGCGTCGCGGTACTCGTCGATGAATTTCACGCAGACTCCTCTCCCCGGAGTTCGTCCAGACCTTCGGTGCTCTCCAGGTATTCAAAAACCCGTTTCGCTTCAGCCTCATCCACCTTGCTCAGGGCAAAACCAACGTGAACAATCACGTAGTCTCCGGGCCGTGCATCCGGAACGTAGGCCAGACTGACCTCCTTGACAATGCCGCCGAAACTGACACGTCCAGCCAGGTCGTACGGCGGGTCGCCCGAAACCGAGAGAACTTTTCCTGGAACTGCCAGACACATATTTAAAAGGGTGAAGGATTAAGCATTGCGGCGGCCCCGACAATCTGCCCGATGGAGATTCCGCCGTCGTTTGGCGGAATATCGCGGTGGCCGTAAACCTCACGGCCAGACGCTTTCAGACGGTCGAACGCACACTCGAGGAGGAGCTTGTTCTGGAAACAACCGCCGGTAAGGACCAGGGGAAGACCCGGAATTGTCCGGGCAACCTCGACCATCATCTCGGCCAGCGTGTTGTGGAACCGGCGCGCGATAGCCGCCCTGTCCCTTCCTTCGGCCCGCTCCTCAAGCAGTTGAAGAAGCATCGGCGCCCAATCGACGACGAACGCGGGTGCCGGGTCCTCGACATCGTTCCGCACCGAAGGAATCAGATGAAAATCATAATGCCCGGAATCACCGGACTCTCCGGCAAGAAACTCCAGCTTCATGGCGGCCTGCGCTTCGAATGAAACCGATCCGCCCAGTCCCAGCAAGGCCGCCACGCCGTCGAACAGGCGCCCGGCACTGGTGGTCTCGGGTGTGTTGATCCGGCGGGAAATCAGGCGTTCGAAAACGCGCAGCTCCTTCTCCGCAAAGCCCAGAATCGAGCGGGCTTCATCACGCCGGAACATTTCGTCCATATAGAGTTCCCACAGGAGCCCGAGCGCGGTCGCAGCCGGGCGGCGAATCGCGGCTTCACCGCCCGGAAGCGGAAAGGCTCTCAGACTGGCGTGACGCCGGAACCCCGGCGTCCGCAACCCCGCCACCAGCCACTCCCCGCCCCATACCGTACCGTCCGGTCCATAACCCGTTCCGTCCCAGGATACCCCGAGCGCGGAGCCGCCGAGCCCGTGTTCGGCCATGCAGGAAAGGACGTGGGCATGATGGTGCTGGACACGAACCACGGGAATACCGCGCCCCTCAGCCCAGATACTCGACGGGTAGTCCGGGTGAAGATCGCAGGCCACCGCCTCGGGCCGGGCTTGGTAGAGCTGGGACAGCATAGCAACCGCATCGGCAAACGCTCCGCGGGCGGCCTGCGTGGAAAGGTCCCCAAGATGCTGACTGGGGAAAAGCCGCCCGCCGGCCGTCACCGCCACACTGTTCTTAAGATACGCCCCTGCCGCCAGAAGGGGCGGCAAGCCGGAAGGCGCCGAAACCGGTTCCGGGGCATAGCCGCGCGCACGCCGCAAAACGACAGGCCCGCCGTTCATCCAGCGAACAATCGAGTCGTCAACCGCCCGGGAAATCGGTCGATTGTGAACCAGAAAAACGTCGGCAATGCCGTGCAGCCTGGAAAGCGCCTCATTCTCATCGACACAAATGGGCTCGTCCGACAGATTTCCGCTGGTGGCCACCAGGAATCCCTGCCAGGTCTCCATGATGAGATGATGCAGGGGGGCGTAGGGCAGCATGACGCCCACCAGTGGATTATCCGGCGCCACGAACGGACTGACGTCTCCGCAACAAACCGGCAGGCGCCGGGCGAGGACGATCGGCGCCCGGGCGGAAGCAAGCAGGGCCTCTTCCTCCGGCGAAAGCCCGCAAAGGCGCCGGGCCGCGGCGAGGTAGGGGGCCATCAATGCAAAGGGTTTTTCCGGGCGGTTCTTTCGTTCCCTCAGTGTTTTGACGGCGGTGTCATTGCCGGCGTCGCACATCAGGTGAAACCCTCCGATTCCCTTGACCGCAACAATCCCGCCGGCTCGCAATCGGGCAACGGCATACAGCAGCGCAACATGCCGCCCGGCAACCGGCTTTCCCCGGCTGTCCCAATAGCTCAACTGCGGGCCGCAGTCCGGACAGGCCACGGGTTGAGCGTGAAACCGGCGGTCGGCGGGATTCTCGTACTCCGCGCGGCAGGCCGGGCACATGCGAAACCCCCGCATCGTCGTGCCGGGCCGGTCGTAAGGAATCCGTTCAATTATTGAATAACGCGGCCCGCAATTTGTGCAATTGATAAATGGATACTGATAGCGACGGTCCTCCGGATCGCGCATCTCGCGCAAACAGTCGGAACACACAGCGAGATCGGGGGGAATCGCGGCCTCGATTCGAGCCCGGCTCCGGCTGCCGAGAATCACAAACCCCTCGCCGCCGGAATACCCCGGAGGATCCTCGCCGGTCTCAGCAGGGCCAATGTGCTCTACCCGGGCCGCGGGCGGGGCTTCCGTCCGCAGGGCGGACTCGAACCGGGCAATCGTTCGGGACAGCCCGGAAACCCCGATCAGCACGCCCCGCTCGTCATTGAGCACCCAGCCGCTCAGCCCGTACCGGCACGCCAACCGGTAGACAAACGGCCGGAATCCGACTCCCTGAACCGTTCCCTCCACCCGCAAGCGAACCTTTCGTTCGCGGCTCTCTTTCACGGCCCCGGTCCGCGTATTCGAACTCTGCTGGAAGGTGTCCATGCGTTCTATAAATGAGACTGGATTTGCGCCCGGGACGGAATTTCGACTCCTTCACGGCCCGGCTACTCCCGGACGGTGCCCGGCCTCTTCCAATTGGGCGGCGAGAAAAGCATTCCACGACTCCAACCCCGCGCCGTTACGAGCGGAGACTTCGAGGATACGGGCCTGCGGGGCCACGCGCGTGAGGTTTTCCAATCCGAGCGCCCGGTCGTACCCGGCGGCTTCCGCAAGGTCCGTCTTGGTGACCAGAATCACATCCGCCCCCTTGAAGATGGGGGGGTATTTCAGCGGTTTGTCCTCCCCTTCGGTCACCGAAAGCAGGACGACCCGTGTGCTCTCGCCCAGGTCGAACGAGGAGGGACACACCAGATTTCCGACATTTTCGATAAAAAGGAGATCGACCTCCGCCAGGTCCAGGGCTTCCACGGCGGTCATCACCATAGTGGCGTCGAGATGACAAAGAGTCCCGGTAGTGATCTGGACAACCTGGGCCCCGTAGCCTCGAAGTCGTTCCGCATCGTTTTCGGTGGCCAGATCCCCGACGATCACAGCCATACGCGGCCCGTCCTTCATGTCTTTCAGGGTACGCGCAAGCAGCTCGGTCTTTCCGGCTCCCGGCGATGAAAGGAGATTGATGACCCGCACCTTGCTGGCTCGGAAGAAGCCGCGGTTCTGTTCGGCCGCACGATCATTGGCCCCAAGAATCGACCGGTTGACATCCAGGGTCCGCCCCCCGGGGCCGGCCCCGCCCGATGCGTGCTCCGTACCGCCAAGGTCGTGCGAGTGCGCGTGCACATGAGCGCGCCCGTCGGCACTTCGGTGGACATGAAAAGCAGCGTGATGGCCTTCCGGCCGATCCGGGCCCGCGGCTCCGGCGTGAACCTGATACGCTTCCTCCCGATTGCATCCGCACGTTTCACACATAATCAGATTACCTCCAGTTGAGAAAGTTCGAGTTCGCGCCCCCGCAGAATTATCGCATTCAGACCGCGGCAGCCGGGGCATTCAAAAACGGCATCCGTCGGCTCAAATTCGAATCCGCAGTCCCGGCACCGGCAGCAGGCCGAAACCGAGTCTATGGCCAGCCGGGCCTCGGCCGTCGCTGCATTCTCCCGGCGCAACACGTCGAAAGCAAACTCCATCGCCTCCGGAACAACCCCGGCCAGTACGCCGGCCCTGACCCGGACAAGCCCGATCCGTCCGGCTCCCGCCCGGGTCATTTCCAGAAGCGCCAGATCGAGGACATTCTTCATGAGGCTGACTTCGTGCATTATTCGCGTGCTCTTGGACTTGTACCGTACCTAATCCGTTGATACCAACAATAGTCATCGGTCCTCCAACTGTCCGAGCTTCCCTTGCTGGAAACTCCGCGGATTTTGACCCGGGGTGTAATCCCCCTTCAGCCCGTTCGGGAAAGCGGCGATTGACCAAGATTCCGACATTCACAAAATCGACACATACTGAGACAACCAACGCACAGCCACCGCCCTGCCATGCAGGTTAAAAAAGGCCAATGAAAACCTCATCACAGACCGAACCGGGCCCGATGCCCAGGCACGCCCAATCCGCGGACGAGGTACTGCGGTCGCTCGATTCCCGGACGGAAGGTTTGAGCGGAGAAGAAGTTCGCGAGCGAACCGAACGCTGGGGGCGTAACGTGCTTCCCGAGCCACCTCGCAAAGGGCCCTTGAAGCGATTGCTGCACCAGTTTCACAACGTTCTTATCTATGTCCTGCTGGTGGCGGGTGTGGTGACCGCCGCGATCGGGGAATGGCTGGATTCCGGGGTGATTTTCGGCGTGGTGATTGTCAATGCACTGATAGGATTCATCCAGGAGGGCAAGGCGGAGGCGGCGCTGGACGCGATTAAGAAGATGCTTTCGCTGGAAGCGGTGGTCCGCCGGAAAGGCGAGAAGCGATCCATTCCAGCCGAGGACCTGGTTCCCGGGGACATTGTCTTCCTGCAGTCCGGCGACAAGGTGCCCGCCGATCTGCGACTGATGGAGGTGAAGAATCTCCGCATCGAGGAAGCTGTTCTCACCGGTGAATCCGAAGCCGTGGAGAAAAGCCCGGAGCCGGTTTCCGAGGAAGCGGTCGTCGGCGACCGGAACTGCCTGGCGTTTTCCGGAACCTTTGTCTCGTACGGACAGGGAATGGGCGTGGTCGTCGCCACGGGCGCGGACACCGAGATTGGCCGTATCAACCGAATGCTCTCCGAGGTCGAGGAGTTGACGACTCCCCTGCTTAGGCAGATCGCCGGATTCGGACGCACGCTGACCCTGGGAATCCTGGGACTCGGGATCCTCACCTTTCTTGTGGGCATCCTGATCCGCGACTACCCCTTCGTTGATATCTTTCTCGCCGTGGTGGCCATGGCGGTTGCCGCCATTCCCGAAGGACTTCCCGCCATCATTACGATCACACTGGCCATCGGCGTGCAGCGCATGGCAAAGCGCCACTCGATCATTCGACGGCTCCCCGCCGTGGAGACGCTCGGCTCGGTATCCGTAATCTGTTCGG
>PWMU01000196.1 GCA_003558065.1 Opitutia bacterium | reverse complement strand
GTTCGTGCCGAACCGGCCGTCGAGCGAAATCCTGCAACGCTTCGACGAGGATCGGGCGGCGTTTCTGCGAAGCGTTTTTGCGTGCGCCTCGAAGGCGAAGACCTGGTTCCACATCGACCTGGAGGATACGGCCCGGCGCCTGGAGACATCGCGCGATCGGCTGGTGCGCGCCTTCACGTACCTGGAGGAGCAGGGCGACCTCACGTTGAAGGTCTCGGGCCTGCGCCAGGGGTACCGGATCCGGAAACGCCCGGACGACGTCGAGGCATTAAAGCGGGAGCTGTCCGAGCGCTTTGCCGCGCGCGAGAAAAACGACATCGCCCGGGTGCGCCAGGTGGTGGCTTTCACGGACCATCGCGAATGCCTCGTTCGTCACGTTCTGGAGTACTTCGGCGAAAGCTTCGATCGCGCCTGCGGGCACTGCGATCGTTGTCTGGGAGAGGCGCCGGCGGAGGAACCGAACGGGAACGCACGTCCGCCGGTCGAAATCGACCGGGACCAACTCGCCGGGCTCCGCAAGCGATACCCGGAGGTCCTGGCAACGCCCCGCCAGGCGGCGCGGTTTCTCTGCGGTCTGGCTTCGCCGAAGATCACGGCCGCAAAGCTCACTCGCCACCCGCTCTTCGGTTCCCAGGCGGCGGCACCGTTCCGGGAGGTGATGAACGCCCTGGCGGCGAGTTCGTGAAACCCGGATTGAGAAGCGACTGTTGGCGGATCGGCGGAAAGGTGTGTGCCGCTGCGATAGGTCGCGGCGGGGAATGGGATGGTTTGTCACGTTCTTCCGCGGAGTGTTCCGGATGAACCGACGCGCTGCGGGCGTTCCTCTTCCGTTCCCGGGCGTGAGTCCTTGACAAAACAACGTTTCTACAACATTCTGCCATCATGAAATACGTGGCGACACGCGAATTGGCAGCGAATTCGGGGCGGGTGATGGAAGCGCTTGAGGAGGAGGGGTTGCTGGTCATAACCAAGGACGGGAAACCCCGCTCCCTGATGGTTCCCACCTCCGACGGGACGCTTCTGGACGATGTGCGGGAAGTCATTTATGCGCGGGCGCGGCACGCCCTGAAAGACGCCCAGCTGGCGTCAGCGGCGGCGGGGAAGGAGGCCCTGACCATGGACGAGATTGACGCCGAGATAAAGGCAACCCGGGCCGTTCGGCGAAAATGAGGACGTGGGTCCTCGACACAAACGTGATCGTGGCGGCCCACCTGTCACCCCACGGTCCCCCGGCCCGCTTGCTCCAAGAGGTTTACACTCAGCGCCTCCGCTTGGCTTACGACGCGCGTATGGCGGTCGAATACACCTCTGTGTTGTCGCGGGAGAAGTTTGCCCTCCCCAAGCATTCCGTGGATCGTTTTCTCACCGTACTGGCGGACCAGGACCTGGTCGATGCCCGACCCTTGAACGCGAACCTGCCGGACGAGGAAGACCGGATGTTTCTGGAGGTGGCCCACGCGACGGCCGAACAAGTATTGGTGACTGGAAACCGCCGCCATTTCCCCCGCAAAACGCGGGGAGAGGTCACCGTGCTCTCCCCCGCCGAGGCCTGGGAGTTGTTGGTACGATGACCGGACCGTCGGGGGAGAACCGGCCGGAACCGCCTTCCACGGGGGAGCGACGGGGAAAACTTTTATTAAGAAAATCCTTATTCCAATTTAGGGATTTAAATTTGATTAAGGATTTCCATATTCCAACTTCATGAACTTGGAAACATTCCACCCCGGAGAATTTCGCCGGTACCGATCAATGCCTCCTGGCAGTGGTCGGACGTTCAGGTGAATTCCTGGAAAAGAACCGCCCGAATTACTACGATGCGCTTATGGCCGTTCGAACGCGCGGAGATTTGCTCCATTGGGTTCGGTTCTTCCTGAACGCGCTCAACGCGACCGCCCGCGATGCCGTGGAAACCTTTCGCGCTGTTGTGGACCTGAAGGCCGAACTCGACGCCAAGCTGCCGGCCCTCGGTCGCCGCGCGCACAACGGGACCCGACTCCTTCACCTTCTCTACAGCCGCCCGGGAATCCGCAGCCAGGATGTCGCCCGCGAACTCAAGGTTTCTCCAATGACCGCGCAAACTCTTCTCGGGGAGTTTGAGAGGTTGGGTATCCTGCGCGAAGTCACCGGCTTCCAGCGCAACCGGATCTATTTCTTCGAACGCTACTTCGATCTCTTCAAGCGATAGAAAGTCGAAGTTATACCCCCGTCGCCAAGTTTTCGGATTTCTTCGTAGCGAGGGGGTTTATCCCCCGATTCTCCGGGTCCCCGGATCTCCCGGGATAAACCCGGTCGCCACAACCACGGGATATCCGCTGTTTTCGAAAAACTTGATGACGGAGAGTATATCTTGAATTCTTGAGCCGGTGGAGGCTGCGTTGACCGGGGACTGGAAAGCATTCCAAATCTTGGCCCGAACGACGCGTAAATGACCCAAATGGCCCTTTATGCTCATGCCCCGAATTTCTTCCGCCCGCCTCATTGCGGAATAAGCACCCCGCCGGGAGCACGGTCACGGGCTGTGACCTTGAAGCTGAAGTTCGCGTCAATGTTTGTTAAGCGGCCTAGGTAAATGAATGTTGACGGAATGATCAATAATGCTTTATTTCCGACGTCTGACAGTGGATATCCTTCTCACATTCACCGGCTTCCATGACCCCTTCGTTCCATCCGGAGTGAAAGGGGAGGAGTGCGCGGGGCCGATTCTGAGCGTGGTAGGGGAGCGCGCGTT
>PWMU01000136.1 GCA_003558065.1 Opitutia bacterium | reverse complement strand
TGGGCGGCCGAGGCGGGCGCGCGGCTCACAATTGGTTCGGACGCCCACAAGCCGGATTCCGTCGGGCAGAAATTCGACGAAATCCTGCTGCTGCTCGCGGGGAAGGGATTCAGGCACGTCCACTACTTCGAGCAACAAAAGCGCCGGGCAGTCCCGATCCCCAACGGCTCCTGAGACACCGCCCCGCCCGGCGGGAGTTTCACTCCGCGCCCTCCATCCGGGCGCAACCGAGCCCGATAAGCTTATGCCTCGGCCAAATCCTCGACCGGCTCTTCCAGAGACAAATCCACCATTAATTCCTCAGCGAGGTTTTCCAGGTCTCCGCGCAGGCGCTTGAGGTTACAGGCCTTCGGAATCTGGAGAAACGCATTCGCGCGAAACAAGACCTCACCGCTCATCGGAGCGCTGTAGCATTCAGTGGTCAATTCCTCCACGTTCACGGAATGGGAGGCGAGAGCTCGGGAAATGTGGCGAACAATTCCCGGACGATCGTGCCCGACCACTTCCAGGCGGGCGGCACGGCTTGGAACGGAAACGGGTTTGGTTTCGTCGGCGCGGACAACCACCGTCATCCCCCGGCTTTCCAGTTCCCGCAACGACGACAGAAGCGCATCTCTCGCCTCTTCGGGAATCTCCAGACGAAGAATGCCGGCAAAATGCCCCCCTAAATGCGCCATCCGGCTACCGAGCCAATTGCCGCCGTGCTCCGCGACAACTTCCGAGATCGAATCGACCAGACCCGGCTTATCTTCGCCGATAATGGTCATGACAATCGGAGTATTCATGCTTTAAGCCGTAGAACCCGGACACGGGGAAGTCAAGCGGTTCTCCCGCGCAGCGTCCGGTGATGTCCGAATGCCCCGTGTCCCCTGACAGGCAGCACACTGCCACCCGCAAGCGGTCGTGACACGACCGAATCGGCCGGATCCCCGCCCGCGTCCAAGACGCAGGCTGGCAACTATTCCCGGGACAGATACAGGAGGGTGCACAAGGCGCCAAAAACCAGGGAGGGCAGCCAAACCCAGAAGGAACTTATCGGCATCTCCCAGTACCCGACCGCCCAGGTACACAGAAGGCATTTGATCAGCATCAACGTCCAAAACCCCCCCAGGAGGCGGTCGAATCCGCCTGCGGAACGCCACGGCTGATCCTTCACTTTTACCTCCTCGATAAAGCTTTGAGCGTAGCGGTCCTCTCCCTGACGCAGGCGGCCCCGAAGTTTGACGGCATTAGCAAGCATTGGCACCGGATACTCAACCCGTTTATCTGACGCGCTAATTTCAACCGCCTGCGCATGGTTTGTCAAATCCTGTGCGCAGACCCCCTTCCCGCCGGAAGGATTCCCGTCGCGGCCGACGGAGTCCGTCCGTTCAAACCCGTTCCCCAATCGCAGTCAGCGCGTCCCGGCCCGCGGCCCTGCGGCTGCGGCATTCACGAACTGCCCCTTTCCTTCTGCTCCCGGGGTTCCGAAGCCCTTCCGGATCCCCCTCCCGCCGGTCGCCGGTACCAGAAGCCGCAACGCTCGCGGCGTCGCAGCGAGCCGGGAATACAGCAGAGAAGGACCTGAGCCATCATCTGGAACAGGGTAAACTGCTCGGCTTTGCGGGGGGAAGTGGGGAGTTCGCAATCGGTGATAACGGCGAAACGGAGCCCCCGCAGGCGACCCCAGCGTTTCAGCCGCCGGGAAAAAGCAATTTCCTCGCCCGCGTAGTAACGCTCATCAAAACCGCCGCTTTCAGACCAGGCCTCATACAGGCAATACACGTAAGCCCCGGCCGCCACTTTGAGGCGGACCGACGCCGTGTTCCAGAGCCAGAGTCCGAAGCGAATCGGCCAGGGTTGCCGACCGCCGTCCATTCGAACCCGTACACCACCGCCGCAAATCCGGCCGGAATCCAGGTTTTCCAGGGTTCGCCGGAGAAGCTCGCAAGTCAGCCGGGAATCCGCATCGATAAAGATCAACCATTTCCCGCGAGCCACGGCGGCGGCGGCGTTCCGGGCACGGGCGATCTGATTATGGGACTCAAAGACGACTCTGGCTCCCCCTTTCCGCGCCCGCTCCGCAGTTGCATCATTCGAATTGTTGTCACACACGATGATCTCGTAATCCCCTCTCCCCAGCTCCGCAAAACTCTCCTTGACCGAATCCAGAAGCGCGCGGATCAACTCTTCCTCGTTGTAGGCGGGAACGAGTACACTGATTTTCACATGAGTTGACACGATCCCCGACACTAGCCTCTAATCGGCCGTTGTCACCCGGGTTTTGAGAAAAACCTGCCGGGAAAAGTTCGGATACCATCATGCGCATCGCCGTCATAGCTGATACTCACGACAAGTTTCCGGCCCAATTACACGAAGAGCTGGCGAAGGCGGACGAAATTCTGCATCTCGGCGATGTCTGCCATTTTGATATCTACTATGAGGTCCAGTCGATCGGTCCGCCGGTTACCCTCGTTCGCGGCAACAACGATTTCGTCCCGGAATGGCCGGTCAGGGTCGATCTGGAACGAAGCGGCTACCGGCTCCGATTGGTGCACATACCGCCCCGGCACCCGCCGGAGGGCATAGACCTCCTGCTTCACGGACACACGCACGTCCCCCGTGACGAGACCATTCAAGGCATCCGCTACCTCAACCCCGGTTGCATTCACCGCGCCAACAAAGGCGCGCCGCCCAGCTACGCCTGGCTCGAACTGGATAAAGCCCGGGAGCCCCTCTGGCGGGTCGTCCCACTCCGGGGTTGACCCTTCGTGATACGCCCGCGTCCGCCGGTGACCAGAGTCCCGGCATCGCCTCGGTCACACGCGAAAGGCCAGTGGCGAAAAGCTCACCATCCAATTGGCTCGGGAGGGTGATAGCGGAGTTTGATCTCGTGTGCAGCCTTGCTTTTCACATGGCCGTCGCCATAGAGCACATTCATGTTCCCGCTTTCCGAAACCGGGTGGCGCATCACCCAGTTCGACCCCACTCGTCCGATCTGGCCGGATTGATCCGCCGCAAGCGCAATCAATGAAACATCGGGATCCGTTGCCCGGACGAGGTACTCATCCTCAATCGTTCTGGTCCCGCGCGAGTCGACCCAGTAGGTGGTCGGCTGCCCAAAACCCGGAACGCTCGGATTACCCAGATAGTAATAACCGATGCCGTATCCGCCTCGGTGTGCCGGCTCGTTCCAGGCTTCGTGGTGAACGGCGGGATCATTTTCATAGCGCAGGCTGTTCGGGCAGTAAAACACCTGGTACCCGCCACCGAGATAAAAATCAAACTCGTCACGCACCTCGGGTTCGAGCCAACTCAAATTACTGGGTCGCGTTGGAGGAAAATAGTCATCATTATCCGCCGCATACATATGCGCCGCAACTCCGATTTCGCGGAGGTTCGCCTGACACTTCGAGGCGATGGCCGACTCCCGCACACGGCTGACCACCGGAATAAGGATAGCCGCAAGAATTCCGATAATCGCAATCACCGTCAGCAGCTCGATCAGCGTAAAGCCCCTCGTCCGTTTCAGGTCCGTCTGGCCCAAGGCCCCGAATGCGACCGGACATCGGCGCAACCTAGAGCAGGATCCATTCGCATAGTGGTTCATCTCGAAGCTTCCCTCTGTGACTATCAACTGAAATCCCCGTTCCGCAACCGACTCTTGAAACTTCTCCCAGAGGATCAACCCTATTGAAGGCGGAAGAATTGCCGGTCACTCCCGTCGACCGGAACGGTCACCGTGTTTCTCTCATCCCGCACCACCGGCTCTTCGGTCACTTCGCTCCATTCATCGAGATCCTCAGATGAGTACAGCTGATACCCTTCGGCGGCAGCAGGCCAGGAAAGAACGACGTCTCCGCCGTCATGCACAATGTCCATCGTCACGACCTCCGGGGGCGCCACGGATTCAGTGGGCGTCACCGAGTCAAAGGTGGTACCGACCCGGATTTCATCGAAGTCGGTCGAGAACCGGCCGGCCACACCTATCTGATTGTACTCGGCATAGGCGGTGTCGAACTCAAACACCGGCTCGGGCAAAGCGTCTTCATCGGTGAGGTCGGGAGGATTCAACCAAACCCTAACCTGTGTATGGCCGGTGGAGGTCGTTGGAAACTCGAGTTTGGCCAGGTACATGGTCTGGACCGACTGCGGAAATTCGTCTCCGGCATCGCCGAAATCCTCGCCCTCTCCTTCGCCGGAGCCGGTCTGCCTCTGAAAGGCCCAGTTGCCGGATTCAACCGGGGTCACGTTACCCAGCCAGACCCAAAACTGTCCGGTGCTCGCCAATTCAACGAAGGCCCAGCGCGGTCTGCCGGTGGAATCCCCGTGCGCCTGGGCCATGAAGCTCAGCCAGGCCGTGCCCCCGAGTTCTCCGATCGGTTCGTCGAGCCACCGGCGCTCCCACGAACGATTCCCGAAGGCGGTGCGGATCTGGTTTCCTTCGGAAACCAACCGGTTGCCGTGCTCGTCCGAATAAGAAAGCGGTTCGGTCCGCGCACCGAGGGAAACGCCGTAGTCTTCGCCGTCTCCGTAATCCCCCGGACCTTCCGGGATTCCGGAGTTGAGGTTGTCCGAGTCGGTTTTGAACCACCCCCCGTCCCATCCGATGCCGCCGGGATCCAGGCCCTGGATGCCTTCACCGGGAATATCGGCGCCGGCATGGCCCTGCCGCCGTTCGTAGTCGAACGGCTCGTAAATCAGCAACTCCGCGGTCGCTTCCCCGCCGCTCCACACCAACAGGAGCGCGCCGGCGGCCGCTACACGTATGCATTTCATTTGTTTCATGGCGATCCCTGTTTCCGGTCGATTTGTTGATCGTTTCGGCCCGCCGCGCGCCGGCGCAGCAGCAGCATCCCGAACACGCCCAGCCCGAAAATCAACGCGTACGCCGAAGGCTCTGGAATCGGCGTCGCCGAATCGAAACTCGTCCCGATGCGAATCTCGTCGAAGTCGGTGGAGAACCGTCCCGCAACCCCGACCTGGTTGTACTCCGCGAAGTCGGTATCAAGCTGAAACACGGGATCTTGCAGAGCGGTTTCATCCCTCAGGTCCGGCGGATTCATCCAAACCGTAACATCCGTCGATTCCGACGGATCATTCCCGAAATCGAGCCTCATCAGGAAAAGGGTCTGTTCGTCCATCGGAAAATCCTCGCCGGCATCTTCGGACACCGATTCCGCCGTACGGTCAGGAAGGAAAATTCCCCAGTTGCCGGAAGAGACCGGATTCACGTTCCCGAGCCACAACCGGTCGCCGCCGTCGACGGCCAGCTCGATAAAAGCCCAGCGATTGCTGCCGGCCTGGCCGTGCGCCTGCCCGAGGAAACTGACCCATACGGTGCTGCCGGCTTCACCGAGCGGATTGGCCAGGGGACGCCGGTCCCAGGAGTTGTTCCCAAAAGCCGTGCGCACCTGATTCCCTGTAGTCACCAACGGATTTCCAAAGTTGTCCGTGTAGGAAAGCGGTGAGGTCCGGGCGCCGGCGCCGGCGCCGAAATCGTCTTCCCCTTCCGGAATGCCGGCATTCAAACGGTCGGGCAGCGATTCCCAGGCCCCGCCCCATCCGGTGCCACCGTCGAGCCCGGCGATCCCCTGGCCTTCATCGTCACCGTCGAACCATTGCCGGCGGTCGTAATCAAAGCCTTCGTAGGCGATAATCGCCGCCGTAGCCGGGCCGGCAGCCATGGCCAGAACGGCCGGAATCGTAGCAAGCAAGCGGAGCCCAACGGAACGCCGGGCACCCGAAGAGGGCGAACGCCCGATTCGTACAGCCAGCGAACCTGAGCGCCGGACGGAAGGAGGTAGGTCTTTCATATGAAGAGAGTCTCGTTCTGGTTTAACTGTTGGCAGCAGGAGCAGGCTGCGGAGACGACAATCGCGAATGCCGGGCCCGAACGTCAAGGCAGAAATATAAGAATTTATTAATTTCATCAAACAATCGCGACCCTTTTGCAGTTGGCGGCCTTCCGACCCCCGCTTCCGTGACACCACCCTGCCTCAAAACCGTGGCAGCCGTATGCCGCCGCGGTTACAATCTCGAAACCAAGGCACGGCCGCCCTTTCATTCCGCCCGATCCGGAGGCGGACCCGAAGAGTCGCGCACCTGCAGGATGGCGGGGAGTGTGACTTCATTGTAGGCCTCGTCTTCCTTGCCCGTCGATTCCAACAGTAGCCTCCCGGCGACCGCACCGATTTTTTCGGGATCGGCGTACGCGCCGGTCAGGGTGGGCTCCTCGTCCTCGCAGATATACGTTCCGTCACAGGCGGCGACGCTGATCGCGCCGGGTACCTCGATCTGCCGGGCGAGCAAATGATTGACCGCCCCCCGGGCCATTCGCCCGTTGTAGGTGATCCAGGCGGTGGGAGGATTCTTTCCGAAGCGGTCGAGCAACCGCCGGGCCGCCTCCTGACCTTCGCGCTGCTTGGGATTTCCGAACAACTCGATACATTCCCCGGTGCACTCGAGGCCGCGGCGGTGCAGGGCCTGCTGAAGCGCCTCCCACCGCCGATCCAGCGTCCTGCTGCCAATGTTGCCGCCGATCCACGCAAACGAGCGATGCCCCAGCCCCGTCAAGTGCTCCACAAGCAGTTCCATGGTCTGCGCTTCGTTGTTTCTCACGGTGTGACAGTACCCTGGACAGCTGGCCGCAACGGTAACCAGCCGGGAGAAATGAGTCTTGAGCTGATGGACAAACTCAGGGTCCACCTCTCCCATCACAACGGCACCCAACAGGGTGTGCCTGTGCCGGGCAAGGCTCCGAAAATGATTCTCGCGGATCCCGGTGACGGTCCCGAGAAACAGCGTGCTGATTCCTTCCTTCTCCAAAAACGAATGGAGTCCGTGCTGAATGTGACTGAAGACACTGCTCTGACTGTAAAGGGTGTGCCCCGGGCGCAGGACAAAGCCGACCTGGGTCAGCCCGCTCCCGTTGGCTCCGCCTCTGGAGCGGTAGCCCAGGCTGGCCGCCCGGGCGCGAATTCGCCGGAAGGTTTCCGGATGGACGCCCTCGCTCTGGCCGCCGAGGGCCATCGAAACCAGCGCCTGCGAAACGCCGAGATCGCGTGCGATGTCCTGTTGCGACACTTTTCTTGTCCGTTCGATCGGCATTTTACCTCCGGAAGGTAAGATGCCGGGCCGAAACCAGCAAGCTTATATTATAATATTTTATAATATTTACTCTTGCGGATTCGCCTCTGGTTTCCAATCTGAAGGTTTCGGTTGAGTCTC
This sequence comes from Opitutia bacterium, assembly GCA_003558065.1. Classification (GTDB taxonomy): domain Bacteria; phylum Verrucomicrobiota; class Verrucomicrobiia; order Opitutales; family T3Sed10-336; genus PXDC01. Next base: position 27,169 of record PWMU01000136.1, on the reverse strand, counting down.
CCTGAACGATCCCGTCGAGTATGAAAGAAGTCATTGACAACTCCCCAGGGCCTCGACTCGCCCTCGGCAGCGGATTTCTCCTTTGCATCGCAGGCTGTTTTGTGCTCAGCGGATGCCTTCCTTCGGAGGCGGGGCTTCCGGGAATGGAGGAGCAAGGATGGACGCCTCAGCCGGTGCGCCCCGGGGTCACTTACTACGAGCGCCATTTCGAGGAGCTGTTCGGAGCGCCCCAGGTCGTGAACCTCCTCGCGGTCGACCTGGATCATCCGGATATCCGGATCGAACTCACCGCAACCGATGTCTGGGGGGTGACGCGGATGCCGACGTCATGGCTGGCGGCGCGGGCCGATGCCGTTGCCGCCGTCAACGGAGGTTTCGCCCCCGCCCGTCGTCACGAAGAGGTCGGCTACGGGATGATGAAATTCCGGGGAGAGGTCTGGCCGTTTGTCAACGACCCCGCATTCCACCACACCTGGGAGGCCCACGGGCGAAACGCCCTGGGGATCGACAGAAACGGGAATTGGCATTTTGCCTCGCGCGGCGAAGAGAGCTGGGAACTGGAATCCAGCTGGGATAACGATTGGCCGGAAATGGAACAGGTCATGGCGGGAGGCAGTCGTCTCGTGCAAGACGGCGAGGTTCATCCTCTCGTCGTGCGGGAAACGACGAAAGGCGCCTACCTCGAAGACCCCGTTCTTTCGCGGTTGACCTTCCGGCGCCATCCCCGTACAGCGGTCGGCATCACCGCCGATCGAATCGCGGTCCTGGCTACCGTGGCGGGACGTTTCGAGGAAAAAGCCGCCGGGATGACCCTTCATGAACTCGCGCAACTATTGGTGCGCATCGGCTGCCGCGACGCCCTGGAGCTCGACGGCGGAGGTTCGACCACCATGTGGATCGGGGACGAACCGTTTTCAGGTGTCGTTAATTACCCGACCGACAACGGCCGGTTCGACCACGAAGGCGAGCGCAGCCTGAGGCTTGCCGTTCTCGTACTCCAGGAAAACGACAACGCGGTACCGGAATGACTTTTGCCGACTACGCCGTATTGACCGTTCTGTGTGCCCTCTCACTGGGCGTCGGACTCTTTTTCGCCCGCCGTGCGTCCAGGCACGGAGCCCGCGGCTTCTTCACCGGCAACCGCAATCTCCCCTGGTGGTCGATCGGCCTTTCCAATACCGCGACCTACCAATCGGGATCGGGCGCTTTCGTGATGCTGATTCTCGCGTTCGGCATCGCGGGAAACTGGCTCTGGTGGGCGAGCTGGATCGTGTGGATGCCGCTGGTGGCCATTATTTGGTCGCGTCTCTGGCGGCGTATGCGGATCGTCACGACAGCGGAGTTGATCACGCTGCGTTACGGAGGCGCTCCCGCTCAGTTCGTGCGCAAGCTCTACGCTCTGCTGTGCTGCTTCGGATTCGCCGTCCTTCTCATCGGCTACAGCACGGGATTCTTTGCCCAGGTGATTTCGCCGTTAGTTCCGCTGACCGAAGTGCAGATCCTGTTGATCTTCGGAGGGATCGCCGTCGTGTATACGATGATGGGCGGGCTGGTCGGCGTCGTGTACACCGACGCGGTCCAGTTTGCGATCCTGATGATCGGGGGCGGCATTTTCCTCTGGTTCGCCGTCGACCAGCACGGGGGATGGCTGGAGATTACGGAGCGCGTACGGGAAATACGGCCCGAGGGACTGAAGATCGCCCCGCCCGCCCCGAATATCGAAGTGGTGACGTTGATGATGCTACTGCTTCAGGGGCTTTTCTTTGCGGGATCGCCCACCGCCGGGGAAGGAATGACCGCCCAGCGCTTTATGGCCGCCCGGAACGAGCGGCACGCGGTCGGAGGTCAGTTGTTCAATGCGTTTCTCGCCCTGACCTTTCGCACGCTTCCCATCATCGGACTGGGGATTGTGGCCATGTCGCTTTTCTGGACCCCCGACCTCGCCGAACACTACGGGCACACGCCCGAAAACGCCGTCATGCTCGAAGACCCGGTCCACGCGTGGGGCACCCTGGCCGCCATGACCGCGGTTCCTCTCGGCTTCGTGGGCCTGTTGCTCGCAGTGGAAGCCGCCGCGTATATGTCCACGCAGAGCTCCCTGATCAACTGGGGCAGCAGTTTCATCGTCAATGACTTCGTATTGAAAAACGGTCGCACGAAAAACGGGAACAAGCTGAGCCGGACACAGGAGATCTGGATCAGCCGCCTGGTGACGCTGTGCCTGTTCGTCCTGGCGGCGTTTGTCGCGATTCTTTTTGTGGAAGGAATGATAGGGTGGTTCCTGTTCATCAATTCAGCGATGGTGATGTTTCTGCTGCCCCTCTCCTGGCTTCGGTTCTTCTGGTGGCGATTCAACGTGTGGGGCGAGTTTTCCGCCGTTGCGCTCGGACTGCCGCTGGCGATCCTGATCTGGTTCGTCCTGGACTTCCAGAGTCAGCCGATCTGGCAGGGACTGGGCATCCTTTTTGTTCTGAGCTTTGTTGTGCTGATCGGGGTCACTCTTCTCACGCCGCCGGAATCGAAAGAAACGCTGCTGCGTTTTTATGAACGCTGCCGCCCGCCCGGTCTCTGGAAGCCCATCCGCGAACTGTCCGGGAACCGGCCCTCCGGCCCTGCGACCGGGCACCTCGTGTTCGACTGTGTTCTGGGGATTGCCGCGTGCCTGGGACTGGTCCTTGCGACCAACTCGCTCTTCGTCGGGGCGTGGGGAGTTTTCACGACATCGGCGGTAGTTTGCGCGCTCGCGACCACGTGGTTGTTGTTCCGGATCTGGAGGCAGCCCGCTTTTGAACCCGAAGGCGGCGAAAGGGAATTCGGGACTGAAGAAAACTCCGGCAAACCGGCCGCATGAATCCCGGCATCGACAGGCTCTGCGATCATCAAAACGAGGAAATTTATGGCACAAGTATACTATGTTGGCGACTGGGCGATTCTGAGTGGCCCGTATTTCTACGAAACTCCCTTCCACGCCGGGCCCAAGGGGCTCGAGATTTTCAATTACGGAAAATGGTTGAAGAACGCCCTGGAATCCACCGGGAAGCACCAGGTGAACTCCGTGCCTTCCTGGGATTTCTACAAGCTCGGTCCAGGCGGGTACGAGAAGGTGTTGGAAGAGTACGACGTGATCATTTTCAGCGATGTGGAAGCGAAACTTTTTCAATTGGCGCCGGGCTTTTTCGACCGGGAGCAGTTCGGGAAAAATATTCTGACCTTCCCGGACCGCATCCGGCTGACGGTCGAAGCCGTCGAGGCGGGGAAAGGAATGATGTTTCTTGGCGGATGGTATTCATTCACCGGGGAAATCGGCAAGGGAGGCTGGGGGCGAACACGCCTGGCCGATATCCTGCCGGTCCGGTGTCTCGAGCATGAAGACCTCACCGAATCCACCGAGGGTTTCCAGCCCGTCGTCACCGACGCGGGACGAAAACCTCTCGACGGTATCGATTTCAGTTCCTGTCCGCCGATACTCGGCTACAACGAAACCCGTCCGTCCGCCGAAGGGGAGGTGCTGATGGAGTTCGCCGAGACCGGACACCCGCTTTTGGCCACACGGCGTACCGGTGATGGAAAGGTTCTCGCTTTCACGTCGGACCCCGCCCCGCACTGGGGGTGCAATTTCGTATTCTGGGACGAGTACCGGAACTTCTGGCTGAAATGCCTGGACCTGGTTTCCGGGAAAAACGGCCAGAGCGCGAAGTAATCGCAGGTTTCAAGGTAATGAATTTCATGATACAGCAGATCAGCCAACGCTTGCTCAACATTATTCGGTTGCCGGGAATGACACTTGCGCCGGCGCTCGCCACAATCCTTCTTCTCGGCGGCCTCGCCGCTCCCCTGCCCGCCGATGACACGCCGATCGCCGAACACCTGATCCTCATATCCATCGACGGATTCAACCCACAATGGTACCAGGACGAGGGATGGCCGGCGCCTTTGCTCCAGGAAAAGGCACGCGAAGGGGCGTACGCGCGCCGGGCGCTGCCCCCGTTTCCCTCGACGACGAGGCCCGGCCACGTTACGCTGCTCACCGGCTGGCTTCCCGCGCGGCACGGCGTTTTTAACAACAGCATGCCCTACCGCCTGGAGGAGGATTCATCGATCCTTCACGCCGTCCATGCCGCGGGAGGCGTGACGGCCGCCGTGGTGTGGCCCGGCTCGGGCCACGGGCCGCCCGATCACACTATCCACAACCTCCGCTTCATCGACTTTTCCGACGCGGAAACCGTCCCCCCGACGGAAGGCCTCATTTCCGCCGGCGACGGCGCGGACCGTCCCGGCCACTCGCGGAACTACGAACGGTACATCACCGGGACCGTCCGCGATGCACGGATGATGGCAATAGGCGTTACGTTCATTGAAAAACACCGCCCGAATTTCCTCGCTTTGCGATTCAACGACACCGACACCACGCAGCACCGATTCGGGCGCGATGGAGCCGCGGTGAGAGGTATTGTCGCGTCGACCGACATGGGACTAGCGGAAATCGTCGCGGCAGTCGAACGGGCCGGGATCGCCGACAAAACCGTGTTTATCGTTACCGGCGACCACGGAATGGACGATATCCGGACTCATCTGCGGCCCAATGTCTGGCTGGACGAAGCCGGCCTCGGCGATCCGGAGGGGCCGCGATTCGAGGCCTACGGCGGCTCCGCCTTTCTCCACGATTCCGACGGGGACGAAAAGGAGGAGATCCTCGCGATGCTGGACGCGTTGCCAGAGGAGGACCGGCGGGGATTCACGATCCTTTCCCGCGACAAACTGGATGAGATCGGCGCCGATCCGCGCGCTGTTTTCGCCCTCAACGCGACGGAGGGACACGCGTTTCACGCGAGTTGGAAAAAACCCGCCCGGCTGTCCGTCAATCGAGGCCAACACGGCAGCCGGCCGACGCCCGCATCCCCGAACAATTACACCGGCTTTGTCGCGTGGGGACCGGGGATCGAACCGGGGACCGTCCTCGACGAGATCGGATTAGAAGATGTGGCGCCCACAGCCGCTGAATTCCTCAGCGTCGATCTCGGTGAACGGGACGGAAGGAGTCTGGTACCGAAGCTGCGTGGACAGTAGGAAATCGACGAACGTTGTTTAAGGAGCGTCCTTATTGTTCCCGCTGGGTCACAACCAAAACCAACGCGTTGCCCACCGGACGCTCGGATCCGTCACTGGGACGATTCAAAGCCCGGCCGGCCGCCCATGCCGTGGTCGAACCGCCGCCGTCCAGGTTGATCGCGTCGGTGCAACCGAGCTGCCGCATGAACCGGCCCAGTTCGGGAACGGTCATTCCATCGCTGTGCCCGGGCGCCCGACCGTCCACCGCCAGGGCCACAATATGCCGGCCGTCGGTTCCTATGGCGGTGCGGGGATGCCGCGCATTCGGATCGCCGGGCCCGGGAATGTAATCATCCGGATCCGCCCCTTCGAAATCCAAAACCTCCCCGTCGCGAATCATCACCGGGAGTCCCCCGACCGCGTGGACGATCGGCAACGCGGAATCCATCCGCGAATGCAGCTTGAACCGGTCCCCCGGACGCAAATCGATAATCTGGGCGAGTCCTTCACCTTCGGCGGAAAGCACAAACTCGCCCGCACCGTACGCCATGTCGCCTGTTTCCGCCCGCGGCTCCTCCGCCACCTCGACCCTGATTTCGCCGTCCGGCTTCAGGTGACCGGGTCCCTTCAGCCGGACCTCCACGCCCTCCTCCCCGGTTGCGGTACTGCCATTCCAGGAAGGCGTGTACAATACCCGTTGGTTCTCCCCTCGTTCATGGTTCACCCGGTCGATCCGGATCCGCGCGCCGTCATGCGTCTCCAGCCAGACGCTGATCTCAAGCTCCGCAATCGCGAGCGAACCATCCTCCAGTATCGCCGCCGCCGGCGAATCGCCGAGTGAGAGCAGTTCACCGTCGCGAATAAACGGTCCGTGAACGGATCCGTACCCCGGCCCCCTCACCACAAAGAAATCCGCGTTTACCGCCGCGAGCGGCCGGACCGATGCGCCGGCATGACGCTCCGCCTGCCGGCTCGTCTCCTCGGTGCCCCGAACCTGGTCCCTTCCTGCGGTGGCGACCATTGACAATTCCTCGTTCCCACGCACCCAGTAAAACCCGTGTATTGCCACCGGCCCTTCGGCCGTTTCCCCTGTCCATGAAAATGCCCAGGCCCCCGGATGGATCGCCTCGCGCTCGGCGCCCTCCGGCAACTCGATCGCAGCGACGACAACCGCCGCCCAGAGCCAGACGGCTCCGCTCACAGGAAACAGCACATACTTACAAAACCCCTTCATTAATTCATTGAATGGTTGCCATGCACGCCGTTCGAAACAATCCAAATCTTACGCAACGTTCATTCGATTGACTCGGGCGTAGGACAGGGAATGAAACCATGTCGCTTACATGCAGGGACAATCCCATCACCGCGAATGCACCGACAATGTTTGTTCCATACCGCGACGACCGGCAGGTTTTGCAGGCGCTTCGCGGAAGAACAGCCTCATCCGCCCGCTCAATCCCTCTCCATGACGAGCACCGCAAGCCGCAGCGAGCGGGCGCCTTCGTGGTCGAACTGACCGTTGTCGGTCGGATAATTAACGACGCCCCCGAACGGTTCCCGCCCAATCCACATCGTGGTCGAACCTCCTCCATCCAGCTCCAGCGCGTCGCGGCACCCAATGAACAGCATCAGCTCGGCAAGCTCCTGCAGGGTCATGCCCGCGGCTGTTCCCGGGAAGCGTCCGGCGAGCGTCACCAGGACCGCAACCCGCTCCTCTGTAATGCCGATCGCCGTGCGGGGGTGCCGGTTGAACGTCAACTGGTGCAGCCTGTCATCTTCCAGATAGGCTCCACGCGTTTCCTCCGGAACCACGAGGGGATAAACCCGCCCGTTACGCACCAGCTGGCTTCCGCCGGCCATTGCATCGACCATACCTGGCCAGTCCGAATCCCACGTGGCGCCGAGTTCCCACCCCTCCTCGCCGCGCGAGGCGAAATGCCACTTCCCGTCACTGTCAATACCCACTGCATTCCTCCCAAGAGCCTCATAAGCCTCGTGGAACGAGGGATCGTTGACAAACGGCCATACCTCGCCACGGAACTTCATGATCCCGTACCCGACTTCCTCATGGACCCGGGCCGGTGCGAAGCCGCCGTTGATCGCCGCGATCGCTCCGGCATGTTGCGCGAAATCCTGAATCGGCATTCGGGTTTGTTCCCAGACGTCGGTCGCGGTCAGTTCGATCCGCACGTCCGGATGATCCAGGTCGATCGCCAAAACGTTCACCACCTGTGGATCGCCAAACAGATTCTCAAAGTGACGCTCGTAATAAACAAGACCGGCGGCAACAGGCCGCGGCTCCCATCCCGAGCGTTCCAGGTTTGCCAGACGGGGCGGTGAAAGCGTCGAGGGTATTTCCTGAAGGCGGAAAAATTGCCGCCCGGCAGACGCCGGCACGGTCACGCGTCTCCTCTCGTCCCCGGTCACCGGAAGATGGGGACTCTCGGTCCACGTTCCGAGATCATTCGACGAATAGAGCGCAAGATGTTCCGCACCCTCGGCCGGCCAGGAAAGCACCATCTCCTCTCGGTCGCGCTGAATGGCCAATCCCCGAGCCGAGGGAGGCGTCACCCCCGTCGGCGTCACCGCCTCGAAGCTCGTCCCGATCCGGATCTCGTCGAAATCCGTCGAAAACCGTCCCGCCACGCCGACTTGATCGTATTCCGTGTAAGCGGTTTCGAATTCGAAAACCGGAGTCCGCAGCGCTTTCTCGTGAACCAGGTTCGCCGGATTCAACCACACGGAAATGCGGGTCCGTCCGGCGGAATCTTCGGGAAAAGCAAGCTTTACGAGATACAGGGTCGGCTCGGACATTTTGTAGTCCTCCCCTGCGTCCGCGTACAGGCTTCCCTCCGGATGGTCCGGAAGCTGCATCGCCCAATTGCCGGATACAACCGGTGTCACGTTCCCGAACCAGGCCCGGTTCGTTCCGTTCTTCGACAGTTCTACAAAAGCCCACCGGCGACTGGCCGTGGAGTCCGCGTGCGCCTGGGCAAGAAAGCTCATCCACACGGTGCTGCCCGGTTCCCCGACCGGTTGCGCGAGGGAACGCCGTTCCCACGAACTGTTCCCGAAAGACGTACGCACTTGATTTCCGGAAACCGTGAGCGAGTTCCCAAACACATCCGAATACGAAAGCGGCCCGGTACGCGCGCCGAGATTCGTGCCCCACGTTTCCCCTTCGCCGAAATCGCCGTGTCCTTCCGGTATTCCCGAGTTCAGATTGTCCGGCGCGGTCATTGACCATCCGCCGTCCCACCCGTATCCCCCGTCCAACCCGTCGATCCCCTCGCCCGGAATCTCAGCGTTCACATGTCCCTGGCGCCGTTCGTATTCAAAGGCTTCGTACACGAGAAGCTCGGCCGCGAGACTCCCGCCGGCCCAGGCAAGCCCCAGAAGAACCGCGCCCGTCACGCGGGTGAAGCAACGTCGCGCCCGCCGGCTCATCGCCTTTTGCGTCTTTCAGTCATTGAGACGCGTTCCTTCATAAAAACCGGGTAGTCCCGGCCCGCTATCAGGCGGGAGCCGTCCGTAAAACCCTCCGCACGCCCATCCAGTTCCTCGATCAACCGATTCCGCCAGGAGCGGAGCCTTTCCCCGGACGAAGCGTCTACCGCCAGATCCTTCAATTCGCGGGGATCGCTCTCCAGATCGAAGAGCTGCTCGGTTCCGTCCCCGGCAAACCAGATGTACTTCTCCTTCCCGTCGGTCAACGTATGATGGGCGAGATGCGCGAGATCGCCTCCCTCCCGGCGGCCGGCCGTATGTTCGATGTGCAGGCAGTCGCGCCAGTCCGTTTCCTTCCCGCGCATCAACGGCGCCAGGCTCCGTCCGTCCACTCCCTCCGGGCATTCGACATCGGCCAGATCGAGGATCGTGGGCATGATATCTTCCAGGCAAACGGGAAGATCGATGACCTCGCGCGGTTTCAAGCCGTATCCATCCGGAGCCCGTATCAACAGGGGAATACGCGCCGACCCTTCGTAAGGCACGTTCTTCCGCCACATGTAATGGTCGCCAAGCATCTCCCCGTGATCGCTCGAAAAGATAACGACCGTATCGGAAGGATCGACGCCCGTGAACGGACTCAGCAGGCGTCCGATTTGATCGTCTATATGGTTGATCAAGCCGTAATAGGCCGCCCGTGTCGATCGCAGCGCCTCGCCCTTCAGATTCACCCGGTAATGCTCCGGCCCGTACCCCAGTCCGTTGTGATCCGGAGGCGCCGCCCAGTCACCGATCCACGGACCGGGCAGCTCCGTCCGCAAGTAGCGCTTCATGTAAAACGCCGGGGGAACCAGGGGCGGGTGGGGAGCAAGGAAGGACACGGTCAGGAAAAACGGCGCGGATGGATCGCGGTTCTGCAGAAACTTCATAGCCTCGTTGACCGTCCAGTTCGTCTGGTGCAGGCACTCGTCCAGGTGCCAGGAACGCGCGGTCCAGTCCGACGACATGACGCCGCTCGAATAATAATCTCCCAGAAATCCCCCTTCCGGCTGATGGGTGTCCACCGGCATCCGCCGGTCCAGCCAGCGCCGGTAATCGTTCATGCCGACCATATGATCGTACCCATAACGCTTGCGCACGGGGTACTGGTGCATGTCCCGGCCGGCGAGGTAGGTATGATACCCGGCATTCCGGAGAACATTGGGAAGCGAATGAGCCGGATCCCACTCGTGTCCGTCCTCGTAACCGGTCAACCCGTGGGTGGCCGGAAACTGGCCGGTAAGGAAGGACCGGCGCGCCGGAATGCAAACCGGGCAGGTGCTGTAGGCGCGCCGGAACCGCGCGCCCGCCCCGGCAATGCTGTCCATATTGGGCGTCAACAGCGCCGGGTGCCCGTCGATTCCCAGGCAATCCCCGCGCTGCTGATCGGTCATGATCAGCAAAAAATTCCGCCGTTTCCCCGATTTGTTCATGTTTGTCCTGCTGATGAGGCAGCCGCCCTGTCACACCCGGGGCCGAGGCGGAACTCGGGTATCAGGCCGTGAACGGCGGCGACGATCACATCTTCGGTTTCGGGCGCAAACCGGGCGGGGCGGTCGTAGAACCACTGCGACTCCTCGGCTTCGTAACCGCCCTCGTCCAGGATGCGCCGGGAGGGAATGTAGCACGGGACGTCGTTGGCATAAGCGTTGATCCACAGCCGATCCCTGTCGAAGTCGTTTTCGAGCCGGCGCGTGTAATCGACCACCACTTCCCCCGAAAGAAACAGCATCGCGAGCTCGTCGCCGAAAATCCATGCCTGCGCGCCGCAGGGGAGCGTCGCCGGCAGGGTTTCTCCCCTGTCGAGGCGGTCCAGATTCTTCCGGGCGTGATAACCGACAATACCGGGCTGGGTCGCCCGGTTTTCCCATTCCCGGCGGTCCGGCAACCTTTCAAAGGGAAGGTCGACGCGACTCACCCTTCCCCCGGGCTTCGCGTTGAGCGGCTTTAAATCCGTTCCCAACAGCCGACTCGCCTCCGCGGCGACGCTCTCCCCGTGCCGCCGCGCGAATTCGAGGCCCCGGCGGGGATCCGGGTTCGCGTCGCCCGCGCAGCCGATGGCGATCATCGCCATCGCTCCCGGATGAGCCGCCTCGAATGCCGCACGAGCCTCGCCCGCCCAGTCGCCGTGAAGCTTATTGAAGCGCGGGGCCACCGTGGTGCAGTGACAGGCGTACCGGGTGAAGACGGCCCGGAGCTTTCCCTCGGGGGATCGCACACAGAGAAGCGGCAAAGAATGATCCACGGGACCTCCTTCCGTCCGCCGGTTCTTTGCAAAATCCACCGTTCCCCGCCCCCAGGAGAGACACGCCGGCCTCCGGCCGGACAGCGCCGCGAGCGCCACTTCTTCAAGCCTGACCATCAGTTCCCCTGTATACCGTTCAATGGCGGCTTCCTCGTTGGAAGAAAGGTCCCGGCTGAAGAGGTTGGGCAGCACCCCGGAGAGCATCGGGCTGTGATGCGTGTGGGTTGAGCAGATAGAAAAATTCTCCCGCGCCACCGCGGCCTGAGCCGCCACGCGTTCAAAGACCGCGCCGGTCACCTGCTCCGGCACTCCCGTATTATCGACGGTCAGGAGTAACGAAGCCGCCTCACCCTCGTCTCCGATCGCCATAGCCTGGGCCCACAGCCGTTGCTCGATCCCTTCACACTCACCTTCACGCATCGCATAACCGCTCAGACGGATCGGGTAATCCGGAGTAATGTCGATCCTCGCGGTACCGACCGGTATTCTGGTTACGTTTTCCAGCCTCATGAGTCCCTGATTTTCGAACGGAAACCTGCCGGGAATGGAACCGGTTCGTTAATCGAAACGAAGAGTGAGGTGATGAAGTCTGGTTGGCACCTCGGAAGTCCCGGGTGACAGCTTCTGTTTCACCCACAGATGGGTGCCCGCGGGGTGGTTGCGTTCTTCAAAAATTTCCAGAGCCTCTCCGTTGGTCGACGGGTGCCACTGGTCGGGAAGCACCGTATCGCTCTCGCTCAACCCGGCCAGAACGGTGACGCTGGCATCGCCATTGCCGTTACCATTGCCGCTTCCGGTTTCCCAACTGACGACAACCTGATTCACATTTGCGGTTTCCGTGAACAAAACCGGCTGGGAAATCCGATACCCGGGAAGAGCCCGTCCGCTCCATGTGGCGCCTTCCACCGTGCCGTGGTACTCGTTGCCCGAATAGTCCCGAGCCCTATCTCCCTCGCCTTCGCTCAGTTTCCAGTAACCGACAAGATGGTCCTCATCTCCATCCAGGCCGCGGAATCGATTGCGCCGCAGCTCACCCTGGCTGCGCGCGGTATTCCAAACCCGATGCTCCCTGGAGTAACCGTCGAGCCAGCGTTCTCCGTCATAACCTCTGCCGATCGCGAACGGACTGGGACTGTCACCCGAAAACTCCACGTCCGAGCGGGTGTCGCGAAGCTCCCCGTCGACGTACGTCCGCACCTCTCCCTTCTCGAACACCACTGCGATATGATACCACCGGTCCTCCTCGTCCAGAGTAACCGAATTCCAGTAACTGTCACCGATCGCCGTCCTGAACTGCCCGTCCGAGCCGGTCAACTGCGTGTAGAATCTCGGCTCGGTGTCTCTGCTGCCCGACGAACCGGTATCGTCCTCAAAGCTGCTATACCGTTTCCAGAACTCCCAGGTAAACTCTTGCCCCAGGCTGGATTCTCCCGGATGAAACCCCGTCACCACGTGCGAGTCTTCGCCATCGAAATGCATCGCAACACCGTTGCCGGGAACCAGGCCATCCTCCTCCACTTCAACATTCACCAAAAGCCCGTCCTCCCAACCCCGTGCGCCGCTCACCTCGATCACCTCCGGAACGCCCGTAATCCGCACCGGGGCCACGGCCGGCGACGGACTTTCGGACCGAACCCTCCAATACCGAGCCACGCGGTCATCGAGGCGTTCAGCCTCTCCCCTAATCGCCTCCCTGCTCATCCCTGACTCCCTGAGCAAAGCCTCCAGACTGTTTCGGGTTTGCAAGACACTTTTGCGGTAAACCTCCCCGAAGCCCACGTCCCGTCCCTGAAACCCTTCGTCCGCAACGGCCAAAGCGGTCTCCGCCATCTCCGCGTCCCGCAGATCCTCCAATCCGCCGGCGAGCGCCTCGTTCAGCTTCCGCACCTCGTCGATCATCGACCCCGGATCCAAAACGGCCTGTTCCAGGCGGTCCACCCGTCTCGTCAGCTCCTCCTCAATCCAGGTCGCCAAGACCAATCGGGATTCCTCCAGGAGCTCCCGTGCCGCCGCGATGGAGTCCCCGGCAGATTCGCTCAGTCCAAGTGCTTCCCGGTACTCGCTCATGTCCTCGTAGGCCTCGTACACCGCGGCCAGGATCCGGTCTACCCGGTCGGACTCCTGTTCGAGAACCGCTTCCATCGCTTCTTTCCTCCCGGGCAATCGTTCACGGTACAAGCGGCCGAAAGCGAACTCCCCTCCCTCGGCCGTCAACGCTTCCGCCAGGGCGGCCAGGGCGGATTCCCCCGTAATCATGTCGTGAAAGGCGAGCATATAGGAACGTCCGATCTCCATCGAACGCTTCGCGGTCTCGCTTCCCGCAAGTTCGGGGGTAAAGGCGAACGGCGCGTTGAGCCCTTCCTCGCTCATTGCCCAGAGACGGGTCATCCCGGGATGTCCCGAACTCAGTCGGGGCCGGACATCCGGTTCCCGCGCCGTCATGGTCCGGGCATACGCGCTGTCCATCAAATCCGCACCCGTATAAAAGAAGGTGCTGCCGGCGGAATGAAAATCGAGCAGGTAATCGGCGGTGCCGCCGGTGTCGGTCGTGATCGCCTCGACGAAAATATCCGTGGTCGTGAAACGGCCGGACGTGTTCCAGACCCGGTTGTGATCGCTCACGTCCTCCTCCAGCATTTCCGGATTGGACCGGCCCGAGGCCAGGAACCGCCCGTCCGGGTTGACCATTGGGTAGACAAAGAAGGTCGCCCAACCGCGCAAGTCTTCGGCACGCGGGTCGTCGCTCACCAGGAAGTCGAGCGCTCCCTGAAGCGCCCAGCTCCCGGTCTGTTCGCGCGGGTGGTTGCCGCTGACCAGTACCAGCCGGAGTTTCGGTTCCTCGGCTTCCGGATCGGTAATACGGAATCCGTAAAGGTCGTGCTCCGGGATTTCCGGATCCTCCGGCCACCCGCTTGATGTTCCCACGACGAGTTCCCGGTTGGCGGTGAGCGTTGGCATGACATGAGGATAATCGGCCAGGCGTCCCACGTGGTAGCTTACCATGTCGACGGTGTAGGTGGGCGCTCGCTCCTCGGGATCGAGAACGAAGAAACGGGTCGTCGAGGAATACAGGCGACCCTCCTGGTCCGACACCGTTACCTCCAGCTCATGCAGTCCCTGCTCGACGATCCCGCTTCCCTCGTACGGCTCGCCGTTGAGCTTCTTCGCCTCCACGGTATAATTCCCCCGGACGACCACCTCAGGCGTTACGGGGGGCGGGTACTTCCCTCCTTCCTCAATTCCGTCGACCCGGACAGCGGAGGTCGTCTGTGCGACAGCAACGCCTGCCGTGAAAGCCAGCAGTGCGCCCACGAACAGGGTGAACGCAAACCCCCTCGGCCGGGCACCGGATCGGAGCCCACTTTCCTCGCCCCCGCCGCCGTCGGTTAAAGCACGCCGGGCCCCGGCTTCACCCGTGGCGGTTGAACCGGAACCGCGTGCTTCAGCCGCCGTTACAAACCCGTGCGAATCAGCAAGCCGCACGCCTTTCTCTCGTTGGATCATCATCATCATGCAATCGAAGTTGTAATCTGCCGCGATTCTAAAAAACCATCAATCCACTTCCGGCCCGGAGGAAGTCAAGGCGTCGAACGGGACAAATCCGCCGCAAGCCGCACGCGCTCCATTGATCAGCTCTTCCAGGTTCGGATCCATTCGTTTACGGGATTTGCCTCGCCGCTCTTCCCGCAAATGAGAAAGCAGCCGGGGCGCAGACAGTCAATCCTTTCGGAGAAACAGGTACCGGTCGCGGTCGTGGTAGTCGGGCAGGGACTCCACGGAAGAGAAGCCGGTTTTCCGTGCATGGCCGGTCAGCGTATCGTGATGATTGATACCTGTTTCCAGAGCCAGGAGACCGCTGTGATTCAGACGTTGAAAGGCGCCGGTGATGATGTGCTCGAGGTCGGCGCGCCCTTCGCCTGTGGCCGCGAGAGCCGCGCGCGGCTCGAATTCCCTGACTTCCGGAGCGGCGGTGGTCCATTCCTCCTCTGTCAGGTAGGGCGGATTGGCAACGATCAGGTCGAAGGGTTGAGTTTCGTCGAGATCCTGGTACCAATCGGACCTGAGAAACGAAATCCGATCCGCCATTCCGAGCTCTCGGGCGTTTTCGGCGGCAAGTTCAAGAGCATCCGTGCTGGAATCCACCGCCACCGCATTACCTTCGGGCCATTGCTTGAGCAGCGCCAGCGCCAGCGCCCCTGTACCTGTGCCCAGGTCGAGAATACGCGCCGGCCGCGAATCGGTCTTCTCCACAACCAACTCCACCAGGCGTTCCGTTTCCGGACGGGGGATCAGGGCCCTGAGATCGGTTTTGAGCCGGAGCCCGTAAAACTCGGTCCGGCCGAGCACATACTGCAAAGGCTCCCGGCCGGCCCGGCGTTTCACAAGCGGCCGCAGAGCCACGAGCTGCGCTTCCTCCATGGGCCGCTCAAACTGGAGATAGAGATCCAGGCGCCCCAGCCCGAGCACGTGGGCAAGCAGCCATTCCGCATCCAGACGGGCGTTCTCGACCCCGTTTTTCCGGAAGTAATCGGTGGTCCGCTTCAGGACGTCCAGGAGGGTGAGCATGCGACGGGTGCTGGGAGGTGCGGGAAGCTCTATCGAAACCTCGACGACAAACGTTATTCAAAAAACTTCTTCGCCTTGTCGAAAAAACCTTTGCCCGCCGGACCGGCCGGCTCTTCGGCGTCGCCGCTGGCGACGGCGAACTCTTCCAGGATACGGCGTTGTTCGGAGTCCAGAGAAGTCGGTACTTCGACGTGAATACGGATGAGCTGATCCCCGTAATTGCCGCTCCTCAGATTGGGCATTCCCTTCTTTCGAAGGCGAAAGACGGTTCCCGACTGGGTGCCGGGGGGAATCTTGAGGTTCGCCTTGCCGCTGAGCGTGCGCACCTCGATATTTCCGCCCAGGGCCGCCAGCGTGAACTTGATCGGAACCTCGCAATAGAGGTCGTCATCGCGCCGTTCGAAAACCTCATGCGCCTTGATGTGGACGACAACATAAAGGTCTCCCGGCGGACCGCCCTTGGCCCCGACCTCGCCGTTGCCGCTCGAGCGCAGTTTTGACCCGTCGTCGACACCGGCTGGTATCCGCAACTTGATCGAGCTGGTCGCGACGGCACGTCCCTCACCCCGGCATTCGCGGCACACTTTCTCGACCTTCTGCCCGGAGCCCTCGCAGTCCGGGCACACCTGCCGGATGCTGAAGAATCCCCTCGAGGTCGTAACCTGGCCGTGTCCGCCGCAGGTGGGGCAAACCATGGTTTTGGATCCCGGCTCGGCGCCGGACCCGTGGCAATGATCGCAGGCGACCGGCCGGCGATAGCTGATCTCCTTCTCGACGCCGGTCGCGGCCTCTTCGAGAGTGAGCTCAAGGTCGTAGCGCAGGTCGGCTCCTCGTTGCGGTCCGCCTCCGAATCCGCCTCCGCCACCGCCGCCGAAGAATTCCTCAAAGATGCCGCCGGCACCGCCGCCGCCACCGCCGAAGACCTCGCGAAAGATGTCGAAGGGATCGTGGAAGCCGCCGCCTCCGGCGCGACCGCCGCCGCCGAAACCGCCGGCGCCGTCAAAGGCGGCATGGCCGTAGCGATCGTACGCGGCGCGTTTGTCGGCGTCCTTGAGCACTTCGTACGCCTCGGAGACCTGCTTGAAGCGGTCTTCGGCCTCGGGATCGTCCGGGTTCTTGTCCGGGTGAAATGCCACCGCCTTCTTGCGGTAGGCTTTCTTGATTTCGTCTGCGGAAGCGTCGCGCGATACTCCCAGCAATTCGTAATAATCGGCTTTCTTCATGGATTCGCCGCCAAACGGGTTATTCCTCTTCGGAACGGTTTGCGGACGGATTTTCTTCGCCGGCTTTCGTTTCCTTGGGTTCCTGTTCCGGTTCCGCTCCTTCCGCATCCGTGCCGGGTTCACCGGCTGGTCCGGCCGATACGACGACCATGGCCGGGCGGAGCAACCGGTCATTGAGAGCGTAGCCCTTTCGAGCCACCCGGATCACCTCCCCTTCGCCGGCTTCCTCGTTCGGTTCGTACCCGGTGGACTCATGGCGATGCGGATCGAAGGTTTTCCCTTCGGGATTGATCTCTTCGACGCCATGCTCCTTCAGAATGGATTTGATCTGCTGGTGGACCATCTCAAAACCCTGCGCAATCCCCTTGGCCTCGGGGTGGTTTTCAGCCGACTGGAGACCCAACTCAAAATTATCGAGAACCGGAAGGAGATCCTGCAAGAGGCTGCTGGTCGCATACTTACGGGTTTCCTCCTTCTCGCGCAAAGAGCGGCGACGATAATTTTCCAGTTCCGCCACGGAGCGGATATACTGGTCGTAGTGGGTTTTGCTTTCCTCCCGGGCCGCCTGCAACTCCTCTTCGACGGACGGTTCAGCGGGTTCGTCCGCTTCCCCGGACGACGCCTGCCCGGCAGCCTCCTCCGTCCCGGGCTGCGCCTCGGACACAGCCTTGGCGGAAGGGGACTCCTCTTCCTCTGTAGCGTTTCGGTTTTTCTCTTCGGACATAGCTCGATTGATAATGATGGAACAAAACGGCGGTGGGACCGCCACTGACTGTTTTGGTTATTACGGTTTCCCGTTCATTGACTGCGGGTCGCTGGTTTCCTCCGCCGCGCCCTCCCCTGCTCCGATCCCGGAACGGACGCGGGAAATATGCTTTTCCGGAACGGCACCCGCGAAAACAGCATCGGATTCGAAGGATACTCCGGCGGCGGCGAACTGACGCAAGACCTCCGGTGCCACACTCCTCAACGAAGTCACCTCCGTCAACTCCAGAAGGAGATTGACGTCGTACTCCTCGGGTTTTCCGGAACCATCTCCAGAATAATCAAGGACGACGACCTTGTCAATTTTCAGCCTGAAGCGTTCAATGACACCCTCTTTCCCTGGCATCTGTTCCTTCCGCTCGTCGAACATTTCCTCGATCACGGTACGAAACTCCTCGAGATTCACGAGCCCGTCGGCATTGCGAACTCCCGTGAGCCTGGGAATCTCGATCTCGAACCGCTCCACGACCACGCGATCCCGGAAAAACGACGCCGGGGACGCCTTGATGTCCAGCCGGTCGATATCGATGAAACCGGAATGCTCGTAATGGCCGGGGTTGCGAATCTCGAAGGTCCTCGCATACAGGGATCCGCGCAGCATATTACTCCTGAGTTCCTCCACGTGCGTGGGAAAACCCGTTTTGGCGGTAATGCCGTATTGTACGATATGGGAAAGGAAAAACATAAACATCAGGACCAAACCAAGGGTGAGCAGGACTAAAAACGTGATAAGCCTGGTCAAACACCCCGCCTGCCTGCGCGCTGTCATGGTAATTATCGGTTGATCCGGAAAGGATCCGGCACCCGGAAACTCTCCATGTGAAAGCAAGCACCTCCGGGGTGCAAGAGTTAAAGACGTGCGGCCCCCACCGTTCAGCGGACGGGCGGCTCCCCCGGGCGACCACGGAGCAGGCTATCAGAAGAGTTTTCGCGCTTCCCCAAGCGCTTTCTCCATGCGCGAGGCGACGTAGTGCCAGTCGTCCTGGGGGAGTATGTCTTCGGCCGCGGGGACGATGGTTTCGATGTGTTCGCGGGTCTTGATCCCGACGATGGCGCAGGTAACGGCGGGATGAGTCAAAACCCAGCGAATGGCGAGCTGGGCGAGGGTCAAACCGTACTTGTCCGCGAACGGTTTCAATTCCTGGAGGCCGTCTAGCAGCCGCTGGAAGGCTTTCCCCTGGAAATGAGGATCCTGGCCGCGGGCATCCTCGAACTTCCGGTCGCGGGAGTACTTCCCGGTCAGCAGTCCCCGGAAGAGCGGTGAAAAGACCAGCACACCGATACGGTTCTCCAGGCAGTACGGCAGCTCGTGACCTTCGACTTCGCGCGTCAACAGGCTGTACTTGGGCTGGAGGCTGGCGACATCCCAGAATTTTGAATACATGCGCATCTGGTCGGCGTTGATGTTACTGACCCCCGCCCAGCGGATTTTCCCCTCTTTCTTAAGTTTTTCGAAAGCCGCCGCGACCTCCTCCGGGCGGGTCAGCGAGTCCCAGGCGTGAATCTGATACAGGTCGATGTGATCGGTCTTGAGACGTTTCAGCGATGCCTCGCATTCGCGCAGAATGTACTCGTATCGGGTATCGGGATGACGTTCGTCCTTCTCAAAGTTCCAGTAGAACTTGGTGGCGATGACGAACTCGTCGCGGAGTCCTTCCTTCTTCAGGTCCTCCCCGAGAACCGACTCCGCCATGCCGTCGCCGTAGGCGTCGGCGGTATCGATGAAATTGACCCCCAGCTCCAGGGCCCGGTGGAGCGCGTTCTTCCACTCATCCTGCGAAATATCGCCCCAGAACCTCGGCGAAAGCTGCCAGCATCCGAAACAGATGCGCGATACGATCAGATCGGTCTTTCCAAGTTGTCGGTGTTTCATGGTCGTGAAGTTCTATACGCAGAATGGAGGAAGAGGCAATGGCGTTTCCGGAAGGCGGCTTCCTCTAATCCAGGAACCGTTTCTGAAGATCGCCGTAGGTCTCGATGCGGCGGTCGCGGAAGAAGGGCCAATTGCAGCGGATTTCTTCGATCCCACCCAGGTCGCAGTCGGCCACCAGAACTTCCTCCCGGTCGGCGGACGCTTTGGCGGTCACCTCACCGAAGGGGTTCGAGACGAAAGAGCTCCCCCAGAACTCCAGCGCGTCCTCGCGACCGGTGCGGTTGACGGCCGCGACATAGCAGCCGTTGGCGACGGCGTGCCCCCGCTGGACCGTTTCCCACGCGCAGTGCTGGGAGGCGCCCTGGGAGTCCTTTTCCTCCTCCATCCACCCGATCGCCGTCGGATAAAAGAGAATTTGCGCGCCCGAGAGCGCGGTCAACCGGGCGGCCTCCGGGTACCACTGGTCCCAGCAGACGAGGACGCCGATTTTCCCGTACCGGGTGTTCCAGGACCGGTACCCGAGGTCCCCCGGCGTGAAGTAGAATTTCTCATGATAATTCGGATCGTCCGGAATATGCATCTTGCGGTATTTCCCCAGATACGTCCCGTCGGCGTCGATCACCACGGCGGTGTTGTGGTAGATCCCGGGGGCTCGTTTTTCGAAGAGGGAGGCGATAATCACACAGTCGTGCTCGCGGGCGGCGGCGGCCAGCCGTTCGGTCGTGGGCCCCGGCACCGCTTCGGCGAGGGCGAACCGTCCGGCGTCCTCATCCTGGCAGAAATACGGCGTGAGGAACAGCTCCTGGAGGCAAACAATCTTCGCGCCGCGGCCGGCCGCCTCGGCGATGCCTTTGAGGGAACGCTCAAGATTTTCCTCCCTGACGGAACCGCAACGCGACTGAACCAGACCGATCTTTACGTTCATAGGGGTTGAAGGTACTTGATCAACGCATTGATTCCAGCGAAAAACCGTTGTCCCGACCGCGAACTCATTTTTATCGATTCTCGAAACAAGGATCTGATAACTTCCCTTTACCCGACCTTTTTTCCATTCGAAGCATTTATCATGAAACCTTGCACCCAATTGCCGCGATTTCCCCTGATCCTGTCCTGCGCCCTTCTCGCCGGGTGCGCCACCTTCGAAACCGCCGCCCCGTACCCGGAGGACACCGAATTGTCCGAACCGGAGGAACCGGAGGCCCGGTACTTCCTCTCCGAAGCCGAAACCGAGATTTGCGAAAACCTCGGGCTGGATCCCGAGGAGATCGCCCGCCTGGAGGCCAAGCCTCTTTACGACTTCGACGAGCAACAGGTGGACGCGTACCTGCGTTACCTTCAGGAAAGGAGGCCGGATCTCCGGGACCGTGTCGTTCACCTGGCCCGCAAGAACATCGGGCAACCCTACCAACTCCACCTTCTCGGGGAACTGCCCTTTGAAACCCACGACCCCCTGCCGCTTTACGATCTGAGCCACGGTGACTGCGTCGTCTTCATCGAACACATTTACGCCATGGCGCTGGGCCGCGACTGGCCGACGTTCTTCGCGCTGCTCCAGCGCCTTCGCTACGACGGTGGCCGGATCGGCGTCGCCACCCGCAATCATTACACCGAAGCCGACTGGAACCGGAACAATGCCTGGCTGGTCGAAGATATCACTGATGGGATCGGCGGGGACGAGGTCACTGCCTTCACCCAGCGGGTCGATCGCGCCGGCTTTCTGAAAAACCGCTACGAAATCGAGCGGGACATCCCGGTCGAGGAGATCGAGGAAACATTCCTTCCGTTCGAACAGATCGAACAAGCCAAGCCCCACTTGAAAGACGGCGATTTCGTCAACGTCGTCACCGGGCGCGACGGCGGCTACTGGGTCAGTCATGTCGGCATGATCGGGCTCGGTGACGACGGGGAGGTCCGGTTCATCCACTCCACCCGCCCCGAAGCGCGGGAAGAGCCGATTGATCGGTACATTGAACGGCGCTCCCGCGATATCGAGGAGCGGGACGCCGAAGGTAACGCCCGCTTCCACGGTTTCAAATTCCTGCGCCTGCGCGAGGATGCTTTGGACCACCTCCGCCGGATCGACGGGAGAGATGCCCCCCGCGTCGTGCCGCCGGCCGAAAGCAAACTGGACGACCCTTATCAACCCGTCCTTGCCGGACTGGACGTCCTCCTTGAGGACGGGGGGCCACTCAAAGAGAAAAAGGCGGGCCTCATCACCAACCCGACGGGCATTACCCGTGACGGACGTCAGAACATCGATGCTCTGAGCGCGGCTCCCGACGTCGAACTCGCGGCACTCTTCGCTCCGGAACACGGGGTGCGCGGACAGTACTACGCCGGAGAACGAGTGGGAACCCACGAGGACGAAGCAACAGGCCTTCCGGTCTATTCCCTCTACGGGGAAACGCGGCGCCCCGAGTCCGAATGGCTCGAAGGGCTCGATGCACTCGTATACGACATCCAGGACACCGGCAACCGGTCCTACACGTACATTTACACCATGGCCTACGCCATGGAAGCCGCCCGGGACGCCGGCATCCCGTTTTTTGTCCTGGACCGGCCCGACCCCTTCGGCGGTACGCTGGTTGACGGGAACATCCTCGATCCCGAGAAAGGAACCTCGTTTGTCGGCCTTTACCCGATCGCCTATCTTTACGGCATGACTCCGGGGGAACTCGCCCGGTATTTCAACACCGAGTTCGAAATCGGGTGCGATCTGCGAGTGATTGAAATGAAAGGGTGGAGGCGCTCGGCGACCTTCGAGGAAACCGGACTCAAGTGGGTGCTTCCCTCCCAGCACGTCCCCCGCCCCGAAACCGCTTATCACATGGCGGCCACCGGCACCATCGGCGAACTCCATACAGTCAGCGTCGGGATCGGCTTCACCCTGCCTTTCGAAGTCGTCGGCGCCCCCTGGATCGATTCCGGCGAATTCGCCCGCGAACTTCGCGCGCGCGAGCTGCCGGGCGTCGAATTCCGTCCCCTGGTGTTAGTACCCCGCTACGGCACCTACGAGGGGGAAAGCTGCCACGGCGTCCAGATCCACATCACGGATTCGTCCAGGATGCGGCCGGTCTCCCTGGGGATCCACATCATGGATACACTCCAGTCAATGTACCAGGACGAGCACCCGCTGGGCGATTCGCAAGACGAGACCGCCCGGGGACGCATACGCATGTTCAACCGGGTCATGGGCACCGACGAAGTCAGGAACGCCCTCCTCGAGGGTGCCGGCGCGGACGAAATCATCGAAAGCTGGCAAGCCGATGTAAACGCTTTTCTGGAAACTCGCGAGAGGTATCTGCTCTATTGAGTCTCCCGGAAAGGCGCATTTCAGGCGGACTCCCGCAGTTCCCGGTTTTATCTTTTTTTGACACATATTTGCGCTCAAGGGGTAGATTTCCCCGGGTGATTCCAATATACTCGGAATCAGAAATCAGGAAATCGTCATGGAAATGTTTTTTAGACACCTCACCGAGCTTACGGTGCTGGATATTGTTGAGCACGTTGCGCTGTTCATCCTGCTTATTTTTTGCCTGTTCATGTACTACAAGGGATCGACTCGCTTTAACCAGGTGTTCTTCCCCCTGACCTGCATTCTCGCCTTCGTGATCAAGACCGTATCCTGGGCGGCCAATCGCAACGAACCGGAATTCATGACCTTTATCGTGGAGCGGGTCGCCCCCCTGCTTCCAGGAACGGTTCAGGCGTTGTTCTGACCGAGATTTCGAAAGAACCAGACCCACCCGTAGATCTCGTCCTCCGGCTCCCGGTAAATGGCGGCACAGAACCCCTCGAATCTCCGTCCGTCGGCCAAAGCCACCTCGGATCGCCACTCCATTTCGCCTGAGCTCAGGAACGCATCGATCCGCTCCCGGAAACCCTCCGGATCCGCAACTTTCGGGGCCACCCGCCCCGGAATCACCCCTTCTTGACCAACCGGCAGGTCCCCGGCCGGAATGCCCCACATGTCGATGAAACAGGGATTGGCACTGATTAACCTGTGTTCGCAATCCTCCACAAGAATTCCATCCGGCGACGCTTCCTGTTGAAGCTCGAGCAGGCGGCATGCCCGAAGCAGCTGCACCTGCTGTTCCTGTTCGTCGGTAACATCACGGCCGATCATGGAAAAAAACTCGATATTCCCTTCGCGGTCCTTATGGGCAAGAATCTCCTGGGAAACCACGATCTCCGCTCCGAAGCGATCGACCATTCGGGTCTGGCCCAACCAAAAGCCGACTTCCGCGGCAATCCGAAATGCCGGCTCGACAATCTCCTTCATCGTCTCCCTCGTGTAAAAGGCGGAAGGAGGCAGTTCGCCGGAGTCCCCGTATTCCTCGTCAAACCCGAGCAACCCCCTGGCCGCCCGGTTCAGAAAAACGCTTTTCAGATCCGCTTTCCAGACGGCCACAAAATCGGTGGTATTCTCAAGGATGTGCCGAAAGCGCCTCCGCTCGACTTCAATCTCCTTTGTCGCCATCGCATTGGCGAGCAAGCTGGCGACCGACTGCACGAAAAGAATGTCCCCGTCGGAAAAACGGCGTCCGCGGTTGGAATGAACACCCAGCACCCCCCAACCCGATCCCTTTCCCGGAATAAACACGCTCAAACCACTCACCACCCCGTGCTCCTGGAGGAGCGGCGTTGGGATAAAACGGGTTTCCTTGGCGAGGTCTTTGACGATGACCCGTTTCTGTTTCAAATAGGTAAACCCTGACTGGGAGTTCAGGCCCGCCTCAACCCTCGCACTTCCCACCAGCCCCTCTTTCCAGCCAAGGCCCGCACGCAGAAAAAAAACCCCGGTCCCGGGCAGCCATTCGAGCACCTTGACGAACTCAATCTCCAGAACCGAAGCCAGCCGTGCGCACGCCTTTTCCAGGAGGCTGTCCGGATCGATTCCCCGGAGGACATCCTCCGCCAACTCCGCAACCGCCGCCTGCCGGACCGCATGTCGTGCCAGCTCCCGTCGGGCCTGCTCCAAATCACGAACCGGGGCAGGGTCATCCCCCCCGGCGTCATCCGATTGCGCCCGTTGCTCCGTCACATCCAAACGCCCTGGCGGCCGGACTTCTCTCTGATTCTGTCTGGATCGATTCACCGTCTTCACCTCTCAGGCCGACAGCCGCCCCCCTGCCACGAGCGCGCACGGGGAAGTGCCGAAACCATCGCACCAAAACCGGGGATTTCCCTGCTGCTCATTAAGCTATACACTTCATCGCCCTGCAATACCAAACGTCGCTCTTTCCCCTCCCCGCACGGGAGGCCTGCTCCACGTTAAAAAAAACCGGATCGGACACAACCGCCTCTCACCGAGGGAAACGCCGAAGATTCACTCAAACTGCCGCCGAAAGGCCTCAAGGGCCGACCGAAGATCCCGGGTCTCGGCACGCAGGTCGGCAACCTCCTTTTCCAAGGCCTCGATACGGCCGAGCTGTGAAGCGCCGCTTGCTGGCGCACTTCCCGACACGGCAGCCTCCCCGGCGTCGATCCCGCCCTCCTCCGGTTCGCCGGTAAGAAGCTGAACGTAGCGGCACTCCTTGTGACCCGGTTGACGGGGAAGTTTTCTCACCAACGGTCCGGGAGGAGCCTCGGTCAGGAAGTTGAGAAACTTCTCCACTTCGTCGATTCCGGCAAACGGCCGGAGCCGGTCACAGCGGTTGCGCAACTCCCCGGCCGTTTGAGGTCCGCGAACCAGCAATTCGCAAAGAATCGCACGCTCGGCGGCCTCCGGATCCCCGAGGATCTCGGTGACCCGTTTGAACTTCGGAACCCGCGAATCGGCAACCGAAACGATCATGGCGAGTTTCTTTTCCCGCAGCGAATCGAGCGCCTCCCTTACCTCTTCGGACGACAGCTCCATCACCGGACGGCGATTGGACTTCTGATTGCAGGCCTGGGTCAGCCCGTTGAGGGTCATCGGATAGTATTCCGGCGTCGCCATCTCCTTTTCCAGGAGGCACCCGAGCACGCGGCCTTCCTCCGCGGTCAACAGGAACGGCAAAGCGGCCGGTGAAGCATCGGATTCTGTCGGTTCCATCAGAGCTCTCTACCCTTACCGACGCTTCCGGGAAGCCACAATCAAAAAGTCGTGCCACACGGCCGGCGGCCGGTCGAGCCGGCAGGATCGAGCGGCACGGCCCCGGCAACCAAAAATCCGCTCTCGAAGCCAAAGCACACTTGCCTCACTCACTGATCGTTTGTTCAATCAACACCGAAGATGAGCATGGATACGAAAGAGGCCCTGGACCGGCATTTTGGGTTCCCTGAATTCCGTTCGCCCCAGGACGAGGTGGTGACGGCGATCATGGAGTCGCGGGACACCCTGGTAATCATGCCCACCGGAGGCGGAAAGTCCCTCTGCTACCAGCTTCCCGCCCTCCTTCTGCCGGACGTCACCCTGGTCGTTTCGCCCTTGATCGCCCTGATGAAGGACCAGGTCGACGCCCTCCGGGCCCGGGAACTCCCCGCCGCCCTGCTGAACAGCTCCCAGAGCGCCGGCGAACAGCGCGATACGCTCGAGGCCATGGAACGGGGAAAGCTCAAACTCGTGTACGTCGCGCCGGAACGCTTCCGCAGCCGCGCGTTTCTCGACGCCCTTTCCCGGATACGGATCTCCCTCTTTGCGGTCGACGAAGCCCATTGCCTCTCGCAGTGGGGCCACGACTTCCGTCCCGACTACATCCGGCTCGGAAAAGCCCTCAAAGCCCTCGGCCGGCCGACGGTGGCCGCCTTCACCGCGACCGCCACACCCGAGGTCCGCGAAGACATCCGCACCCACCTGGAACTGCGCGATCCGGCCGTGTTCGTGTCGGGGTTCGCCCGCCCCAATCTGAGTTTCAAGGTGATGCAGACCGCCTCCGAAGACGAGAAGTACCGGTTCATCCAAACGCTCCTGCACACCCACCGTAAAGGCATCATCTACTGCGCCACCCGGAAAAAGGTGGAAGCCGTCGCCGCGAACCTCGGGCAGGACGGCTTCCCGGCCCTCGCCTACCACGGGGGCATGGACGACGGGGAGCGCGAACGGATCCAGAACGCTTTCATGCGCAAGGAGTCGGATATCGTCGTCGCCACCAACGCCTTCGGCATGGGTATCGACCGCGACGACCTCCGCTTCGTCGTCCATTTCGAGATGCCCGGCAGCGTCGAGGCCTATTACCAGGAGGCCGGGCGCGCCGGGCGCGACAACCTTCCGTCCGAATGCCTGTTGCTTTTCAACTTCGCCGACAAGCGGACCCAGGAATTTTTCATCGAGGGCCGCAACCCGGAGAAATCCACGGTACGGGCGGTTTACGAGGCCCTGCGCGGGGCCGCCGACGAACGCAACGAGGTCGTCCTCTCGATCGACCATCTGACCGAACAGCTCCCCGGAAAGGTCAATCCCATCGCGGTCTCCACGTCGCTCGCGATCCTCGGCCGCCACGGCGCCCTGGAACGTTTCGATGTACCCGGAAAACGCATACGCGGGACGCGGCTGCTCCGCCCGGATGTCGCCTTCGGCAGCCTGGAGATCGACGCGGAGCTGCTCGCGCGGAAGCGCGAGCGCGACGAAGCCAAACTGCGCGCGGTCATCCAGTACGCCTACGACGAGCGAACCTGCCGCCAGCAGTGGATTCTCCGGTACTTCGGTGAGGCCGAGAGTCAGGCCTGCGGCGAATGCGACGTCTGCCGTTCGGCGAAAAGCGTCGCCCTCCGGGAGGGAAGTGAAGAGGAAACCCTGGTCGCCAAAAAGGCCCTGAGCGGCGTCGCCCGCATGTCCGAACGCCTCGGCCGCACCGAATGGCGGCCCCGCTTCGGACGCGCCCGGATCATCCAATGTCTGCTCGGAAGCAACGCCGCCGCGATCAAGCAGGCCGGCCTCGACGCGCTTTCCACCCACGGACTGCTCAAGGCCGAAGGCAAGGACTACGTCAACGCCCTCTTCCGCGAACTGGAGCGGGCGGGACTGCTCTACACCGCCGA
>PWMU01000141.1 GCA_003558065.1 Opitutia bacterium | reverse complement strand
TACCTCGAATGCGGTCGGCCTGAAGAGGCGCTCGCGAAGGTGCCCGCGCGGGAGAACCTCCGAAGTCGTTGGGGATTCGACGAACTGCTGGTGGAAATCCACCGGGCGCTGGGCGATGAATCCGCTCAGGCGGAGATTCACTTTCGTCAGTTTGAGCGGTTGGCGAGCGCAAAGGAAGCACGGAATTACCTCCAGACGATACCCCAAGATCGGCGGGAGGCCGAACGGCAGCGGTTGGAGACCCTGGTGTCGGAAGGCGATTACTCTCCAATGGACAAGGCCCGTTTCTTCACCGCGATGGGCAAACCGGCGATCGCGGCTTCAATCATCGAAAAAAATGCCGAATCGCTTGGGGAAACGTATTACTCGCTGACCGAACTCGCCAAACCACTCGCCAAGCTCCATCCGCGCGCGGCCACCCTCCTGTATCGCGAAGCCGTGGAGCAGACTCTGGTGGAGGCGAAGTCGAAAAACTACCGCCACGCAGTTCGCTATATCCAACAACTCGAAAAACTCGCCAAAGCCGTGGAGAGTTGGAGCGCAATTCCCAACCATGACGCATGGATCGACGGAATTCGCTCCCGGCACGCCCGCAAATCCGCATTCTGGAAGGCCATGGGCGAGTCGCGTTCGAATTGAATCCGTCGCCCCTCCGAGTCGCCCTTTTCCAGAGACGGATGCTTCGACACATAATCCATGCTGCGGAAGAGTTGCTTGAACCGGGATTTCAGATTGTCGGTTTTTGCTTTCACAGGGTGACTACATTCAACAGCGTACACGGTCGTTATTGTAGCGCTACATCATCGTTTGCTCCAGCCTTTCCGCAGTTCGGCAAAGGCTTCTTCCTTTTTTCACCCTTAGATCGTCTTAATCATAATCATAATCTTAATCGTGGGTCTCATCGGGTAGTGCCGGGGTTTCGGTGAGCATTAGGGTTGGGATTAAGATTAAGATTGGGATTACGATTAAGAATAAGATTGGGATTGGGAGATCAAGAGAGCTTCTTTGTCATCCCGGCCGCAGAACGAACAACTTCTGCTGGTGCAGCCCGCGGGAGAGCCAGGTTTCGGTTTCGAGGGTGATGCTCATCTCTCGAAAGAGAGCGCGCCATTCGGGAGGCGTCTTGAAATTGAGTGCGCCCGGCATTTCGCAGCGGCTGCGGAGGGTGTTGAAGGCGCGATCCATGAACGTAAGCAGCGTTTTTCCCGGGCGGGTGTGATACACCGACTCGGTAACGATGATGCATTGCCGGGCGACGCGTTGGGCTTCGGCCAGAACCTGTTCGGGATCGGCGCAATGGTGGAGGGTGAGCAGCAGGGTTATCGTATCGAAGGAGTCATCCGGATAAGGAAAACGGGAGCCGTCGTAGAGGCTGTGCGCAAGGTGCGTTTGATTCAGATCCACGACATCGAGCAATTCCACCCGAAACCCGCTCTCACGCTCGGCCCGGTACCCCACCCAACCCTCCGCAGCACCGACGTCCAACAGGGACTCGCCGGCCAGGTGAGGCCGGATGTGTTCAAATCGCTTGCGGCTGTTTCGTTTCAAGTTGGAACTCAACAAAGAGTATCTTAACCACGGGATACACAGAAGACACGGAAAAATTTCTCGACATGCGGCACCGAAATACCGAAAGTCATGAACATGCGTTCAATTGAGTTATTTTCCGGTGCCGGTGGGCTGGCGCTCGGCTTGGAACGGGCCGGATTCGAGACGATCGCGCTGTTCGAGCGGGATTCGAACGCTTGCGCGGCGCTTCGCCACAACCGGCCGGACTGGAAGCATGCGCCAGCTCGGCAACGCCGTCCCCGTTAGACTGGCCGAGGCTGTCGCCGCATCCATCGCGAATAAAATTCAGACGCACGCTAATTCGCAAGCTTGCCCGACAGCCCGGGAAGTGGTTGAACGGTGAAATGCCGAAGCCGAAGGAAACCGGTGCAACCCTCGAACAGATTCTTAAACAGGTAACGAGTTTGCGCCGAATAGTGGCCGGCTACGAAGCCCGGCCGGAAGACGCGAAGCCGGAATCGGACACGATACGGAGGTTTGTCAACGATTCGGGCCTGTTGCTGGCCGAACTCCGGGAACTCCGCGAGGCCGTGTCCCCCGTGCATTTCGGCGCCATCGGGATAACCCTCGGTCGCTCCGACGGCATCGCCAAATTCTTCGCCTTCAGTTTCGTCAATCAACCCAAGCGACCCTTGAACGAACTCACCGGCGCGCCCTTCTACGGTTCAGGCGTGTATGCGATCTACTCGGGGAGAAGGCCTACGAAAAGCTCTCCGGGACCGAAACGCCGATCTATGTCGGCAAGTCCACCCCGAAAAACGCCAATGCCGAGACGGTCGAGGATCAAGGGCAATCCCTCTACTCGCGCTTGAAAGAACATGCGAAAAACATCGCGAAAACCAATCTCGCCTGTGACGATTTTGACTATCGCGCCGCCCCGATTCAAACGGGCATGCAGGGCGCGGTCGAAGATTTCATGATCCGCCTGTTTAAGCCGATCTGGAACAGGGAGATCAAAATCTGCTTCGGTCTCGGCAAGCATGGCGATAGCGCGGCGACCCGTCGAAACAAACGTTCGCCTTGGGATACCATGCATCCCGGCCGCGAATGGGCCGATCAAACCGTCGAAGAACAAATGTCCCGCTCCCAAATCGAGGCCATGATCGCCGCCCACCTTGAAACGCATCCGGTCATTCGAGACAAAGACGAACTCTTCAAGAACCTGGCCCTCGGTTAACCCGATGACCGACGTC
>PWMU01000085.1 GCA_003558065.1 Opitutia bacterium | reverse complement strand
CCGTGGGCGGAACACCGAGAGAGGAGGCCTGCCCGGTGATTTCCCAGCTCGAACCTTTTCAGCGCGGCCTCTACGCCGGTCCGATGGGCTGGATCAACGCCCGCGGCGAGGGCGAGTTTACCGTGGCGATTCGATCCGCCCTGGTCGACGGCGATCGTGCCCGGGTTTTTGCCGGTGCCGGCATCGTCGAGGGATCCGATCCGCGGAAGGAGTGGAATGAGACCGAACTGAAGTTCCGGAGCCTTCTGGAAGTCCTGCTCCGGGAGTGCGTCAGGCCTCCGGCGACTCATTGACATCCCCGCCGCCCGGTACAGGGGCTTTTTATTTGCCGCCCGGGTTTGAATGCCCTTCATTCGTCTGCATGCCGGAATCCCTTTCGTACGCCAATCTGAACGCTCTTTGGAGCACGTTTACGGTGGAAACTCTGGCGGGTTTGGGGTTGCGCTATGCGGTGATTTCACCCGGGTCCCGTTCCGCTCCGTTGGCCTTGGCGTTTGCGAACAATCCAAAGGTGACCGCGACGCCGGTGCTCGACGAGCGTTCAGCGGCGTTTTTTGCTTTGGGGATCGCCCGCCGGACGCGTACACCGGTGGCGGTAATCGCCACTTCCGGGAGCGCCGGCGCGCATTTCTTCCCGGCCGTCATTGAAGCCTACGAGTCGGGGGTGCCGGTGCTGCTTTTTACCGCGGACCGGCCGCCGGAGATGAGGGATTGCCAGTCGGGGCAAACGACCGATCAACAGAAGTTGTTCGGCCGCTTTCCGCGATGGCAAACGGAACTGCTGCTGCCTGAGGCCTCTAAAACGATCTTCCGGCACCTGCGGCAAACGCTGGCCTATGCCTGGGAGATCAGCCTGGGACCGGCGCCGGGGCCGGTCCACCTGAACATTCCGTTTCGGGAACCGCTTGCGCCGACCGAGGACGAAAGCGCGAAAACCTGGGAGAGGTCCGGGGAGATAGCCGCACTACTGAAGCGCGTTCCGCCTGTCTTGCCGGGCCGGTGCTGGCTCTCGCGTGACGAGCGCTACGCTTTTCTCAGCTATTGGAAGAAGTCCGAAAACGGCCTGATTGTCGCGGGCCCGGCACAAACTTTCGACGCCCACGGTTACTGCCGCGCGGTGGGGCGGCTGGCAAAAACGCTCGGATGGCCCGTCCTGAGCGACGGCCTGTCACCGCTGCGGAGTTTTCACGAATCCGTTCCCGGCCTGGTGTCCCGGTACGACTTTATCCTGAGGACGAAATCCGGCCGCGAGAGCCTCCGGCCGCAGAACGTGATTCAACTCGGCTCTCTGCCGACCAGCAAAACGCTGCGCGACTGGCTCGGTCACTGCGCGGCGGATACCTTTATCATTGATCCGGGCGACCGGAACCTCGACCCGCTGCACGGGGCGACCCAGTACCTTCGGACCCGTATCGAGGATTTTGTCGCAAGCATCGAGTTAGCCGACAAGCCGTTTTCGGCTTATCTGGCGCGATGGCTGGATGTCGAACGGCGGGCGCTGGATCTTACCGGGAAGGTGATTGCGAACGAGGAGCGCCTGTTCGAGGGAAAGCTCGCCTGGCTGGCAAGCCGCCACCTTCCCCGCGACACGCCGTGCTTTATTGCTTCAAGCATGCCCGTTCGCGACGTCGAGGCGTTTTGGGAGCCAGGGAATCGGCACGTTCGCCCGTACTGCAATCGCGGCGTCAACGGTATCGACGGCACGTTGTCCACCGCGTTGGGCGTCTGTCACGACAACCGGCCGGGAGTCCTGATTACGGGCGATCTGGCTTTGCTCCACGATGGCAACGGGTTTCTCAGCCGGCCGCATTTCCGCGGAGGGCTGACCGTCTTTCTGATCAATAACCGCGGCGGCGGGATTTTTGAGAAGTTGCCGATCGCCGGCTTCGATCCCCCGTTCGAAGACTTCTTCGCCACCCCGCAACAGGTGGATTTCGCGAAGCTGGCCGAGACTTATGGAGTGGAGTACCGGAAAATCGGTTCCTGGAAGGAAGTGACCGCGGCCATGGACGATCTTTGTGCCGACGGGATACGTTTGCTTGAGATTCCCGCCGACCGGAAAGCGGATACCGCCTTTCGGGACAAACTGGTCGCCGGGATTGTTCGGGAACTGGAGGTGTCCGGTGATCCGTGGAGAGGCGGCGCCTGAGACCGGGCCCGACACTGCGGGGCGTTCCAGGAATCTTTGCAGGAGCGGGTCGATCCCGCCGATGATTCGAAAAGGCAAAGCCAACCAATCAGAAAACAGGAAATTGAATATGAAAACCCAATGGAAACAGGCCGGAAAGTACCAGGATATCCTCTATGAAAAGAGCGGAGGGGTTGCCCGGATCACGATCAACCGTCCGGAAAAACGCAACGCCTTCCGCCCGAAGACGGTTTCCGAGATGATCGAGGCGTTTGTCGACGCCCGTGAGGACGCGAGCATCGGTGTGATCCTGCTGACCGGCGCCGGGCCGCATACCGATGGGAAATACGCGTTTTGCTCGGGAGGCGACCAGAGTATCCGGGGCGACGCGGGGTACGTCGACGAGCGGGGCGTGCCGCGTCTGAATGTTCTCGAATTGCAGCGGCTTATACGATCGATCCCCAAGGTCGTCATCTCCCTCGTCGCCGGCTATGCCATCGGCGGCGGGCACGTTCTTCACGTGATGTGCGACCTCACCATCGCCGCCGACAACGCGGTCTTCGGGCAGACCGGTCCCCGCGTGGGCAGTTTTGACGGCGGCTTTGGCTCCAGTTATCTGGCGCGAATTGTCGGCCAGAAGAAAGCCCGGGAAATCTGGTATTTGTGCCGCCAATACAATTCTGAAGAAGCCCTGGCCATGGGGCTCGTCAATAAAGTCGTGCCCGTTGCCGAGCTGGAAGCCGAAGGCCTTCGCTGGGCCGAGGAGGTCCTGGAGAAAAGCCCGATTGCCATTCGTTGCCTCAAGTCCGCCCTGAACGCCGATTGCGACGGCCAGGCCGGCCTGCAGGAACTGGCCGGCAATGCGACCTTGCTGTATTATATGTCGGAAGAGGGCTCCGAGGGTAAGAAGGCGTTCCTCGAAAAACGGAAACCGGATTTCCGGAAGTATCCCTGGCTGCCGTAGGGCGACGGTGCCGCGTCGGTCGTTTGACGCGAGCCGGGGCGACGCGGAGAATGGGTCCCGGGAAAAACAAGGGGTGAGCCCTCCTTTCGAGGCGCCGTACTCTCCGGCGCGCCGCGCGGAGTTTGTATCCCCCGCCAATCGACATGAACGCGAAGGTTTAATGAAAAGACACCAGAGGTCCTCCTGGTCACAGATCCAGATTCCCGGTCAGAAACAGCACCAGCAACTGGGCCAGTCCGACAATGAAGCCGAGCACTCCGCCGAGTAGCTCGATGGATCTGAATTCTTTCTGTGCGACTTTGTTGACGATCTCCTCGAGCTTTTCCACGTCAAGGTCCCCGATCTTTTCCTCCACCAGGCTTCGTACCGGGATGTGGTGTTCGACTTCGCGGGACAACTGATGCAGCAGGGGAGTGGCCTGTTTCTGCATCTCTTCGGTCAGGATCCTTTCCAGCCTTATCAGAGTCGACGAATTCGCAAATCCGCCGAAAACCGGGATGCGCCGTAGTTTGTCTCCCAGTCCCTCCTGGACGAGTTTGCGTGCGTAATCGCGGAGGTAGGGTTTCAAGTCGATTTTCCGGATCTGCTGCTCCAGAAGCTTACTGCCCAAAAGTTCCTTTTCGATTATGACGGCCGTGCGCGCGGCAAGGTCCTTCTGCCTTTTCGGAATGATCCCCTGCCAGGTGTAGCCCAACACCGTGATCCCCTCCTTGGGGCGGAACAGCATCTTGATGGCCACCAGGTTCGTCAGCCAGCCGATGAAAGCGGTCATAAGCGGAAGCGAGAGCAGAAAAATCCAGGTCATGGGAAAAGTGTAAGTGAGGAGCGGGTGAACCCGGAGCGGTTTTCGCTGTCTCAAACGAATAGAGAATGACGCGGTTGATCAAAATAATCCAGACGGTGTTGTTCTATTTCCTGGCGGCCGCCATGGTCACGACCGCCTATGCCGGGGGTTGCACCTTCAGCTTCAGCACTCGGGATAACGCTGCGGAAACCACTGATTTTCAGCCGCGCCATTCTGAGCCGGTCATTGTGCGCGATGGAGAGCAGGTGCACCCATGAGGCTTTATTGGTCCAGGCCCAGTTTGCAGTGCAGGTACCGCTCGTAGATGCGGTAAAAAGAGACCATGGACGTGGCGTCGATCCACTCGTCCGGGGCGTGGAGGTTGCCCATCAGGGGACGCGACATGATGACCGGTATGCCAAGATGACAGATGAAGCGGGCGTCGCTCCCGCCGTGCCCGCGAACAAACTCGGCCGGCTTTCCGGTGATTTCTTCGGTGATCCGCCGGTAGGTTTCCTCCGGTGCCAGGTGGACGGGTTCCGCGCTGATTAATGTGGAAACGTCCACGTCCGGGCCCAGGGTTTCCTCGACGAAGCTGCGTAGCTGCTCGACCGTGTACGGGGCCGGAAAACGTATGTCAAGGGTGGCATGGGCCTCTGAGGGGATCGCGTTGATCGTTTGATTCGGAGTCCCGATCCGCGTGGTCGCGCAGGTCGGGTGCCAGTGTTCCCCGCCGTCGGCTGGCCACCGTGATGAAAATGCTTTTCGGAGGTTGTCCAGACGAGCGACCAACGATTCGACCGGATTGACTCCCAGCCAGGGGCGGGCTGCATGTCCGGGGTTGCCGCCGCATCGCAGCTCAAGGTGCAGAATACCCTTCTCTTCGACAGTGATGCGATTGAGCGATCCCCCGTCGGGAATCATTGCCAATCCGCACCGCAGGCCTTCCCTCCCGAAAAGGTAACCGGTTCCGTGCATGCCGCCGGTCTCTTCATCGGCGGTGATTGCGATACCAAGCGACGCGCCTTCGTACCGGGTGTGCATGTGGTGAAACAGTTCCAGCATGATAGCGAGCGGGCCCTTCATGTCCCCGGCGCCCGGGCCGTGGATGCGGTCGTTTTCGAGCCTGGAATGGTAGGAATCCGTCGTTGCGTGGTCGACGACGTCGAGGTGGCCGCACAACAGGACATCCGGGGTTTCGAACCCGGATGGCAGCGCCACCAACGACGGGATGCCGTTGTCCCGGTATTCGCGGCTCTCGACGGTTCTCAGGGTGTCGAAGTGGTTCTTGATGAATTCGTAGCAGCGTTCGCGCTCCTCCGGGCGCGACGCGCTGCCCGGCATCAGCATCAGGTCGCGCGTCAATGAAATGAGACGCTGTTTCAGCGATTCGTCCTCCCTGGAATCAATCCCGGTCATAGTCGCAGGTCATGGAGGGGTGGCGGCGAATCAGGTCGAAAACCGACTCCACCTCGCGTCGGTTTCCTCCCACGGCCAGCAGTTGCGCTTTGACGACCAGTCCTTCATCGCTGGTATTGAAATTCACAGGGAGAATTCCCTTGTTTATTCCCGGGCGGTAGAGCATTCCGGACCGCTCGAATTCGTGCAGGACCTCGTCGCTTTTCCGGGGTTCGGTGAACAGGACGTTTCGCATAATCCAGGCCCCCTCCGGGGCGAAATTCCGGGCCAGGATGGCGGGGTAGGTGGCTCCGGTGACGCGGGCATTGATCTCGCAGAGACGGACTTCCGGGCTTTCCCCGCGTTTGATCAAGTGAAAATCCGCGCTCGCCGTTCCCCGATAGCCGAGCCCATGCAACCAGCGTCCTCCAACGGTCGCCTGGGAGAGCAATTCGTGACGGACCTCCGGCAAGGTTTCCAAGTACGGGGGCGGCGCCTGGTTGCCTTCGTGAACGCTTTCAGCATTCAGGAATTGGGCGGTGATGTCGTAAAGATGAAGGCAGTCGTCGTGAACGAACATTTGAACGCTCGGCGATC
Organism: Opitutia bacterium; assembly: GCA_003558065.1. Taxonomy (GTDB): domain Bacteria; phylum Verrucomicrobiota; class Verrucomicrobiia; order Opitutales; family T3Sed10-336; genus PXDC01. The sequence goes on along the minus strand of PWMU01000085.1, from coordinate 28,634 downwards.
CCAGTACTTTTATGCCGTCAAACGAATCGTCGAGCCATCCTTCGACCAGACACGGGCCTTCATGGAAAAGGTATTCCGGAATGCTTTCAGGCGACTCGGTATCCACCTTCTTCATACCTATTCCGGAAGCCCCGATCTGCGCCTTGACAACCGCTTGTCGATAGCCCGCGTCCTTCAGATCGCGCAGGCAACGGCGAATGTCGCCGGGCCGTTCCGCCACCCGTACATCGAAACAGGGGAGTCCCGCGGCTCGGAGGTGTTGGTGGAGCAACAGCTTGTTGTTGCCGTTCTTGCTCCCCTCAACCGTTGATATGAGCCGCTTGCCCGTGAGACGGGCGCTTTCGGCAAGCCGTGCCTCGGTCACAAAACCGTCCATCCAGGCCGCGGGATGTTTCCGTATCGCCTCGAAAACCGTTTTGAAGCGGAGGGTTCTCCCGGTTTCCCTGTTGCCGCTGTACTCCGCGTGGGGCAGAATTTCGATTTCGGGCAGACGCAACCCGAGGTTGTTCCGGAAGTACGCCAATAACCGGTAATCGGGGTCCCGTTCGAGCACCAGGAGGTTGCGGCTTCCGCCGAAGAGCAGGTTGATGATGGGAACCAGACGGCCCCCGTAGCTTTCCAGGGCGCCGACTTCTTCCCGCAGCCGTTCTGTTTCCTGTTCGTTTCCGAAGAACAACGACAGGAGATTGGCGACAAAGACAACCTCCCTGTCCCAGAATTCCGGAAGGATTCCGGGATGTTGGCGGATCTTCAGGGCGTTTTCGGGAGACGTCATGAGGTGTTGCTCGTTACGTACCGCAGGATTTCCGCGACCTGTTGTCCGTTTTCGGCAACCGCCAGCGCGGCGGCGTCGATCTCCTTGAGGGCGTGGGTGTGTTCGTCGGGGTGGATGACGATGAGCGGCTTACCCAGCGCGGCTGCATAGCCGGCGTCGAAGGCGGCGTTCCACTGTTTGTATTTGTCACCGAAGCGCACCACGACGATGTCGGCGTTTTCGAGCAGAGGGCGGGTGCGGATCGCGTTGAGTTTGGCACCCTTGTGATCCCGCCAAAACGGTTTGTCCTCCTCGCCCAGAATTCGAGTTCCGCAATGGTCGCTCGCATCATGATCGGTGACCGGGGCGAAGAACTCGACCGGCAACTCGGCTTCAGTCGCGGCTTCCTTGAGCTCCTCCCGCCAGAAACTGTGGATTTCGCCGGCAAGGTAAATTTTCCATTTCATAGGAAAAGAACATAAAGGCGAATTTATAAACGTCCAGTGTCCGTTAGCGCGCCGCACGCAGGGCGCTTTCGACTCGTTCCAGGTACCGGGCAACACTGTCCCGCGGGCGAAGTTGCTGAGAGCGCCGGAGAAGTTCCGCCGCCCGTTCCAGTCGCTTCTCCCGAACGAGCAATTCGGCGTGGCGGAGGTAGGCTTCGGCTTCGTGGCCGGGCACGCGTGCCGCGCGTTCGAAAAGGAGTTCCGCCCGTTCGTTTTCCCCTTTCTCTCCGTAATGACGGGCGAGCAGGATCAGAGAGAGCCCGTCGAACGGGTCTTTCTCCACGACTCGTTCCAGCTTGCGGACCGCCTCCTCTTCGTCCCCGGTTGCGAACAGGATACGGGCCCTTAGACGGGTCAAATCATGTCCGGCTTCCCCTTTGGACGCATCGTCATTGCGTCCTTCAATCCGTTCGACGAGAGCCGCGGCTTCGTCCCAGGCATGGCGCTCGGTCAGAATGCGGGCGGTGCGGAGGGCGCGCCGGATCGGAAGGGGCGGATCGCGGTCCAGCGCTTCCAGGTACCTTTCAAGAGCGAGGTCGGTGATAGTTTCCTCCAGGTAGAGGTCGCCGAGGTTCACCAGACTTTCCGGGGTGGCGGCTCCCAGGCGGCGAACGAGTTCGTAATTGGCCGCTGCCCGGTGCGGTTGCTCCATGCCGATGTAGGCGTTGGCCTGGTAGAGGTAATAGTCAGCCCGTTCCGGATGCTCACGGATCAATTCCTCCAAGAGACTGTTGGCTTCGCGGTAGCGATCCTGGGCCAGCAGGACCTGCGCGGTTCCCAGTCTCCACTGGCTGTTCGCCGGGTCGTGCAGCAGCGCCATGCGGTAGGCGCTTTCCGCGGAATGGTAACGTTCCTCGTTAAGGCGGCTGAGCCCCAGCAGTCCGTACGTGTTTCCGTCGCCCCCTCCGAGTTCGATGGCCCTCGTGAAGCCCCTCGCGGCCCGGTCGAACTCTCGCAGCCGCACGCGGATCATGCCCAGGTTCTTGTGGGCCCGCATGAAATTGGGAAACTTTTCAAGCGCTCTCTCATAATGACCGGCGGCGCGATCGGGCTGGTCCAACTGGAAGTGCAGGTTGCCCAGTACGAAGTCCAGCGCCGCGCTGGAACCTTCCGTGAGCCCGCCTTCCAGTTTCTCGGCCGCCGCCTGAGGATCATCTTCCATCAGTTCGACAATCCCGCCGAGAAGTTCCTGCTCCGACCGGGTGATGCTCGGCTCGATGTCCGTGGCGAACCCATAGGTGCCCATGAATCCGTCGACGAAGGCGGGGTCGGACCAGAACTCGCGGCCCGGAAACGAGTCGGTTCCTTCGTCGGCCTGGGTCGCCGGGATAAAGACCGCGGTGACTGCCGCGAGGAGCGCGAACGCCGGCCGTGCCCGCGCAGGGAAGGGGCCGGAACGGGCATGGGGAGGTTGGGCTTCCGCTTTCAAATGGAGTGTGGTCGTTGGTTGCATCGTCATTCGTCGTTCGGGCTCGGGTTCAGTCGAGAGTGAATTCAATCGGGGTCCGTACAAGGGTGGGAACGGCTTTACCGTCCTTCCCGCCGGGCTCAAACCGCCATCGCCGGACCGCCTCGAGAGCGGGGCGTTCAAACTCGCGGTGAGTGGACTCTTCCACTCGCGGTTCCCGAACCTCTCCGCTCTGGTCGATCACAAAAATGACGCTCACCGATCCGGTTACGCGGTCCCGGCGCATCGAATACGGATAGACCGGCGGGGGCCGGCTGATCGCCCGGGGAGCGCGATCCAGCTCCGAGACCTCGAAGGCCTCGAACGCGGCGGCCGTGTCAGCGCCGAGATTGAAACCGAACGTGAAATCCCCCTCGATTGCGTCACCGGCGGTCGGTTCGAGCGCCAGCTCGAGTTGATCGAACTCGATCGGCTCGGGCTCGGCTTCCGGTTCCGCGGGTATGTCTTCCAGTGTGTCGGGCGATTCCTCGGCGGGAGGAGGCGGTTCTTCCTCCGGCGGGGGCGGGGGCGGGGGTTCGGCGAGGTTCACCCGAGCCGGCACCGTTTCTTCCGGCTCTTCATCGCCGGAAAAAATCTGGGTGAGCGGCAGGGCCAGGAAGACAAGGAGGGTCAAGCCAATCGCGCATGCGAGCACAAGGACCCGGTGTCTGGCGGTCGAGGGTGGCTGGTAGACGCGGCGCATGGACGTTGGGTTCGGCTTTGGCTTTACGGTCGTTCCGCGGCAATACTTATGTTTTCCGCCCCCCCCAGCTTTGCCTGGTCGAGGACTCGCACGACCAGACCGGCTCCCGCGTCTTCATCGACCTGAAGGATGACCGGCAGCTGCTCTTCCTGGATCAGGCGACGGGTCATCGGGCGGACCCCGCTCACCCCGATTTCCTCGCCGCCGTAGATCACTTCGCCGGCGGCCGTTATGGCAATCAGGATGCTCTGCCGTTCGAGATCGGCGGCGGATGCCGCTTCGGGACGCTGCACGTCCACGCCGGTTTCCTCGACGAAGACCGTGGTTACAATGAAGAAAATGAGCAGAATGAAAACCATGTCGATCAACGGGGATATGTTGATCTCGGTGCTTTCCTCTTCTGCGGGCAGAGTGCGGTGCTTTCTCATCAAACGGTCTCCGTTCCTGCCCGGCGTTTCCGGAAATGCTGCATCGTGAGACTTTCGAGACCGGCAAGAAACGCGGCGTATTCATTGCGGCGCCGCCGTATCGTCGAGGCCATAAAGTAGCCCGGGATGGCGATGAGCAGGCCGGTTTTTGTGGTGATCAGCGCGGTTGAGATTCCCGAAGCGACCATGTCGATGACCCGGCCGCCCCCGGCGGCCATCGCGTCGAAGGTCGACACCATCCCCAGTACCGTGCCGAGCAGGCCGAGAAGCGGCGCCGCCGTGGTCAGTGTCACCAGGAAAAAGAGCCTCCGGTCGATCCTCGGAAGCATCGCGAGCCGTATTCCCTCAAACCGGCTTTGGATGTCCCCGAGCGAAGATACCCCATCCTGCGAATACCGAATGATCTCTCCGACCGGACCGGAGGCGGTATCCGGGTTCTGTATCCAGTGGTTGCACACGCTCGCATCAAAGCGGCGGTACTCGCTGCGGGAGAATGTGAAAAACAGGTCCGCGGCGAACGCGTACAGGAAAAAGGCAAGCAGCGCGAGCGGGATCATTACCCATCCGCCTTCGCCCCAGATCCGCGCGGTTTCCTGGAGAAAATGTTCAATCATCGCTGTTTCGCAGATGTTCCTCCAATCCGTTGATGAAGCCGAATGAGGTTTGTTCCATGTTGGAAAGCACGCCCTTGCACTTTCGGGAGAGCAGCGCGTGCACGATAAGCGCCGGGACGGCGACCATCAATCCGAACTGGGTGGTGATGAGCGCTTCCGAGATACCGCCCGAGAGCGTCTGGGCATCGCCGGTTCCGAACAGGGTGATCAGCTGAAAGGTCTGGATCATCCCGGTGACGGTGCCGAGCAGTCCCAGGAGGGGAGCGGTTGCGGCGGTGAGGGCGATCAATGGCATCAGGCGATCCAGCTTGGGTTGCGTGCGGAGCATTTTCTCATACATCACTTCTTCCATGAGTTCCTTTCCTTCCTCCGCATGCGCAATGGCGTCCGCCAGCATAGCTCCCACCGGACCCGGGGCCTGGTCGGCTCGCCGCCGTGCCTCCTCCTTTTCGCCCCGGTTGAAGGGTTCCAAAATCCGCTGGAGCTCGCCCGGCGGAAGCGGCGGCATCGAGGCGATTTCCCGCCACTTGTAGAGGGCAACCCCCAGCGCCACCAGAGCGAGGAGCAGGATGGGGACCATGACGGGACCTCCCTGCCGGATATGTTCCCACAGGTTCGCCCGGGTCTCTTCGCGTTTTACCGCCATCCCCTGGGTGGTATCGACCGGAAGCCGTCCGGTTCCTGTGTCGAGGAGTTCCCGGACGCCGCCCTGAAACCGGGGGGGGAGCGGGAAAATGGAAGGCTGCAGCGAGCCGGTGCGCAGGGTCACGAGTCCCTGATGGTTGGGTTCTTCGCCTTGAAAGACGCCGATCGGCCCGACCAGGGCGAACATTCCGGGGCTCAGGGTGCCGTCGGCCCGGAGTGCGCGGCCCTCGAACACCCGGCCGCCGGTATTTTCGTCCAGTCGCCGGACCGCGAGGTCCAACAGGTCGAACTGCCCCTCGAAGCGCTGGAGGTCACCGGAGCCGGGACCGCTTTCCCGGATCTCGCGCAGGCGGTTTCGGTAATTCGGAAGCTCCGCGATGTGCAGCCGGGCCTCGAAGGCTTCGAGGTAGTCGTCGAGCAGGTTGTGAAAGTAGGCGATGTTTTCGCGGCGCCGGTCGACCTGGCTTCTCAGGCGATTGAGCTCGCTTTGTCGGGTCTCGCGAATGCGTCTGAGGCGTTCGCTTTCGCGGCGCTTTTCCGCGATCTTTTCTTCGAGTTCGGCGACTTTCCGGGCGAGCGGCAGTTTTTCGTCCTCGATTTGTTCACGGAGTTCGGCGAGTTCCTCGAGGGCCCGTTCGAGGTCCGAGCGGGCGTCCTGGGCGACGCCGTCGAGGGTGCCGCCCGGCAGGGAACCGGCGCCCAACGAGCACCAGCAAATGACCACAAGCAGCAACAAGGAGGGACGGCGGCGAGGCATCATGGTTCAGGGATTGCGAATGGTGACCGGCAGCCCTACGAACTCGGGATGGGCCTCGTTGTCGTAGACGGCCAGCGCGCGGCGAATGCCGGGGGCCAGATCGTTGCGGGGCGTCCATTCCCACCCGTCGCCGCCGGGCTTTCCCAACCCGGCCCTGTCTCCTTGCGGACCCAGGTAGTAGGCCTGCCCGAGCCCGAGGTAAAGGACCCGGACTTCGGTCTCATCACCGCCCTCCGGGATGATGACTTCGCGCATGACGTGAAGATTTTCCTGGAAGCGGTCGGCTTCGCCGAGAAATCCCACGGCGGCCTGCAGGCGTTGGGCCAGAGGAGGGGACGAGGCGTCATCGCCGTCGGGGGGCGGAAGCAGGGCCGGGGTCCGTTCGCGCAAAGGCCCCGGAAATTCTGCCAGAAGCGAGGGCAGGGTCCGTTCAAGCTCGGCCGTGCGGGTCTCGACGCCGGCCAATGTCCGCTTCAGTTCCGTGTCCTCCTGCTCGAGACGGTTCTTCTCCAGGTCGGCGGCCCCGCTTTCGGCTTTCATCCGGCCAATGTCTTCCGTGAGCCGGGCACGTTCCGTTTCCAGTAATTCAACGGTGCGCTCCAGCTGCTCTTTCTCGCCTTTCCACTGGCTCCTTTCCTGCGAAATCAGTTTCCGGGTTTCCACCCAGCGGTCCAGAATCGACCGGGTTTCGTCGGCGTCACTTCCCTTGAGAGGCGACATCAACGCCAGCAGGAGAACGGGGAAAAGTGAAATCTGGTAACGGCGTTTCGCGATCATAAGCATGCTTCGGTTGCCTGATGAACAGGCGTATTTCCTGAATCGGTTTTGGTAGGATGGCCGGAAAAAAGAGAGGCTTTCAATTATACTGCACGTCATTGTGTTTTCGGAAAACACACCCCACCAGCCTTGCGGCTGGTCCCCGCCCCTCTCAAGAGGGGAATGAAATAGAAGACGGGCGGCAGGAGAATCCGAAAACTTGATGCAGGGAAGTATAAAACACAGAAATGATACCCATTCTCAACAAACAGGCGCGTCGGTGCGGATTCGCAAGAAGAAAATTTCCGGTTGGCGGATGGCGGCGCGTTTTGCATTTCCAAATCCGTTTCAACGAGTAGGCTGGGGGCCTATGAGCATTGAAAAGAAGTTGAAGGAAAAAGGTTTCGATCTCCCGGCCGCGCCCGCTCCCGCGGGCAACTACGTCCCGGCGGTCCGAACCGGCAATCTGCTGTACCTGTCCGGGGTTCTTGCCTTGAAGGACGGAGAAATCAGTCACGAAGGACCGGTGGGTGACAAGCAGACCGTGGAATCGGCTTACGAGGCCGCGCAGATTTGTACGCTCAACGCGTTGGCCAATCTGAAAGCGGCCGCGGGCAGCTTCGATGCCGTCAAACGCATCGTATTTGTCAACGGCTATGTGTATGCGGTGGATGGATTCGCCGAAAGCCCTCGGGTGATCAACGGAGCCTCCGACCTGTTGGGTGAGCTTTTCGGCGAAAAGGGGCGGCACGCCCGGGCCGCGGTCGCCGTCAACGGGCTCCCGAAAAAATCGGCCGTGGAACTTCAGCTGGTGGTGGAGCTGGTGGACTAGGAGTCTGTCAGGCATCGTCTCCCTGGGGATCTATCAAGGCGGCCGGGCGGGTTCCCGGGGTCATTCCTGCTCCTCCCAAAGCCACACGCCGCTTCGGGGAAGATCGGTTTTCAGGGTTGCCCGCAGGGGGTCCCAGAGCGGGCCCTGAAAGGCCGGATGCCTGAGGACTTCATCCATCGGCACCACGACAAACGGCCGTTCGGCAAAGTGCGGATGCGGAACCTGCAGGCGTTCCGTATTCACGCTGCGATTCCCGAAAAAAAGGATGTCGATATCCAACGTTCGGGGAGCGTTCGCGAAGCTGCGCACACGTCCAAGCCCGCGTTCGATTTCCAGGGTCGCCGCCAGGAGTTCTTCCGGTGCCAACACGGTCTCAACGCCGACCACCAGGTTAAGGAAGCGCGGCTGGTCGGCATAACCGGCCGGCTCGCTTTCGTAGACGGACGAGCGTGTGAGAACGGTGATTTCCCGCCTCGCGGCAAGGTCCTGAATGGCGCGCCGCAGGTTGGCCCATCGGTCGCCCACGTTGGCGCCCAGGCCGAGCAGGACCTGCTGGCGGGAATCCGCTTTCTGGATCGTCGGCATGCTCGGGTCATTATGACTGCCTGCGCCTCGAGTGGAAGGCCGAAAGCGAAACGATGGTCCCGACAGGCGACAGGCCGGAACAATCGGCAGGAGCGGCTTATGTCTTTGCGCCGCGATGATCCCGGCTTGCCAACGTCTGCGGAAGTCGACGGCTGGGAATAGCGTCGCACCGGACAGCCGTCCACCCAATAGGCTTCAACAGCTACTCCTGGCGAATCCGGGTGATCTCGACAAAGGTGCCGGAGGATTCGACCGGAATCGGCGGGTTTGGTTTGCCGACTTCGACGGTGACCGAGCCGACCTGCGGGAAGGCCGTCAGGGTTTGCCGGGCGAGGGTTTCGGCCAGCGTTTCCAGCAGTTTGACCGGAGGGCCTTCCATCACTTCCGTTGCCACCCGTATCAATTCGCGGTAATCGATGCTGCCCTCAAGGCTGTCGTTCCTTCCCGCCTCGCTCAGGTCGAGTTCCAGGGTCAGAGAAACGGTGAATTGCTGCCCGAGCCGGTTCTCTTCCGGGAGAACGCCGTGCCGCCCGAAAAAGCGGAGTTCTTTTAATTTGATTCTGTCCATGACGCCGCTTCCTCCGGGCCGGGGGTTACTTCAGTTCTATCCCGATCGGGCAGTGGTCCGAGCCGTAGACCTCGGGAAGGATAAAGGCGTTCTTCAGCCTGGGACGCAAAGCGGGGGAGGCGAGAAAGTAATCGATCCGCCACCCGATGTTCCTCTCGCGCGCGTTGCTGCGGTAGGTCCACCAGGTGTAGTGTCCGCCGCTTTTCTCGAATTCACGGAACGTATCGATAAATCCATTCTCCAGCAGGCGGCTGAAGCCTTCGCGTTCCTCGGGCGTGAATCCGGCGTTTTTGACGTTGCTCTTCGGGTTGGCCAGGTCGATCTCGGTATGGGCGACGTTGAAGTCGCCTCCTACCAGAACGGGCTTTGTTTCTTCCAGCCCTTTCAGGAACCTGCGGAAGTCGACATCCCAACGCCGTGTCCGGTAGTCCAACCGGGTCAGACCCCGCTGGGCGTTCGGTACGTAGACGTTGACGAGGAAAAAACCGGGGAATTCGGCGGTAACGATCCGGCCCTCGCGATCGTGCTCCGTCACTCCCATGCCGCAGGTGACGTTGTCGGGTTCCGTCTTTGTGAGCAGCGCCGTCCCGGAATAGCCGGGCTTTTCGGCCGGGTTCCAGAATAGCCGGTAGCCGTCCACGGGCACATGAAACGGATCCGCTCCGGTTTTGGTCTCCTGCAGGGCGAGCACATCCGGGGATTGCTCGGCGACGAATTCCGTGAATCCTTTTCTTAGGGCGGCCCGCAGCCCGTTTACGTTCCATGAAAGGATCTTCATGGGGGGAAGTAGAGCAGTGCCGCGCGTGGCGCGCAAGGAAGAGTTGGCGGGGATCCGGTGACTGGCAACCGGAATGATTTTCGACCAATGGAGTTGCCGGGCGCGGAAAAACAGTCCATAAATTATTCTTCACGGAATCCCTGACCGCAATGACTCCTGTAACTCCCCGTGTGTCTCCCCGCGAGGCCTGGCACCCGCTCTCGCGAACGCGCTGGAACGCGGGTCGAGCCCGGCACTTGTTGCGCCGCGCGGGGTTTTCCGTTTCCAGTGCCGAGGTGCGGACCTCCCTCCGCCTCGGTATGAACGAAACGGTCGGACACATGTTCGCTAATCCGCCCCCGTTGCCGGTCCCGCCATCGATCACGGCCCTCGAGGCGGAAATCGACGGGCATTACCAGCGTATCCGGGCGGCCGAGTCGCGGGAGGAGCGGCAACGGCTCAACCGGGAGCTCAACGAGCGAAGAAACGAGGCCTACCGCGATATGTCGCTCAGCTGGCTCCGGTACGCCTCCCGCTCCGAAAACGCGCCCCACGCCAATTGGGTGGCTTTCCTGCTCAATGTGTTTGTGGTGTCATTCGATCAGATCCGTCAGCCGCACCTGGTGTTCCGGCATCACGAACTCCTGCATGAGCGCGCCCGCGACGATTACGCCGAGGTTTGCAAGGCGGTATCGCGATCGGCCGCGATGATTCGCTACCTTGATCTCGATCGCAGTTCCGCCGAACGACCCAACGAAAATTTCGCACGGGAGCTGTTCGAGCTGTTCCTGCTGGGGGAGGGGGCTTATACCGAGGAAGACGTGCGCGAGGCCGCGCGTGCCTTTACCGGCTACCGTCAAATCTCCGGGGAGTTCCGGCTCCGTGCGAATCTGCATGATTCCGGGCGAAAGACCATTTTCGGGGAAACCGGTCGATTTGACGGCGACGGCGTGATCGATCTCGCTATCAGGCAACCCGCCGCCCGCACCCATATTCCGGCCGAGGCGTGCCGGCATTACCTTTCCGATGCGCCGCTGCCGTCCGAATACCTGGAGGAACTGGGACGTTTATGGGCGAATTCCGGATACAACCTCGGGTTTCTGGTCAGGCGGATCCTGACCAGCCGAATCTTTTACGAACCTGAGTTCCGGGGGGGCCTGATCAAGAGCCCGTTCCGTTATTACCTCGGATTGCTCGGTGACCTGCGGCTGGATGTGCCGCCTTATCCGCGTCCGGTTATCACCCCTTTCCGGCAGATGGGCCAGGCGTTGTACAGTCCTCCCAATGTGCGGGGTTGGTTGGGCGGCCGGCTCTGGATCAATTCCAACACGTTGAGCGCGCGACGCAGCCTGGTCGAAGCGTTCTTTTCCGAAGTGAACGAGGAGCGGTTGAATGCCGACGACCTGGCCGCCCTGCGCGAAGCGCGGAAAACGGGTCCGGTCGTTCTCAGCGTTTCCCGGGCTCGATTGCGGCAACTCGCGAACAGCCCTCCCGAAGACGTGGTTGACCGGTTCCTCAGGTACTTTCTTCCCGGGGCGGCTTCTCCGGAGTTCCGCGATACACTGGTCGAGCATCTTTCCGGATCCGGGGATCAGAGTATCAACCGGATTCGTACCGTCGCGATGGCCCTGCTTCAATCTCCTCAATACAACCTTTGCTGAACGCTTCCCGCCCCGATCCTTTACCGCAAAATCGATGCCGATGAGAAATGTTCCCTATACCCGTCGTGAATTTTTCCAGACCGGCGCTCGCGGATTGGGTCTGCTCGCGTTTTCCGGCTACGCGCCGCTTTTCCTCACCAAGACCACCCTGGCGCGGGCGCCGGAAGCGGAAAAGGATCGTTCAATTCTCGTTCTGGTTCAGTTGGCAGGGGGAAATGACGGGCTGAATACGTTAATTCCCTATACCGATTCCCGTTACTACGCGCTTCGCCCGACGCTCTCGGTGGCGGAAGACGAGTGTATTCGTCTGGACGATGACAACGCCTTTCATCCGTCCTGCGACCCCCTGCGACGCCTCCTCGACGAGGGCAAACTCGCCGTGCTGCAGAACGTCGGCTACCCGAACCCGAACCGCAGCCACTTCCGGTCCATGGAGATATGGGAAACCGCCAGCGGCAGCGACCGGTACCTGCATACGGGCTGGCTCGGCCGATTTCTCGATAACGATTGTTGCGGGAGCGATCGGCCGCCCGCCGTTCACTTCGGGAATGAAGTGCCCCAGGCCTTTCTCGCCCGGAAATCGCACGCGATACATGGCATCGGGCGTTCTTATCGAAACCGCCGCCGCGGGGGACAGACCGTTGACTTGCTGGAAAGCCTGCTCGAACATCCGGAGCACTCCGGCGATACCAATGGGGCGTTTCTGCGGCATACCATGATGAACGCGCTCGCCACGGATCAACGCATCCGCCGCGTGATCGACAATTATCGTCCGATGGCTGAGTACCCCGGCCACCAACTGGGGCAGTCTTTACGCAATATCGCCTCGCTGATCGCGGGCGGCTTGGAGACACGGGTTTATTTCGTGACGCTCCGGGGGTTCGACACCCACAGCAATCAACTCAATACCCACGCCAATCTGCTGGGGGTGCTTTCCCGAAGTCTCGCCGCCTTCCAGCAAGACCTGGAATCCCACGGGCTCGACGACCAGGTGCTGACCATGACCTTTTCCGAGTTCGGCCGGCGGCCCGATGAAAACGGAAGCCGGGGGACTGATCACGGTACTGCGGCTCCTCTTTTTGTGCTGGGGAAACATTGCCGCCCGGGGATTTTCGGACAACCCCCGGACCTTTCCCTCGACCCCCGCGAGCCGATTCCCTTCAGCTACGACTTTCGCCAGGTCTATGCGACCATCCTCGATAAATGGTTCGGCTGTCCGGCAGATGAGGTTCTCGACGGGGCTTTCGAACGATTGAAGTTTCTGTGAAGCCGGTGACGGAAGCGTGGCTCGTCGAGTTCTGCCATCAGTCGATAAACCCGTAGCGAAGGTTGAAACGTGATACGACGATCTCGTCGACTCCCGCCAGGGAGGCCAGTTTGATGAAGATCGCGAGGGCGGCCGGCATGATGTCGGCCCGGCGCGCCGGAAGTTCCGGTATCGCGGCGGCCCGGTCCGCGAGAGGAAGGTCGCCGATCTCATCGAGCAGGGATTCCAGTTCCTCCACCCGAATCACCGGCGAGCGGTCCTCCGCCGCAATAGCCGCCTTCACCGCCAGGATGGCCCGGGCGACCATCAGCGCGCCTCCGGTCGCGACCACCGGCGCGTCCATCGAAAAGTGGAAACCGCTCTCGCGCAGCGTCTGCGCGACCCTCGTCTCCACCCCGTTTCGGTCGGTGCCCGAAAAGGGTGCCTCCCGGTCGGCGACACGGTCTTCCATCAGCCGTACCGCTCCAAGCGGCAGACTCATCGCGCTCTCAACCGACCGTTCCCGGACAACCAGGCCTTCCAGGCTTCCGCCTCCAAGATCGAAAACATAATAACTCCGGTACGCTGCCAGGTTCGGGTCGAGCGCCAACGCCCGGGCAATCGCCCGGGCTTCTTCGTTGCCCGAGAGGATTCGAAGTTCATGGCCGGTGGCTTCGCGTACTCTTCGTGCGAATACGTCCCGGTTGCGCGCTTCCCTTAAGGCGCTGGTGGCGACAATCCTGACAACCGCCGGGGAAAACGCTTCAGCTTCCTTCAACAGCAATTCCACCGCCTGGATGCCCTGTTCAATAATTTCGCCGCTCAAAGCGCGGCCGTTGCCGTTCAGGCCTTGACTCAGCCGGGTCTCGATCGTCGATTCGAACAAGGTGTGAACCCCGTTGGTCGATAGAGCCTGCGCCGCGACCAGGATTTTGATGGTGTTGCTGCCGATGTCGATTACCGCGACGGGTCGTTCAGTGGTTTTCATCGGGTTTTCGGCTTCGTCATCGAATTCGGATGCCAGGCGTTCCGCTCGGATGGGCAGGTGTTTGAAAGGCGGCCTCAGGGAGGATACTTTTTTCAGGGCCAAAGTCAAAGATCGTAGCCGGAGGGAGCGATGAGAACGACGAATTCTCCCTTGCGACTGGCCGACTGGAGCTCTTCCAGCACCTTCCCGGCAGGGCCGATGAAGAAGCGCTCGTGAAGTTTCGTCAATTCCTTGCAGACGGCGATCGTCCGCTCCTCGCCGAGGGTGGCGACGATGTCGGTCACACATTTTTCGATCCGGTGACACGACTCGTACAGGCAGACCGTGTGCGGAAATGCTCGATGGTTTTCGAAAAACCGCCGTCGGGCGGCCTTTTTCGGAGGAAGGAAGCCGGCGAAGAAAAAGGCGTTGGTGGGCAGCCCGCTGGCACAGAGAGCCGCGGTGATCGCATTGGGTCCGGGAATAGGAATGACGTGCAGCCCCCTCCGCCGGCATTCGCGGACGATCCGAAAACCCGGATCACTCACCCCCGGTGTTCCGGCATCGGAAAGCAGGGCGAGCGTCTCTCCGCTTTCAATCCGGTCGGCCAGCCGGGGAGCCTGTTCCTTTTCGTTGTGCTCGTGGTACGCGAACAGGGACGATCCGGGGATTTCCCAGCGGTTCAGGAGCTTGCGCGTCGTGCGGGTGTCTTCGCAAAGCAGGGTGGTGGCTTCATGCAAAACGGCCGCCGCCCGCGGGCTGAAGTCCGACAGGTTTCCGATCGGAGTGGCGACAACGTAAAGGGCACCACCGGCTTCCCGCCCCCCGGTATTGGCTTCGTCTTTTGGCACAGGTTTCATTGCTGGTCGAGGGCGCGAATCGCTGTGTTCCGTCGGAATAACCCGGTAAATGGGTCAGCGGTCTCCGGCGCTAAAAGGAGATCCCGCGGGTCCCGTTTGCCGGCGCAATAAAAAACCAACCGGCGATCCGTGACGGTTGGTTTTCTTGTTGCTTGAACTTCCTGAAATTTTCCCAAGAGGCTGTCGGGCTTCGCCGACAGGCTGCTAGAAGCCCATGCCGGGCGGCTGGTCTTCCCACTGCGCCGGGCGGTTCCATGGAATAGAGGAATCGTCCGGGTCATGGGTGGCACATCCCGCCACAACAAAGCCAGCCAGCAGAAGGAAGGCGGCGAGGCAATGGCGAATCCGGATAGCCATCAATTAACCTTGGGTTTTGAGATCCGTACGTCATCGCCGGTTTGTATACGGCGCTCCGCCATACCCGGGAGAATCTGTGCGACACTTTCCACATCCTCGACCCGGGAAACCCGCGCTCGCGCAACGTAGTTGCCTTCACGATGAATCATGACTTCATCGCCAATATCCATGTTGTGTTGCGTGCCGAGATCGATGACCACAAATTCCCTGTATCTCCCGATATCTTTGACGTTACCCCGGATGGTGGCGAGTTCACGCCTGGCTTCCGGGTCCTCATCCGCGTCATCGGGTGCCAGCTCGTCGATCCGTGCCTGGGCTTCTTCAAGCTCGCGCTGCAGACGCCGGATGTCGCGCTGCTGGGCGCGAACGATATCTTCGTCGTCGCCGGGCTCCAGCTCTCTCATCCCTTCTCTGAGATCGATGACCTCGTCGCGGTATCGACTCGCTTCAGCACTGTATTCCTCGACGTCGGCCAGGGCCACCTGAAGTTCTTCGTTCGTGCTTTCAAGTTCGCTTTCGAGCTCTTCCATGCGGGCTTCCTGTATCGAAATCTGCGATCGGGCTTCTTCCAGGTTCGCCTCGAGTTCGGACGCCCGCTCTTCCAGCTCTTCCCGTTCGGCTTCCGTATCTCTCAGGTTCGACTCCGTTTGAGAAAGAGTGCGCTCGGTGCTTTGCAGCTCCTGACGGGTCTCTTCAAGCTGGTCGCCAAGGTCGAAATAGAAATACACGGCGGCCGCCGCTCCGGCGATGGCAAGGATGCGAATGACGATTGAGATGGCTTTCATGGGATCTGGTTTATGTGAGAACTGGAATATAAAGGGCGGGCAACCCGTCCTTCAATGGAAAAATAGCACTTAGTTCTTCGTATTCCTATAATAGACAGCGGAAAAAGCATCGGGTCCCTCTTTTTTGATCACCCTTCGCTCCGGGTTCGTCGACAAATGTTCCAGCAGCTTGAACAGGGTTTCGCAATCCTTTTCTTGCCCCAAATCCCGGGCCAGTTCTTCAACCGTTTGGGGACTGTCCGCCGAGGCGAGTGCTTTGAGCAGGCGCTTTTTTAAATCCAGGACGGCGGTGGCCGCCTTCTTTCCGGCTTCCACCCCGGGTTGGTGGTAGGCGTTGATGTTGACCAGCGAGGCGTAGAACCCAACCGCCCGCTCGTAGAGGGCGATCAGCATTCCTACCGTGTCCGGCGTGATCTCCGGAATGGTAAGGGTAAGCGATTCCCGCCCTTTTTCGTACAGGGCCCGACGGGTGCCGAGGTGGAACCCCTGCAAGTAGTCGCCGGAGGTGATCCCGGGCTCGACCTCCATCGATTCGCCCTCACGGTCCCGGAGCACCTCGATAAAAGTGACGGAAAAATTGTTCGGCCCTTCCCGAAGTTGCTGAATGTAAGCGTGCTGGTCGGTTGATCCCTTGTTTCCGTAAACACTGAGCCCCTGGTTGACGGTGTTTCCATCCAGGTCGAATTCCTTTCCCAGCGATTCCATGACCAACTGCTGGAGGTAACGGGAAAAGAGCTGAAGCCGGTCCTTGTAGGGAAGCAGGACCATGGCCTTATCTCCCCGGCCGTTCCCCGCGTGGAACCACATCAGAGCCAGCAGGATGGCTGGATTTGCTTTTGGGTCCTTCTCGCGCGTGAGGGTGTCCATATGGGCGGCGCCGCTTAAAAGGCGTCGAATGTCGATTCCCTGCAACGCGGCCGGAAGAAGCCCGACCGAAGCGAGCTCGCTCGTGCGGCCGCCCACCCAGTCCCACATCGGGAACCGGCGCAGCCATCCCTCGTCGCGGGCGATGCGATCCAGCTTGCTGTCGGTTCCCGTCACCGCGACAGCGTGCTTCGGGAATGACAAGCCTGCTTTCCGGTACGCCTCATTCGCCTCCAGCATGCCGTTTCGGGTTTCGGCGGTTCCTCCCGATTTCGAAATCACCACCACCATCGTGTGGGCGAGCTCGTTTTTCAGGAGCTCGAGTGTCCGGTCCATGCCGTCCGGATCCGTGTTGTCAAAAAAGAAAAGGCGCAGCTTGTCCCGGGAAGGATGCCCCAGGGCTTGCTCAACAAACTGCGGCCCCAGCGCCGATCCTCCGATGCCGATGATCAGGACGTTCCGAAAACGGCCCGAGCCGCCCTCAATGCTCCCCGAGTGTATTTCTTCCGCAAACGTTTCAATGGCTTCAAGAGCGTCTTTGACGGCATTCTGAATAGACTCCTCCGGCGCAAGCTCGGGCGCCCGGAGCCAATAATGGCCCACCATCCGGTTTTCGTCCGGATTCGCGATCGCCCCTTTTTCCAAAGCTTCCATATCCCCGAATGCTTTCTCAATCGCCGGAAGCATCCGTTTAAAATAGTCATCGGGGTAATCCATGAGGCTGTAATCGAGGCATAAGCCGGAAGCTTGGTCGGAATAACAGCGTGCTTTGAATCGATCCCAGGACATGGCCATCCGGGAAAGCTCGTATAAATTCAACACCCAGGCAATGGGAAAATAAACAGCCCGTTTATGAGCGACTGGATCCCGACAGGCTTCGACCTTGCTTCCGGTTCCGGGGTTACAGGTCGCGGTCGGTTACGGCCCCGAGGGAGGCGGACGAGACGAGCCGCGCGTATTTGGCGAGGGTGCCCCGGTGTTCTCTGGGTTCGGGTTGTTTCCAGGCGTCGAGGCGTTTCCTGAGCTCTTCGTCGGGGATCTGCAGGTTGATTTCGTCCGACTCGGCGTCGATGGTGATGGGATCGCCGTTTTTCAATACGGCGATGGGGCCGCCGTTGAAGGCTTCCGGGGTGATGTGGCCGACGACAAACCCGTGACTGCCGCCGGAAAAGCGTCCGTCGGTGATCAAAGCGACGTCCTGTCCGAGCCCTTTGCCCATGATGGCCGCGGTGGGGCTGAGCATTTCCCGCATGCCCGGGCCGCCGCGCGGGCCCTCGTTGCGGATCACGATAACGTGTCCTTTGGTCACCTCACCCTCGAGGATGGCACGGAGAGCGTCCTCTTCGGACTCGAAGACGATGGCTTCGCCCTTGAAGGATGAGCCTTCTTTGCCGGAGATCTTGGCCACGGCGCCCTCGGGAGCGAGGTTGCCGTAGAGGATGCGAATGTGGCTGGTCGGGCGCTGAGGCTTGTCAAAGGGAGCGACGACATCCTGGTCGGCCGGGTACGGTTTCACTCCCTCGAGATTTTCCGCGACGGTTTTGCCGGTAACGGTCATGCAATCGCCGTGCAGGAGCCTCTGGTCCAGGAGCATTTTCATGAGAGGAGTAAGCCCTCCGATCCTGGAGAGGTGGGCCATGTGATATTTGCCGCTGGGTTTGAGATCGCAGAGAACGGGAACCCGCTTGCCGATCTCGGTGAAATCATCGAGGGTGAGCGGTACGTCGGCGGCGTGGGCCATGGCGAGGAGATGGAGAACCGCGTTGGTTGAGCCGCCGAGGGCGATGACCAAGGTGATGGCGTTTTCAAACGCCTTGCGGGTCATGATGTCCTTTGGCCGGATGTTCTTTTCCAGCAGCTTGAGCACGGCGGCTCCGGCGTTCTGGCAGTCCTTTTTCTTTTCCTTGGAGATGGCGAGCTGGGCGGAACTGTTGGGCAGGGACATTCCCATGGCTTCGATAGCGGAAGCCATGGTGTTGGCGGTGTACATGCCGCCGCACGAACCCGCGCCCGGGATGGCGCAGGATTCGATTTCCTTAAGGCCGCTTTCGTCGAGCTTCTTGTTCGCGTGCTGGCCGACCGCTTCGAAGACCGAGACGATGTCGACCGGTTTCTCGTGGTGGATTCCCGGCAGGATGCTGCCGCCGTAGACGAAGATGGCCGGCCGGTTCAGGCGCGCCATGGAGATCAAGCATCCGGGCATATTCTTGTCACAGCCGCCGATGGCCACGATGCCGTCAAACCCCTCCGCGCCCGAGACGGTTTCGATCGAATCGGCGATGACCTCGCGGGACACCAGGGAGTAGCGCATGCCTTTGGTGCCCATGGAAATGCCGTCGGAGACGGTGATGGTCCCGAAAATGATCGATTTGCCCCCGCTGGTATCGACTCCCTCGCCGGTGTCGCGCGCCAATTGGTCGATATGCATGTTGCAGGGGGTGACCATCGCCCAGGAGGAGGCGATTCCGATGATCGGTTTGGTGAAATCCTCGTCGTTGAACCCGACGGCGCGCAGCATGGAACGGTTGGGGGCGCGATCGGGGCCGTCGACCACCTGAGAGGAATAGGTACGGGAAGGATCGGTTGGTTTCTGATCTGGGTTCAAGGCTGGCCGGGTTGGAGGTGGATTCTGCGGGCGAACGGTACGGGAAATTGCAGGAAGTTAGCCCGACCGGCTTCAATTGTTTGCGTGTTGGCGGTCGGAACCTATTTTATTTGCCACGCCTGTTTCTTTTGGCAAAGAAAATTTTCCTGTTTTTCCCAGTTCAAAATCCCTTTACTGGTGAAGAGCGGGTTTTTTCCGGGAAGACCGCCGGCCGAACGCCGGCAGCCGAAGGGAAGGAACCTGAATGTTCAACTATTTCCGCGCCGCATGACATTTGATTTAAAATCGGTTATCAAGACCCTGCTGTTTTCGACCTCCAGCCCGCTATCGGTAAAAAACGTTCAGGCGGTTTTCGCGCGTTATCATCAGCAAAACAACGGGAGCGGGGAGGAAGAGGAGGTGGAGGATGCGGAATCCGGAGAGGATACCCGTGAGCTCCGTCCGGAGGATGTCCCCTCGCTCGTGACCGCCACCCAGATCCGCGAAGCCGTCGACGAGATCAATCGCGAACTCGAGGAGCGGGGTGATGTGTGCCAGGTAATCGAGGGGCACGACGGTTACCGGTTCGTGACCCGCCCGGAGTACGGGATCTGGGTTCGTCTGCTGCGCGAGGATCCCAGGCAGATGAAGTTGAGCCAGGCGGCTTTGGAGACGCTGGCCATTGTCGCCTACCGGCAGCCGGTGACCCGTGCGGAGATGGAGAGCATTCGCGGGGTATCGGTGGACGGGGCGGTCAACCGCCTCGTTGAGCGGGAGTTGGTGGTGGTGGTCGGACGGGCGGATCTTCCCGGGCGTCCGATCCAGTACGGAACCTCGGAAAAGTTCCTGGAGTTTGTCGGCATTCGCTCGCTGGAGGAGCTTCCGGCTTCGGATGTTCTGTCCCAGCGGCAGATCGACGATTGGCTGCGGGAAGCGGCGACGCCTCATCATCCCGGTGACCGGGATGTCGGCTTGCCCGTGGAGCCGGGCGAAGAAGATGAAGATGAAGAGGGGGAGGGCCCGCCGGCAGAGGCCGGGGACGACGAGGCGGCCCCCGGCGGGAACGGAAGCGTTCCTGAGGATGAGCCCGCGAAAGATCCCAACCAACCCTGACCGCTATGGACCTCGACTCGATACGCAAGAAAATCGATTCCCTGGACCGGGAAATCGTGACGCTGATCAACAAGCGCCTGTCGCTCGCTTCCGAGATCGGACGCCTGAAGCAGGAGAACGGCGCCTCGGTTTACGTACCCAAGCGCGAAGAAGAAGTGTTGCGGAAGCTGGTCGAATTCAATCCGGGGCCGCTTGAGGAAAAGGCGCTTCGCGCCGTTTACCGGGAAATCATGTCGGCGGCCATCGGGCTGGAAAAGGAAACCTGCATCGCTTACCTGGGTCCCGAGGCCACCTTCACCCACCAGGCGGCGATGAAAAAGTTCGGGGCGAGCCTGGGGTACCGTCCCTACGTCAATATTTCGGACATCTTCAACGCGGTGGAACGGGGCGAGGCCGACTACGGCGTGGTCCCAATCGAGAATTCGACCGAAGGGGCGGTGTTTCACTCGCTGGACATGCTGGTGGAGTCGGACCTGAAGATTGTGGCGCAGGTTTACCTGGAGATCACCCAGAACCTCTTTTCGCGATCCCCCCTGGAGGAAATCACCCGTGTCTATTCCCATCACCAGGCGCTTGGCCAGTGCCGGCGGTGGCTCCAGACCCATCTGCCGGGGGCCGAATTAAAGGAGTTCTCGAGCACGGCCGCGGCTGTCCGGCAAATCAAGGAGGAACCGGGGGGGGCGGCGATAGCCGGTGCTTTGGCCGGCGAACTGTACGACGTTCCGACCCTGGCGGAAAACATTCAGGACAAGAGCGACAACATAACCCGGTTTCTCGTTATCGGGAAGCAGGGGTCGGGCCCTGTGGAGCACGGCGAAAACAAGACCAGCCTGGTGGTTTCCATTCGGGACGACGTGGGAGCGCTGCAGAAATCCATCGCTCCATTCAGTTCGCGGGGCATCAATTTGTGCAAGATCGAGTCACGGCCCAGCCGCCGCAAGCCGTGGGACTACTACTTCTTCATCGACGTGATCGGTCATTATGAAGACGCACCGGTGCACGAGGCCATTCGGGAGCTTGAAGGCGGTTGTCCCTTCGTGAAGTGGCTCGGGAGTTATCCGAATTCGCCGTAAGCGGGACCCCGTGCGCCTCACGTTTTCGGCATATTGGGGATATTCGGGATATTGCCGCCGCCCATTTGGGACTGAAGGTTGCGCATCATTTTCTTCCCCTTCTTCCCCTTCATGGATTTCATCATTTTGCGCATCTGAGTGTACTGCTTGAGGAGCTGGTTGACGTCGCTGACCTTCGTGCCGGAGCCCTTGGCGATGCGCATGCGCCGGCTGCCGTTGAGGATGTTCGGGTGGTGGCGTTCCCGGGGGGTCATGGCGAGGATGATCGCCTCGGTTCGGGAGAATTGCTGTTTTTCCTTATCGCCGACCTGGACCCCGCTCATGCCGGGGAGCATCCCCATGATGGATTCCATCGATCCCAGTTTCTTGATCTGCCTGAGCTGGCCGAGGAAATCCTCAAGGTTGAAGTCGGCCTTGCGCATCTTCTCGGCCATCTTTTCCGCCTCGTCGGCGTCGATGGATTCCTGCGCCTTTTCGACGAGGGACACGACGTCGCCCATCCCGAGGATCCGCGACGCCATCCGGTCCGGATGAAACGTTTCGAAATCCCCGGGCTTTTCACCGGTGCCGGCGAACCTGATCGGCACGCCGGTGATGGCCTTCATGGAGAGTGCGGCGCCGCCTCGGGCGTCACCGTCGAGCTTGGTCATGACGATGCCGGTGAGCCGGACGGCGTCATGAAAGTGGCGGGCGACATTGACCGCCTCCTGTCCGAGCGCGCTGTCGGCGACGAGCAGGACCTCGTCGGGCTCGACCTTCTTGCGGAGCTGTTTGATTTCCTCGATCAGGTTTTCGTCGATCTGGAGGCGGCCGGCGGTGTCGAACAGGATAGCGTCGGCGCCCTCGCTTTTGGCGTGTTTGAGGGCGTCGCGGCCGACCCGGGAAACATCCTGGGTCGTGCGGTCGCCGTAGAAGCCGAGCGATTCCTGTTTGGCGAGCGTTTCGAGCTGATCGATGGCGGCGGGGCGGTAGACGTCGCAACCGACGAGCAGCGGCTTGTAGTTCTTTTTGGCGAGGAAGCGCCCCAGCTTGGCGGTCGAGGTGGTTTTCCCGGAGCCGTGGAGGCCGACCAGCATGATCTTGAGCGGGCGTTTGTCGGAGAGTTCGTTCGTGCCTTCCCCGAGAAGGCTGACGAGTTCGTCGTTGATGATTTTAACGACCTGCTGCCCGGGCGAGACCGACTTGAGAACCTCCTGACCCGAGCACTCCGCCTTGACGCGATCGATGAATTCCCGGGCGACCTTGAAATGGACGTCTGCGGAGAGGAGGGCGGCGCGGACCTCCTTGAGGGCCTCCGCCATGTTGTCCTCGGTCAGACGGCCGGTGCCGCGGAGATTCCGGAGCGTTTTGCTGAGTTTGTCGGTTAAGGATTCGAACATGGGAGTTTTTGTAAATTGAATGGTCCGGGCGGATCGGCCCTGGAAATACGGTGTGAATGCGGCTGCCGGAGGTTCAACAGGCTCGGTCGGCGACCGTGACGACGCGTTTTGGCCCGCTGAGAAACCTGGTCTTCCTTTTTCTCATCAAAGGGACACCGGGCCTTCTCGTCAATCCGGCCGTTGGCGACTTTTGGCGACCCCGGGGAAATCCGTGCGGGAGGCGGTGATACGTCCCGGTTCGCCACGGTGTCAATCCGATGATTCTCTTCCGCGCCGTGCCGCGAATCAGGCGCCGTTGGGCCGCCACCAAGAATTTTCGTGCAGCGGCGGGGGGAATGCCTTATAACCCCGGTTTTAGAAAGAAGGCGCAGAATGAGTTCCGTATTAAAACTTTTGAAAGAGGGGGAGTCCTTGTCGACCGGGCAATTGGGGCGCATCCTCAATATGACCGACGAGGAGGTCGAGCGCGAGTTGGAGGAGCTGAAGCAGAAAAAGATCCTGCTCGGCTGGCGTCCGGTGCTGCATCCGGAGGCGAACGGGGATGAAAACGTTCGGGCGGTGATCGAGGTGAAGATTACGCCTGAGCGCGAAGGGGGGTTCAACCGTCTGGCGGAGCGCATCAGCGGCTTTGACGAGGTCGAGTCGTGCTACCTGATGTCGGGGGGGTACGATTTGCTGGTTTTTGTCCGCGGCTCCAACCTCCATGATGTGGCGGCATTCGTGTCGGAGCGCCTGGCGACGATGGGGGGCGTCCTTTCGACCTCGACTCATTTTCTCCTGCGCTCGTATAAAGAGCAGGGATTCCTGTTGGCGGAGCGAAACTCCGATCCGGTGAAACCGAGGGTCACTCCCTGATCCCGATTCCGCCCGAGGCGCAGGGGCGGTTTCCGCGGGAGGCAGCCTTTGGGGATCGGGATCCCTTTCGGCGTGCGAATTCGCGGGATTAAGGTTATCCGGCGGGCGCATGATCGAAACACTAATTAATGACTGAAATTTCACAACGTTTTGTGGCGAAACACGTCGCCGGTTTGCCGAGGTCGGGGATACGCGACTTTTTTGAATTGGTGTCGTCAATGGACCAGGTCATCTCCCTGAGCATCGGGGAGCCGGACTTCGTGACGCCCTGGAACATCAGGGAGGCGGCGATTTACGCGCTGGAGCGCGGAAGGACCAGCTACACCTCGAACCGCGGCACGCCGCGGTTATGCCGGGCGATTTCGGGGTACGTGGAAAACGAATTCGGGATCAGTTACCATCCGGAGAATGAGGTGCTGGTGACGGTGGGGGTTTCGGAGGCGCTGGATATCGCCTTGCGGGCGTTGATCGACCCGGGAGACAAAGTGATGTATCATGAGCCGTGCTACGTTTCGTATCACCCCTCGGTGGTGCTCGCCCACGGGGAGCCCGTACCGGTGGCGACGTCGGCGGAGAACGGGTTCGCGCTCGAACCGGAAGCGCTTGAAGCGGCGTGGTCGCCGGGATGCAAGATCCTGGTGCTGAACTTTCCGACGAACCCGACGGGCGGAGTGCTCGATCGCGAGCGGCTGGAGCGACTGGCGGCGTTCGCGGTCGAAAAGGACCTGGTCGTGTTGAGCGATGAAATCTATTCGGAGCTGACTTTCGAGGGGGGGCATGTCAGTATCGCGAGTCTGCCGGGAATGCGTGAGCGGACCGTTTTTCTTCACGGCTTTTCGAAGGCCTTCGCCATGACCGGCTTTCGGATCGGGTATGCCTGCGGGCCGCCGCCGCTTGTCGAGAGCATGATGCGTGTGCACCAGTACAGCATGTTGTGCGCGCCCATACTCAGCCAGGAAGCCGCCTGCGAAGCGCTCCTTCACGGAAAGGACAGCGTGCTGCGGATGAAGGAGCAGTATCAAAGGCGGCGCGATTTCATCGCGCGCCGTCTCAACGAACTGGGGCTGTCGTGTCATTTGCCCAAGGGAACCTTTTACTGTTTTCCCTCGGTCGAAGGCACGGGGATGACCGAACAGGAGTTCGCCGTCGGGCTGCTCAAGGAGGAAGAGGTTGCCGTTGTTCCGGGAACCGCGTTCGGGGCTCACGGGAAAGGGTTCGTGCGTTGTTGCTTCGCCACAAGCTACGAACTGCTGCTCGAAGCGGGCAACCGGATGGAGCGGTACCTCGAAAAAATCAAGAAAGGCAACCCGTGACCGTCCATCGATCCGTAGCCCTGGTAGGGCGTCCCAATGTGGGTAAGAGCCGCATTTTCAACCGGCTGGTGCGCAAGCGCGTCTCCATCGTGCACGATCAGCCCGGGGTGACCCGCGACGTCCTCTCCGCGGAGGTGGACGGGGATTACACCCTGCTGGACACGGGGGGTCTCGGGCTGGACCACGCGACCAGCCAGCGGGAAATCTCCGAGGCGGTTGAGGCGCAGGTGAACCTTGCGGTGCGGGCCGCGTCATTGATCGTGTTCGTGGTGGACGGGAAATCAGGGCTTACCGGCCAGGATGAAACCGTGGCGCAACTGTTGCGCCGTTCGGGAAAGTCCGTGGTGGTGCTGGTCAATAAAATAGACAATGACCGCGAAGAGGCGAACGCGGGCGAGTTCGTTCGCCTCGGGTTCGGCGATCCCCTCGTTTTTTCCGCCGAGCACGGTCGCGGGGAAGGCGAGCTCCGCGAACTGATTGCCGGGAAACTCGGACCGAAACCGGAGTCCGACCTTGAGCCGGGAGCGGAAGGTGAGCGCATCAAGATCTGTTTCACGGGCCGGCCGAACGTCGGGAAATCCTCGCTGGGAAACCGCCTTTTCCGGTCCGATCGCCTTATTGTAACGGATACGCCGGGAACGACCCGGGACGCCGTCGAGCTCGACCTGGACTATCGCTCAAGGGAAGGGCGGGTTTGGCCGTTCCGGCTCTATGACACCGCCGGCATGCGGAAGAGTTCGAAGTTGAATTCGCCGGTGGAATATTTTTCGACGGTGCGAACGGAGTATGCGATCAAGCATTCGGACGTCGTATTCCTCGTGCTCGACGCGATGGAGGGCGTGACGAAGCAGGACAAGAACCTGGCCGGCAGCATCGTGCAGTCCTACCGGGCGCTGATCGTTCTGGTCAACAAGTGGGACCTGGCCCTCAAGGCATTGAAAACCGGAGCCCTCGAAGGGTACGAGAGCGAGCGCGAATTCCGCGAGTCCTACGCGGCGTCGGTGCGGAAGGAGCTCTTTTTCAATCCGGATTCGCCGGTGCTTTTTGTATCCGCGCTCGAGGGACTGGAAATCGAACGGATGCTCAAGTCCGCGCGCAAGGTGCATCACAACCTGCACCGCCGCCTGCCGACGGCTCAGCTCAACCGGCTCATGATCTCCCTGGCGGAGAAACGCCCGGCGTCGGCGAAGAAAGGAACGCGGTTCCGGGTCTACTACACGGTGCAGACCGGAACCAATCCGATCACCTTGCGGTTGTTCTGCAACCGCGCGGAAAAGCTCGACGATCCGTACCGGCGCTACCTTGAAGGCGGCGTGTCCCGGGAGTTCGGCCTGGAGGGGTGCCCGATCCGGTTTGAGCTCGTAGGGAAGCCCGGCAGGGATTAGCCTTCCTGTTTTTGAAATCTCGCGCAAATGGGTGGAACTCGTTAATCGGTGGCCCTCATGGTGAGGTCGCTCCCCTCATCGCTCTGAGGAGCTGCGGAGGCCGCCGGGCGGCGGGCGTCCTTTAAACTCGTGGTGCCGGCTGGGCCGGGTTGGTGTAAAATGATCAAGGAACGGAATTACAACGGCTGGAATGCAGCGGTGCTGTCCAACGGAAATCTCGAAGTAATCGCTCCTCTCGATGTGGGGCCGCGGCTTCTTTCCTTGCGTCATGGGGAGAGTGAGAACCTGTTCTATGAGTTTCCGGAGGAACGGGGGGGGAAGGGTGAAACTCACTTTTGCCTGCGGGGCGGGCATCGATTGTGGCATTCTCCCGAACACCCGGAGCGGACCTATCAGCCTGATAACGACCCGGTGGAATTCGAGACTGTCGGGGGAGGCAATGGTTTTCGCCTGACAGGGAGGACGGAAGAGAGGACCGGCCTAAGGAAATCCATCGAGGTCACTCTGTTGGGTGACCGATCCCTGAGGGTTTCCCACCGGCTGACGCATGTCGGGCTCTGGGCGGTTGAGTGTGCGGTTTGGCCGTTGACAATGTTGAGGCGCGGAGGAACGGCCGCTTTGCCGTTTCCCCGGAAAGGGGAGCATCCCCGGGACCTGCTGCCGGATTACGGCGTGGTGCCCTGGGCTTATACCGATTTGAGCGCCGCGTGCTGGCGGTTTCACCGGGACTTTCTCGAGATCGACACGCGGGAGGCGACGGCGCCGCAGAAACTCGGCCTGACGCGGTACCCCGGCTGGAGCGCGTACTGGATTGAGGGAAGGACTTTTGTCAAGTGCGCCCCGGTGTGGGCCGGGGCGACGTATCCGGACCATGGATGTTGTGTCGAGGTATTCTGCAACGAGGCAATGATCGAACTGGAGACGTTGAGTCCGCTGTCCCGCCTGGAGCCCGAGGCGAGCGTCGAGCACGAGGAACTGTGGGGCCTGCTTCCGGACCTTCCGCGACCGGACTCGCAGGAGGTTTGCCGCGAGAGGTTTCTTCCGGCCGTTCGGGAGTGGCTCGAGGAAGTGGGTGCTCGGCCATCGCCGTGAAATACACGTTGTCCCGTCCCTGGAATTCAAGGAATGTTGGATTCCGAAGCCTTTAACCGCAACCACCGCTATCATCGACCAGGATCCAGTTGAACCGCTCATGAACCAGAGGGAACGCGCACGAATGATCTTCATGGGGTCGGACCCGATTGCTCTGCCGTTGCTGGATTTTATCGCTGGTGAAGGGAGCGATCGGGTCGAGTTGACGGGCCTGATGACGCAACCCGATCGTCGGGCGGGCCGGGGCAGGCAGTACAAGGCGAATGCTGTGAAGCGATGGGCGCTCGAGCGGGAGCTGCCGGTCTGGCAACCCGAAAAGCCGGGCGGCGAGGAAGTCGCCCTGTTTCAGGAGTTGCGGGTCGATATCGTACTGGTGATGGCGTACGGGCATCTGCTGAGACGCGCCCTGCTGGAAGCGCCTCGCCTGGGAACGTTCAACTTCCACACTTCGTTGTTGCCGGCTTTCCGCGGCGCGTCGCCGATTCAGGGCGCCGTCGCCGCGGGCGAGAGGGAGACCGGGGTGACGCTGATGAAGATGGTGCCCAGAATGGATGCGGGGCCGATTGTCGATTGGGAAAAAGTGGCCATTGAGCCGCGGGAGACGGCGCAGACGCTGGAAGGGAAGCTGGCCTGCTCTTGCGTTCCCCTGTTGCGGCGGAATCTGGACGCGCTGCTGTCGGGGCGCGTCGGGCTGCGGGAGCAGGATGAATCGCGGGCGAGCACCACGCGCAAACTGACCAGGGAAGACGGGGCGCTCGACTTTTCCCGGGCCGCTTCATCTCTGGCCCGGCGTATCAACGCCTTGTACCCGTGGCCCGGTGCGGTTGTCCCGGTAGGGGAGGTGCCCATCAAAATCGGACTGGCCGATTTCACCGAGGCGTCATCGGGGGCGGAACCGGGAACGGTGATCGATACCGGCGGGGAGGGCCTCCAGGTGGCGACCGGCGAAGGCACGCTCAGGCTCTTGGAGCTGCAACGGCCGGGGGGAAGAATGCTGCCGGCGAAAACCTTTCTCCTGGGCTTTCCGGTTCCCGCCGGCACCCGGTTGCCCTCGCGTCCCATGCCGGAACTTGTCGTCAGCGAAGGGTCGCGGGCCAATCGGAAAAGTTAATTCACCGGGTATTGGCGCGGGTTGCGCTCGGGTTCACTTTTGACTTGCTTTTCGATTCCTTTCTTGCCTTGAGGTTACACGCTTATATAAAAGAATTATGAGAAGATTTTTTCTGCTTCCACTAGTAGGCCTTGCCGGGTTGGCGATGGTGGCGTTTACCGAAACGCTGCCGGCCCAGCGCGGCGATGCCTCCGCGGACCGGAGCCGTCCCCAGGGCCCGTCCGCTACCAATCCGTCTTCGACGGACACGGGTGAACGGGAGAGGCGCTACCCTGCCGGCAGCAGCCAGGCACAGATTGCCGCATTGCGTGAGGATGTTCGCGGGTTGACCAGTATGGTGCGCGAACAGAATCTTGTCATCGAAGAGCTCCAGCGCCGGAACCGTGCTCTGGAACAGAAAATGAACGAGCAGGAAGGCGTCCTGCGCACTGTTCGCAGCCAGGCCGGCGGCAATTACGCCACGATGAGCCAGGTAAACCGCGCGCTTGAGGAGATGAACGAAAACTTTCGCAGCGCCAGGCGTGACCAGCGCAGGGAGATCATTGACCAGGTGAGCCGCCAGATCGACGAGTTGGCGCGCGAGACTCAGCGGGCAATGGATACCCTGGCGGCGAATGTTTCCTCGAGCGGTGGCGGG
>PWMU01000079.1 GCA_003558065.1 Opitutia bacterium | reverse complement strand
GTCAAGTTGCAGATCTTGCCGACGTTGATCTGGAGGATGCGCGGAGTATCGCGAACGAGCGCTTTATCATGTTCGGCCAATACGGACTCAAACCGATTCGTTTTAACCGCGGGTTGTTCGAGAGTCGTCGATGGCATGGGAATGGCTTTGTTATTTTCCATTTCGGATTTACATCCGTATCCAAGCGGTTAAATGGCCGGATATTCGCTTGTGGCGACGGACTTTATGTCCGGAGGGGATGGCTAGGAATACCCGGCCCGAACTCCCGATGTAAAATCGGTCGCCACAATGAACCGTCGTGTTCATCGGCTCAGCGCCTCCGCCACTTCGAGGATTTCTTCAGCGGAGAGGCGATCACGGTAGTCGGGATTAACCAGCAGGCTGGTCTGCTCGCGTACGGCCTCGGCCAGATCGAGGGGCTCTTTATCACGTGTACGGACGGTAACTTCAGGAACCCGATCGCCCTCTTTCAGCCAAG
Organism: Opitutia bacterium; assembly: GCA_003558065.1. Lineage (GTDB taxonomy): Bacteria > Verrucomicrobiota > Verrucomicrobiia > Opitutales > T3Sed10-336 > PXDC01. Next base: position 81,816 of record PWMU01000079.1, on the reverse strand, counting down.
CTTGCGAATCATCTACATTCCCGGACAGGCTTGTGCCCAACCAGGCAAAAACCAAACCGCCGGTCAATACGAGTGCCGCGGCCAATCCCGTGATCAACCGCGGAAACTGACGAACCCGCGCCTCCACCCTGGCTGCGGCCACCACTTCCCGTCTAGCCTCAGCCGGAACCTCAATACCGTCGAGCGCCGCCGACACGGAACGATCGAACCGCCGCTGCTCCTTAAACCAGCGCGAGAGTTCGGGATCCCGCTCGGCTTGCCTCAGGGCGTCCTCAAAAAACCGATCTCCGGAATCCTCGCGATCCGGACGATAGGCGCTCAAAATCCTCTTTGCTTCCTCGTTTGTCATGATCCTGTCTCCTTTCTGGAGAAAGGAATCACTGGATTCCCGCTTTCCCTGGAAGTCTCCAGTTTCACACGCAACCGGTCTTTTCCCCGGCGAATACGGGACATGACCGTACCCATGGGGACATCCAGAATTTCTGAAATTTCCCGATAAGAATGGTTCCTAAAATAGAACAGGGCCAGCGGCCCCCGAAACGGCTCGTCCAAAGATGCCAGCGCCTGTACCGCCGATTCGGAATCTAGGCGCCGCCTCGGTTCGCTCCCTTCTCCTCGTGATACACCTTCCTCGTTGAACTCCATATTGGGAAAGCGGATTGCCCGCCGCGCCTGATCCAAAGATTGCCGGTAAAGAACGGTAAAAAGCCAGGATTTCGTCTTACTCCGTTTCCTTAGGGTGCCGCGTTTTCGCGCCCACTTTAGAAACGTCTCCTGCGTTAAGTCCACAACATCCTCACGCCTGCCCGTGAGGGAGTAGGCAAACCGGTGAAGCGGGTCGTACCACGCTTGCACCAGTTCCTTGAATTCCCAGTCGTCGGCCATCTCAAGTGCGACGGACCTACCGCCCTCTTATTCCCGGCGTCGCAATTTTCCAATAGGATCAGCATTATAGAGACAATAGATGCTTAAGGCTGCGCAACTGGTGGATGGTGTTTTAAAGAACCCTCGGACTTTTTCCGGCGTTTCCTGTAACGCTCGAAGGCATTTCATGTCTACCTTTTTCATTTCTTCCTTGGTGTGATGACCAATCCGAGCCAAAGCGTTTGTTTTGATATCATTCCAAACCAATTCATCCGGGTTGAGCCCGGGACTGCATCGTGGCAGAATAAACAGCTCAAGCTGCTTGTTCATGGAATCCACGAACTCCTTCACGCATTTTGCCTTGTGAGCCGGATGCCCATCGGCGATTACATACACGGGCCCCGAGGCATCCCTGATGACGCGCGGTAGACAATCGTGCCCTTCCCCGATTCCCCGCTTGTCTCAAAAAGGGATTCCGGCTTTTCTGTGTGGACATGACGTTTCCGCATTCCTGGGAGTTTCCCTACGGGTCGCAGCGGATGCCGGTAATAGCCGACTCGGTTGTGGCGACCTCGCAACCCCTGGCGACCCAGGCTGGGGTGGCTGTGATGCGGGCGGGGGGCAACGCGGTGGACGCGGCCCTGGCGGCCGCCATTACGCTGACGGTGGTGGAACCCACCAGCAATGGAATCGGCAGCGACGCGTTTGGGCTCCTCTGGGACGGAAGTCGCCTGCACGGCTTCAACGGATCCGGCCGCGCGCCGGCGGCGTTGTCCCCGGAACGATTCCGCGGGAAAACGGAAATTCCCGAGACGGGCTGGGAACCTGTAACCGTCCCTGGTGCAGTCGACAGCTGGGTACAGCTGTCCGAGCGCTTCGGCCGGCTGCCGTTCGAAGCGCTTTTCGCCGATGCGATCCGTTATGCGCGCGAGGGTTTCGCCGTTTCTCCGGTGACCGCGCGGGCCTGGGCTGGAGCGGCGGAACGCTTCCGCCGGTTTCCCGGGTTTGAGGAAACCTTTCTTCCCGGAGGGCGGGCGCCCGGGCCCGGCGAGCGATTTCACAGCGCCGGGCAGGCACGCACCCTCGAAGAGATTGCTCAAACAAAGGGCGAGTCCTTTTATCGAGGAGCACTGGCGGCAAAGATCGGGGCGCACGCCCGTTCGAGCGGAGGCTTGCTCACCGAGGCGGATCTTGGGGCCCACCGGGGCGAGTGGGTCGCTCCCCTGGAACAGGAGTTTTGCGGAGGCACGCTCCACGAGCTTCCGCCGAACGGCCAGGGGCTGGCGGCGCTGATCGCCGTGGGTATTCTCCGACAGCGCGAAATCGCAACCCTCCCCCCCGATTCGGCCGACGCCCTTCACCTCCAGGTCGAAGCGATGCGGATCGCCTTTGCCGAAGCAGCCGAACATGTGGGCGATCCGGCCTTCATGGATGCGCCGTTGGAATCCTTTCTCGACGAGCGCTTTCTCGCCGCAGGGGCGGCGGAGATCGACATGGCCGCGGCGGGCACACCCCGCTCAAGGATACCGCGCGGCGGAGGAACCGTGTATCTGGCCACGGCGGACGCGGAAGGTCGAATGGTCTCTTTCATCCAATCAAACTTCCAGGGCTTCGGCTCGGGTATTGTTATTCCGGATACGGGAATCAGCCTCCAGAACCGCGGACACGGTTTTTCGCTGGAAGCCGGCCATCCCAACCAGGCCGCCGGCAACAAGCGCCCGTTTCACACCATTATTCCGGGATTCGTCACCGGCAACGGAAAGCCGCTTCTCGCCTTCGGGGTAATGGGAGGTCACATGCAGGCGCAGGGACATGTGCAGATGATGACCCGGATCTTCGCCTGGCACCAGAATCCCCAGGCCGCCGCGGATGCTCCGCGCTTTTTCCTGCGGAAAGATTCGAGTCTGGCGCTGGAAGCCGGGATCGCCCCGGAAGTGGCGGACGAGCTGCGCCGACGCGGCCACAGGGTTGTTTATCCCGGCCCTGAGGGCGCTTTCGGCGGTGCGCAGCTCGTTCAGAAACTGGGCGACGGCTGGTGCGCGGCCTCCGATCCCCGTAAAGACGGTCAGGCCGCGGGATTCTGAAAGCGACCCGCCCGGACGGCACCAAGCCCCTCAGGCCCCCGAATCCCCCGCACCCTCGTCATCAGTCGAGCTGGTAGACCCGTATATCGTCCCACCACAAGTAAGTCCGGAAGGTGCGAAGGCCCAGGAAGCCTTCCTTCAGAGGCTCCTCGTCCTCCCATTCGAGAAAGGATTCCCCGTCCACTTTAAAAGTGATCACGCCGTTCTCGCGAATAATCGTCAGATCGTACGTCCGACCGGCCAGCACCCCCATCGGGTCGTAGTCCTCATCGACCAGGTTGAACCCGGGGCACCGCCGGAGCCGGAAACGGGCATTCGGGTGACCGGCCTCGGTCACGCCCATTTCCTCCCGGCGGTCGCTGAGAAAAGTGACGATGTAACCATCAAGGTCGTGGTAGTACCGGTACGCGGCGTCGGCGCGATCCCCGCGGCTTTCAAAGAGCGGACTTCCCTCGGGGTCGGAGTAAAAGAAGAAAATATTGATGTTGTTCGCGCCGACCGTGGAGTCGATCACATGCGCTTTCATTTCGATACGGACGCCGCCGGAAATCGGAGTCTTGCACCAGACGGTGGCGACGTACCCGGGATCGTCGTCGTCCTCCGGATCGGCCTTCACGTGGAGCCGGCCGTCCTCGACCCAGGTGCGCTCGCCCCCTTCCACCCACCAGTCATGAGCCCCGTGGATCAGCCGTCCGGCATCGTTCCGCCGAACGTCGCTAAAGTCCTCGTTCACGATTAGCCGTTCGTCATTCTCCATCGTCTCCTCCGTTTGTTCGGCGGAACCCGTGTGCGGCCCCACGCAGCCAATCGAGCCGGCGACGAGCGCCGCAAAAATCACAATACCGATCCTGTTCCAACAGGGTTTCATTCTCATTCGTTTCCTCCTTCTGAACCTGAAAATCATAGACCCGCGACGCCCCTATCAAGCCAGGCTTCGCCCGTTGTCGACCAGGAGAACCTGGCCGGTGATGGAGCGGGCCCGGTCCGACGCGAGAAACGTCACGGCATCGGCAATATCCTGCGGCGTCGAATACCGCTCAAGCAAGGCTTTCTTTCCTTCGGCATCCAGGCGATCCCGACTGCCCGCGTGCATGTCGGTATCGGTAAACCCCGGAGCCACCGCATTGACCCGTACCTTCGGGGCCATGGCCTTGGCCAGCGACACCGTCATGTTGTGGAGCGCGGTCTTGGACGCCGCGTAATCGACGCTGGTGGGCAGAAAGGCCCGCATGGAACCGATGTTTACCACCGCGCCCGGTCGCCCTTCCAGTCTCTGGAAAAATTCGCGGGTCACCCGGTACGGTCCCACCGTATTGGCGTTCAGCATATCCAGGAACGCATCGCCGGTCAGGTCGGGAAATTTCGTTCGCCCCACGATCCCGGCATTATTGACGAGGGTGTCAATCGCTCCGAACTCGGTTACCGCGGCATCGAACAGCTTCCTGATAGCCTCTTCGCGCGACACATCCCCCTGCACGGGAAACACGGTCTTCCTGTAATCGGCGGCGATGGCGAGGGCCTCATCCCCGGAGGTTCGATAATTGAGGACGACCCGGGCACCGCGGGAGGCGAATGCCTCGACGCAGGCACGCCCGATACCGCGCGCTCCTCCCGTCACCAGTACGACTCTTTCGCTCCAATTCATCGTTGTCGTCACTAGTTACACGACGCGTCCGGGTATGAGCAATCTCAAACGCGGCGGGCATCGGGGCGAGCCGCTCGCGAGTGATTGCGAAACCGCCCCCGGAACCGGCCCGTCTCACCCCTTTGCCTCTCCCAGCGTCTCGCCCTCCTCAAGTCCGGGAATAAACCGGCAGGGCCGGTAGGGCAGCGCACCGGTTTGCGCCAACTGCAGGACCAGGCGGGACAGGCGGCTGCCGAAATTCCGCCTCCGGATCGAATAACGCGTCACATTGGGAGTCAGGTAGCCCAGATAGGTGTCGCTGTCACGGGACACCAGCGAAATATCCTCGGGCAACCGGTAACCGGAGCGCTGAAGCAAGGTGAGTACGGTGAGGACATTGAGCGGCTTGCAGGCCAGAATACCGGTTGGGGCCTCGGGCCGCTCCAGCAGAGCGCTCAGCTTTTGACACAGATCCCAGCAGGTGCCGTCGTGCCGGAGAACGAGTCCCTGCACTCCCGATTCGTTGGACATGGCCATGCCCTCCTCGAAACCCGACTCGCTCGCCTCGCCCGCCGGCGTGGGTTTGTCCGGCAGGACCATCGCCACCCGCCGGTGGCCCCGGCTCACAAACAGACCCGCCGCGTGCCGGCACACGGCCTGATAATCGATATCGAACGACGGCAGCGTGATGCCTTCGTAGCACGAGCCGGCCACCAGCGAAGGGACACCGTTGCGCATGAACCATTCCTGGACGGCCCGGTTGGTGACGGTGAGCACCCAACAGGCTCCCGGGTGATCGCGGACCAGTTTGTCGAGCAACGCGGCGGGATCCTTCTTCCTGGTCAGGCCCGGCGGGGACAAGACATCCATTTGCAGATCCGTATCCTGAAGGTGCCGGTGCAACTCATTCAGATAAAACAGGGAAACCGGCGGCATCCGATGCAGAGGGATTTCGGAGAGTACGCAGACGTGGTCGGTTTGGGTCCGCGGAACGGCCTCGCCCTTAAGTATCTGTCGACGCCGTCCGTGACTGACCGAAATCACGCCTTCCCGCTGAAGGACATCCAGAGCACCCCGCAGTGTCGGACGGCTGACCTGAAGGTGGTCGCACAACGCGCGCTCCCCGGGAAGAAAACCGATCCAGACCCCTTCACGGATACCCTCGCGAAGGGCGGCCGCGGTCTGGGAGATGAGGGATGTGCGAGTTGGGATTTCCAAAACGTTTCGAAGACTCGGGTTGCTGAAATGCTTCTTTCACGAGTAGCCGACCCTCGCCAAGGAGGCCACTCGAAAGTGAGAAAATATATGACAGGAAACATTCGCTCGTACATGATGCGGCGCAAATCCCGGTTCTACGAGCTGGTTTGCTCCAAGCGAAAACCCGGTCGCCACAAGGTGAGAGCGATCGCCCCGGTTCTCCCTGTCCTCACGGGCAGGCCTACGAAGGATGCGGGAGAAGGAATTCAATTGGTTTTCAGCTCCTGGTTGCGTTCTGGGGCGGTTTCGACCGCGGAGTCGCGACTTAACCTTGCCATACGCACTAGTCGTCACTTCGTTCGACCCGAAGACGCATGAAGCGGCGGTGGGATTCTCCGGAGGTCGTCAGATCGCGGATGCGGACGCGTTCGACGTCCTCCTGGTCACCGGAACCGGCAATCCCGGTTTCCTCCGTATGTTCGGGTCCGGAATACCAGTTCTCGAGGTCCCCGGAAATCTCAACGCGATAGACGAGTTCGGGATCGTCCAGGCGACGGTCCAGCTCGAGGGTCAGGCGATTGTCGTCCAAAGCCGGCATCGGAACGAGGTGAGCCGAGGGCGTGTGGGGATCGAGACAAAGGGCGTATTTGAGGAGGTTGGACAGATTGTCGCCCGCGGGCGAAGCCTCCGGCCCGCTGAGGGACGGCTGGTCAAGTTCCGTATTCGAAAAATGCTCACGCCGCCAGGCGTGGTACGGCGTGTCCAGCCACCGATCGTCAAAGTCCCGGTTGCCCGCCAGCTTCCACTCGTCGCCTCCGTCGTCCGAAACGATCACCATCCGGCGCCAGTAACGTTCGTCCGGATCGGTCGCCTGCTCGTTCAATTCCCAATCAAAGTAACTGAAGGACAGAAACAGGCGCCCCACCCGGTCGACGGCGAGCTTATGGTAATACACGGAGTACCGTCCGCGCTCGGGCAGCACCAGGGGACGCGGTTCGCTCCATTCGCCGCCTTTCGGTTTCCGTTGATAGGACAGCGCCGCGTAGTAATCGCCGGAAGGCGGCGTGAAATACTCGTCGGCGTCGCGCCAGTGACGGAATACGAGGTGCAGGGTATCGTCCGGATCGCACACCAGCGCCACGTACGTCTGCCCTCCGCGTTCTTCCCCCGAAATGGCGGTCCACCCGGTATCCCAGACCGGTTCGGGATCGGTCCAGCCCGAGTAGGCGTCGTTGGGTTCCCGCGAGCGGGTATAGTAGAAGTTCTGGCCGTGATGGGATCCGGTCACGACATGCAGGTACCCCTCGCTGTCCATGACGATTCCCGGACGGTTGTGGGAATTGTTGGCCGGAGGCGCGTAGGCGAGAAATTCCGGATCCCCGAGCGTCCGGGTCTCGTGATCGTAGGTGGCCACGTACGTCGGCGTGCCCGGCACTTCTTCCTCGGTCGCCTCGATCCAGACGAAATGGGTTTTTCCGTCCTTCGTCACCGAGAACGACGCCCCGCCGGAATGCTGGCCCAGCGAGATCAACTTGTCGTTGATGTGGCTCGAGGTGTAGCTCGGCACGACCAGTTGGCCGTCTTCGATCCGGGGTTGCAGGTAATGGAACTCGTGATAGGAGGCCCAGTCGCCCGGGTGATCGCCCGCGCCCCGCCTGGAAAGCAGGAGGAACGGGGGCCCGGCGATCTCGTTGTGTCCGACGAAGTGTTCCATGGCGAAAACCCCGCCCCGGCTGAGTTCGTGAACCTCCCAGCTTTCGCCGTGGTCTTCGGAAAACAACAGCAAGTTGCGGTGTCCGCCGCCGGTCAGCCGGATGTTCACGATGGTGTAGGCGCGGTCTTCGCTGTCGAAGACGACACGGGAACCGATCCAGCCCGCTCCGCGGTAAACGGATTCAAAATCCGGATACGCGGTCCGGATAGCCTGAAGAAAATCCCGTTCGATCCAACCGTTATTACGCCAGGTGTGAACAAACGAAGTCTCGTTGTAATCGACGGTGCGACTCCGGATATAGGGCCGGTTCCGGCTGTCAAACGACGGAACGTTCCGGGTGTAATCCGGACGATAACCGAAAAGCTCGTCCACTTCCCGGTTCGGTTCGAGTGCGAGGGGAAACGCCACTTCCTGCGGCGGCGGTGCCGTATCCGCGCCGACCACCGCCCCGCGAAACACGGTGATGGCGTCCAGGAAAATCCTCTGGTTGTGATTCGAGAACGTACTGAAATCGACGCTTCGTATCGGTCCGGTTTCCGACTCGCGCGCAAAGGAATACTCCGTTTCCCGTAATTGACCGTCGATCCAGACATGCGCGAGACCGCTGGCAACCGATTCTCCATCGCCGTAGGTAACGGGTGAATCGCTGTTGTTGACCACCAGGTCCACCCGGCGGGGAGTCTCCATACCGTAGTCAATAGCGGGCGCTCCGTCCGGTTGCGGAATCGCGCCGCTGCGGAACCGGAACACCTGGGCGCGGTTCGAAACGGTACGGGAGCCGCTTCCGGCGAAAAGCTGCACCGTCAGTTGGTTGTTGTAGGCCGGGTCGTCGGGTTCGTAGACGTAAAAACCGAGGGTCACGACCTCCTCGGCGAAGACGTCGATCGCACCGACCTGCAAACTCGCCGAGAGATCGCTCGCGTCGCGGAACTCGAGATACCGGTTATCGGTACCGCGGCCGAAGAGGTTGTGGCCGTCACGGCGAACGATCGACTCGTGATCCGCGTGATCGTCGGAATTGACGGTCGTCCAGGGAGGAACCCCCGGTCTCGCCCCGATCGGGGTCCCATTGAAGCGATCCTGGAAAAGGATTTCAGGTTCGGCGGCGGAAACGGCGGAAAAACCCGGCGGAGAAAATGGGAATAAAGCCAGGATCGGGACGACACGAAGTGCCCGGCCTGTAGTAAAAATCCACGTACGCATTCGAAATGCCGGCGGTCACCGCTGGTAATATTCGTTCATCCGACGTCCGATCGCGGTCGTCCCGCCTCCGTACTCGGTGCCATTGACCACACTGAGCGGAACCGAGGTGACATGACCGCCCAAACGCAAAACATTGAGGGAGTCACCGTGCGGAAGTTGAACGAAGTTGTACGCGTTCAGCCAGGCCTCATAGCCCATATCCATCAAGACCACGTTGTTTAAAGTCTGCTCCTCAATACGCGACGTGTTCAACCAGGGTTGTTGCTGCGTGCGCCAGATCCAAATGTAGCCCATGGCCGGGCCGCCCCAACGCTGATTGTTCCAGAAAGGACTACCCGACTCGTCCGGCTGGACGTTGGGCTGGCTGGGGCAGAAGAATATCTCGGTGGTGTCGACGTATTCATCGCGCCCCCACCCCATCGGCTCGGGAACCAGCAAACCCATGCCGCGATCCCCGACAAATACCGTGGTCGTAGAGTCTGAAGCGAACGACGGAGTCCGGTCATCGTTGTCCATGGCGTACATGCTGACCGCCACGCCGATCTGTCGCAGGTTGGTCCGGCACTGAGCGGAACGCGCCTGGTCGCGCACCGCACTGACCACCGGAATCAGGATCGCGGCCAGAATGCCGATGATGGCGATCACGGTCAGCAGCTCGATCAGGGTGAATCCCCGTCGAGAAGGCCAACCTGAGGATGAACAAACGGAGCGGGCTGAGTAGGTCATAAATTATCGGTTGGAATTTCCGTTCAACTGTTTCCAAAATCGCGGTTCTTCCGTAGAGGCTGCTTCGGTACGGTATTCGGGAGCACCGGTTAATCTAATCGGAGCCTCCACTTGATCGATTACTATCACCTTTATCCCATCCCTTTGCAAATGCCGGAAACTGGTATCTTGAGATTACCAGAAACCCGGGAGGTCCGGCGGAACGATCGCCGGGCAGGCCGCCTGCCAGAGGTTCACGGAAATCGCGGGGTCAACCCGCTCCTACAGTCGGCCCGGCCACTTCCTGTATTCCGGAGCGCCGAGGACGAGGGGCTCGGGCTCGGCGACCGTCCGCAAAAGCGGGTGGCGGTAGAACCAGGGAGCCGCCGGGGCGAGATCGTACGGGATCGATGAAACGTCGCGTGCCGGCGGGCGCGCGATCGGAGCCTCGTCCGGCCGCCACAAAGGAATCACGGCCGTTTCCACCTGCTCATCCGGCACTCGCCGCAAAGGAGCCGGATCGCCTTTCGCGTTGATTTCGAGGAAATTCCAATGGCCCCGGCGGGCATCCGACAGCACCCCGAAAGGAGGCGTCCGCCCGCTTTCCAGAAGGGCTGTCCCCAGAAGCTCCAGATTCCGGTAGGCCAGACACGGAACGGGCCGGCCGGGATGGTATCCCCGCCATGTCCGGATGGCCATCGAGGCGATTCGCATCCCCAGAATGGAACCGGGCCCTTCGCAGAAAAGGTAGCCCGCCACGCCTTCCAGGGTGATCGCCGCACGGTTCAGCCCCCTTTCCACGGCATCAAAAAGCCCTTCCGCGGCCGGTTCGGCGCTGCTTTCCAGGGCGAGCCACTCGCCGCCCCGCAACAACCCCGCGTACACCCGCGGCAAAGCCGCGTCCAGAAGCAGGTAAACCCCTTCCGGGTCCGTGAGCCGGCACGGGCGGGCGGTCTTGAGCTCCTCCGTCATCAGTGGTACCGTCGCCTCCGCGCACCTTCCGGACGCCGGCGGCCACTCACGGGGCCCGTGATTATGTCATTGACCCCCCCCGGACGGCTGGCTTCAGATGGACGGTTTAACTTCATAGCACAACAAAGCAGTGAATATCAAAACGGACGACATCAACGCGACAAGAAAAGCGCTCGTGGTCAACGTCAGCGCGGACGAAATCGAAAAGGAGCACGATTCGCTGCTGGACGAATTTGCCAAACAGGCGCGCATTCCCGGATTCCGTCCGGGACGGGCGCCGAAAAACATGATCACGCAGCGCTTCGCAAACCAGATCAAAGACGAGCTCAAGAAGAAAGTCGTCTCCAACGCCTATCGGGAAGCCCTGAAGGAGACCGAGATTCAGGTGTTCAACCTGATTGAGCTCAAGGGCGACGACCATCTCGAGCGTGGAAAAGAGAACGAGCTCACCTTCGTGGTCGATGTTCACCCGGAGTTCAACCTCCCCGAGTACAAAGGCATTCCGGTCGACAAGCCGGACAGCGAAGTGAAGGAGGAGGAAATCGACAGCACGATTGAAACGATCCGCAATCAACGGGCCGATTTCAGCGTGGTGGAACGCGAGGCCCAAACCGGAGACTACGTGAAACTCTCCTACGAGGGAAAAATCGGCGACCAGTCGATCGCCGAACTCGTTCCTGACCGGCCGATCTTCGGCATCCAGTCCTCCACCTGGGAAGAAGTGGGGAGTGAGGATGCCGGCATTCCCGGATTCGCCGAACAGCTCGCCGGCCTGAAGGCGGGCGACAAGAAGGAGATTGCGGTTAAGTTCCCCGACGATTTTGCCGAGAAGGAACTCGCCGGCAAGGAAGCCGTTTACTCGGTGGAAATGCTTGAAGTCCGTGAGAAAAAGCTGCCGGAACTCGACGAGGAGTTTCTGAATGAGCTCAATGTTAAAACCGTCGAGGAACTCCGGGAGCAGATCCGGAGCGAGATGGCGCAACGCAAGGAATCCGAAGGGCAAAGCCAGCAGCGCAAACAGGTGAGCGACACCCTGCTCTCACGAATCGAATTCGAAGTCCCCGACACCGCCATCGAGCAGGAAACCGAAAGCATTCTCCGCCAGATAGTCGACCAGAACCTCCGCCAGGGGGTTCCGCAGGACGAACTTGAAAAGCACAAGGATAAGCTCTACGAGGAAGCGCAAAGGGCGGGAGTCCAACGGGTCAAACTGCGCCTGATCCTTTTGAAAATCGCCGAAGAGGAAAACATCAAGGCCGAGAACGAGGATGTGCAGCGCTATATCATGCGGGAAGCGATGAGGAGCGGCACCAAACCCGACCAACTTGTCAAAGAGCTGCGCAAGGATGAAAACCGCGTCCGCTCGATGCAGCAGAACATCGTTTTCGACAAGACACTTGATTTCCTCCTCCAGCAAGCTACCATTTCCGAGAGCAAGACATAATGAAATCGCAAGAAGCAGCAGATCCCGTAAACAGTTACTACGTACCGGTCATTACCGAGAACACGGCGCGCGGCGAACGGAGCATGGACATTTACAGCCGGCTCCTGAAGGACCGGATCGTCTTTATCAGCACGCCCATCGACGACAATGTCGCCAACCTGGTGATCGCCCAGTTGCTTTTCCTGCAGATGGAGGACGCCAAGAAGGACATCAACGTCTACATCAATTCGCCCGGCGGGGTCGTGACGGGGGGGATGGCGATTTACGATACCATCAATTTCCTCCACTGCGACGTGGTGACCTACTGTATCGGCCAGGCCGCGAGCATGGGCACGCTGCTGCTCGCTGCGGGGACCAAGGGGAAACGTTTCGCCCTCCCGAACAGCCGTGTGATGATCCACCAGCCTTCCGGCTACGCGACCGGCCAGACTTCCGATATCTCCATCCAGGCCCGCGAGGTTCTCCGCTGGAAGAAAACGCTCAACGAGGTTCTTGCGAAGCACACCGGCAAAACGCTGGAGCAGATCGAGAAGGACTCCGACCGCGACTACTTCATGACCGCCCGGGAAGCCAAAGAGTACGGCATCGTGGACAACGTGGTGGAACAGAAGACCGAAGCCCAGGAAATAAAAACCGCCGCCGTCTGAAGCGGCCTTTTCTTATGGCCAAATCATCCAAACTCACCCTTTGCTCGTTCTGCGGAAAATCCCAGAACGAAGTGAAGAAGCTGATCGCCGGCCCGGCAGTCTATATTTGCGATTCCTGTGTCAATGTCTGCAAGACCATCATTGACCGGGAAATGCAACCCGAGACGGAAACGCCGAGCAAAGCTCCTTTCAAACTGCTCAAACCCCTGCAGATCAAAGAAGTTCTGGATGATTACATCATAGGGCAGGACCAGGCCAAGAAAGTCCTTTCGGTCGCTGTATACAATCACTATAAGCGCCTGGTCTTCGGCTCGCGGATGGGCAGCAAGAAGCCTCCCGCCATGTCCGCGGAATTTTCCGACGTCGAAGTTGAAAAGAGCAACATCCTGCTCATCGGCCCGACGGGTTCCGGGAAAACCCTGCTCGCACGAACCCTGGCCAACACCCTGGATGTGCCGTTCGCGATCGCGGACGCCACCACCCTGACCGAGTCCGGGTACGTGGGTGAAGACGTCGAAAACATTGTTCTGCGCCTTCTTCAATCGGCCAATTACGATGTGAAAAAGGCCGAGGCCGGGATCATCTATGTCGATGAAATCGACAAGATCGGGCGCAAGACCGACAACGTGTCGATCACCCGCGACGTTTCCGGCGAAGGGGTCCAGCAGGCCCTGCTTAAAATCCTCGAAGGCACCGTCTGCAACGTCCCGCCCCAGGGCGGACGCAAGCATCCGAATCAGGAGTACATCCAGATCGATACCTCGAACATCCTTTTTATCTGCGGCGGGGCGTACGTCGGGCTCGACGACATCATCAAGCGGCGTGCCGGTGCCAATGTTCTCGGCTACGGCGCCAAGTCCGTCGAGGAAGTCGAAGGCCCCCAGGGCGAGCAGATCATGAAGAAGATCGCGCCGGAAGATCTCGTCCGTTTCGGCATGATCCCCGAGTTTATCGGTCGTCTGCCGGTCATTTCCGTCCTAGACGAGCTTTCTCTGGCGGATCTGGAAAAGATTCTTCTGCAAACAAAGAACTCGCTGATCAAACAGTACAGCAAACTTTTCGCGATGGACGGGGTGTCCCTCCATATTACCCGCGACGCGATACAAGCGATCGCCCGCAAAGCCCGGGAGCTGAAAACCGGCGCCCGTGCCCTGCGTTCGATCATGGAGAAACTCATGCTCGAAAGCATGTACGATCTTCCTCAGCGGGCGGATGTTTCCGAGATCATTATCGACCGGGCCGTTGTCGAGGGGAAGCGGAAGCCGCGCCTGAAGAAGAGCTCCAAGAGCACGAAGAAGAACGCGGCATGAAAATGCCGGTTCCCGGATCATTTTTTATCTTGCCCTTTGCCTCCAGGATGGAGATCAATACCCCTTGCGTCAGAAACCCGGCCGATTCCCGGTCGCGTTTCCGTGGTTCTCCGGCCCGGCGCCGGAGTTGAACGGTAGAACCGGCTTGCAGGCTGGCTTTACGGGGTCCGAACCAGGCCTCCGAAAATCACGAAACCAAGAACCATATGGCAGAAGAAAAAACCGACATCATTAAAGAGTTCCAGATTAACGGAAAAGATACCGGGTCCAGCGAGGTACAGATCGCCATCCTGACTTCCCGGATCGTTTCGTTGACCGAGCATTTGCGGACCCACCGCAAAGACTACCATTCCCGCCGGGGCCTGATCGCCATGACCAGCCGGCGGCGCAAGTTGCTCGACTACATCAAACGCAAAGACCTGAACCGTTACAACGAACTGCTTCAGCGTCTGAAAATTCGCAGATAAGCCATGCGGGCTCGACAAAGCCCCGGACCGGTTTGCGGCAGGCAGCCCTTATAAAACCGGGAGCCGGCACGTCCGGCTTCCCGGCTGTTCATCTCATGCGCGGTTGAGGGCTGTGAACACGAGAAAAAACACCACACAAGCACCACCAATCCATGAAGCAAGAACACAATATCCTCGTTGAAGAGATGGGCATCACCCTCTCGAGCGGCACCCTCGCCAGACAAGCCAACGGCTCCGTCACCATCGCCTTCGGCGAAACCAACCTGTTCGTCGCGGCAACCGTCGCCAACACGCTGCGTCCCGGCCAGGACTTTTTCCCCCTGACGGTGGATTACCGGGAGAAGTTCGCCGCCGCCGGCCGTTTTCCAGGCGGTTACTTCAAACGTGAGGGGCGCCCCTCCGAAAAGGAAATCCTGACCTGCCGCCTGACCGACCGCCCCTTGCGGCCGCTCTTTCCCAAGGGCTTTCTCAACGAGGTGCAGGTCGCGGGAATGCTGCTTTCCACCGACACCCTCAATGAGCCGGACATCCTTATGATCAACGGCGCGTCGGCGGCCCTGGCGATTTCCGACATCCCCTGGAACGGCCCCATCGCCGCGATCCGGCTCGGCGAAATCAACGGCGAATTCGTGGTCAATCCGACCGTCGAACAACAGTACGACTCGACCCTGGACCTGATTTATGTCGGCACCGAAAAGGAGATGCTGATGATCGAGGGCAGCGCGGAACAAATACCCGAGGAACGTTTTGTCGAGGCCCTGGAATTCGCGCAGAACGCAATCCAGCCCATGATCCGGGCGATCAAGGACCTCGCAGTCAAGGCCGGCAAACCCAAGCGCGAGTTCGAATTGGTCACCGCCAAGCCCGAAGTCGTCGAGATCGTGCGTCGCGACAGCGTGAAGAAAGTCGGGGAGGTCATCTTTACCGACAACAAACAGGAGCGGGAGAAAGCCGTCTCCGCCATCATCGAGGAAACCACCGAGCTCATTGAGAACGAGCTCGGCGAGGACGGCTTTGAAGACCACGACATCGCCATCACCTTCGAAGAGATCCAGGAAGAGATCTACCGCAGCAACATCCTCGATCACGGCAAACGGGTCGACGGCCGCGGGCCGCAGGACCTGCGCGAGATCTCCAGTAACGTCGGCGTACTCCCGCGCGTTCACGGATCGGCTCTTTTCAATCGCGGCGAAACCCAGGCGCTTGTGATGACCACGCTGGCCGCCGCCCGCGAATCCCAATCGCTCGACGCGCTGACCGGCGGAGCGACCAGCAAGTCGTTTATTCTCCACTACAATTTCCCCCACTACTCGGTCGGTGAAACCGGCCGCATCATGGGCCCCGGCCGCCGGGAAATCGGTCACGGCGCCCTCGCCGAACGCTCGCTGCTGGCGATTATTCCCGCCGAAGACATCTTCCCCTACTCGATCCGTATCACCTCCGAGATCATGGAGTCCAACGGCTCGACGTCGATGGCTTCGATCTGCGGCGGCTGCCTGTCCCTGATGGACGCGGGCGTGCCCATCATTGCGCCGGTGGCGGGAATTTCGGTCGGTCTGGTTTCCAAAAAGAACGACCGGGGCGAAGTCGAACAGTACAAGACACTGACGGACATCCTGGGAGCCGAAGACCACTTTGGCGACATGGACTTCAAACTCGCCGGAACGAACGAGGGGATTACCGGATTCCAGCTCGACCTCAAAATCGACGGACTTCCGTTCAACATTGCCCGTGAAGCGATTTTCGAGGCGCGCGATGCCAGAATCAAGATCCTGAACCGGATGCTGGAAACGATCGCCGAACCGCGGCCGGAAATGAACCGGTACGCGCCGCGCATCACCACCCTCCAGATCGATCCTGAAAAGATCGGAGCTCTTATCGGACCGGGCGGGAAAAACATTCGCCGCATCACCGAGCTTTCCGGGGCGACCGTGGACATCAGCGACGACGAACCGGGCAAGGTGTACATCTACAGCAACAACAAAGAGTCGATGGACAAGGCCGTATCCGAAGTCGAACTGATTTCGGCCGAAATCGTGCCGGATAAGATTTACCGCGGGGTCGTCCGCAGTGTGAAGGAATTCGGGTGTTTTGTCGAAGTACTGCCCGGCAAGGAAGGTCTCGTTCACATCTCCGAACTCGCCGATTTCCGGGTCAACAAGACCGAAGACGTCGCCAAGCTCGGCGACGAGATGTGGGTCAAGTGCATCGGAATCGACGAAAGAGGCCGAGTCCGCCTCAGCCGCAAGGCCGCTCTGGCCGAGATGGAACAGGAAACCGAAGCGAAAACGGAGAAAGAGTAAGTCGGTCCTGGGGGTTGGTTACCGGTTGGCCGTTATCGATTTGCGCCATGGGAACGGGATCCAGGCAGGCGTTTCCTGCCGGATCTTCCCGGAAGCGGCGGGTTTCCCATGCGTGCGACTGGAAACTCGGTTCAGGCAGCCGGCTCGAAGCAGCTTAGGCTTTCAGCCTGCCTGAGACAGCACGCTGGAAGCACGTTCTTCTTCGGGCTCCAACCGAGCGGTCTTCGCGCCAATAACCGTTCATTGGACATAGGCCGGGAAGCTACGCCAGAACCGGCAACCGATAACTTCTTGTCTCTTGGGCGTAGATTTGATTTGTTTTCGCGGGCTCCTTCCGGCACGCTGTTCGGGCTCGGATATGCCGTCTGAAAGACCATTCATCATCGTCGCGATTGACGGGGGCGCGGCCGCCGGCAAATCTTCGACGGCGCAAGCGCTCAGTGGACGCCATCAACTGCTCCACGTGGACACCGGCTCCTTTTACAGGACCCTGACCCTGTACCTGCTCAAACGCGGGATCCGGCCCGACGAGCCCGGCAGGATCGGGAAGGCGCTGAGCAATCCGGCAGTGGCCACCGAGCTCCGCGGCCGCGAGGCGCGCATGGCAATCGACGGCGAGGTGCCCGGGGAGGAATTGCGCAGCGGCGAAGTCAACGCCCAGGTTTCCGGGTTTGCCGCGGAGCCGGTCGTTCGCGAGTTCCTTCTCGACTATCAAAGGGGCCAGGCTGAATTCGCCCGGGCCAACGGTTTCTCGGGATTGGTGATGGAAGGAAGGGACATCGGCTCGGTGATTTTTCCCGGCGCGGATTTTCGTTTCTTTCTCGAGGCGGATTCCGGCGCGCGCAGCCGGCGACGATCCGACCAGGGCCAGGAGGACAGTATTGAAGCCAGGGACCGAATCGACTCCCGGCGACAATCCGCTCCGCTCATTTGTCCCGAAGGCGCGATCCGGATCGATACCACGGAAATGTCCCTGGAAGAGGTTATTGAAAAAGTGAGCGCTCTGATTCAAAGCAAGACCGCATGAACTGGCTTTATCAGGTTGGGCGCACGCTGGCCGATTGTGTATTTGACGGCGGCTACGCCGGCGATATCGCCGGTATCGAAAATATCCCCCGAAGCGGCCCGTTCATCCTCGCCTCCAACCATGCCAGTTTTTTCGATCCCCCGGCAATCGGAAGACACGTTCCCGCGGAGATCGCCTACTTCGCCCGGAAAAGTTTATTCAAACCCGGTTTGATCGGCTCGATTCTCACCTCGGTGAACGCGATCCCCGTCGACCGCGACGGCGAATCGGACATCCAGGCTGTCAAGAAGGTTCTCGGCGCTCTGAAACAGGGACGCGGAGTCCTCTTTTTCCCTGAAGGCACCCGCTCGCCGGACGGCACCCTGCGGGATCCCATGCCCGGTGTGGGTATGATCGCCTGTAAAGCCCGGGTGCCGGTCATTCCGGCCCGTGTTTTCGGGTCTTTTGAAGCCTTCGGACGCGACATGGAAGTCCCGGCGCTGAACATTCCCATCAGCGTCGCCTTTGGCGTTCGCCTCTCCCCGGACGCATTCGATCCGGGCCCGAACGAGAAGAGCCGCTATCTGGAAACCTCCCGCCGAATCATGAAAGCCGTCGCAGCGATTCCGCCGCCTGCGCCCTCGCCGATTTGACAGCTCGCCCCTGCCATCGGCCCGGCGGACAAATTGAATATGTTTGAGAAGGTATCTCCTTGCAGGAGCGGCTTCATGCCGCGAGGATGACCTTCGGGCACGCCTCATTTTCGGCTCGATCCCCCTCTTCCGAAAGTAAGATACTTTTCCGTGAAATGAATATCCTTATTGTTGGAGCCGGAGAAGTGGGTCGCTATCTCTGCGAGATTCTGAGCGAAG
This sequence comes from Opitutia bacterium, assembly GCA_003558065.1. GTDB lineage: Bacteria > Verrucomicrobiota > Verrucomicrobiia > Opitutales > T3Sed10-336 > PXDC01. Next base: position 63,404 of record PWMU01000079.1, on the reverse strand, counting down.
AGTATCACGACGTGACCGTGATCGAAAGCGATGTAACGCTTGCCGACCAGGTCGACGAAGAGCTCAACGTCCGCGTCTTCAAGGGCAACGGCAGTTCGGCCGAAGTCCTGCAGCAAGCGGGTGCCAACCGTTGTGAATACTTCCTCGCAATGACCAGCGACGACAAGACCAACCTCATTTCCTGTTCGCTTGCCAAGGCCCTGGGAGCCGGCACCACGATCGCCCGCATTCACGACCAGACCTACTCGGATAATTCCATCCTCAACTATCAGGGTCACTTCGGAATCGATCACCTCCTCAATCCGGAAGCCCTGGCCGCGGTCGAACTGGCAAAGAAGATTCGTCATCCGGGCCGGGTCGCGGTCGAGAACCTCGCCCGGGGTCAGATCGAGGTTCAGCAATTCCGGGTCAAGCCCAAGGCGAAAGTGATCGGGAAGAAACTCGCCGACCTGAAACTCGACCGTCGCGTCCGTATCGGATATGTCCAGACAGGCGACCAGCAGAAAGTGGCCGGTGCCAATACCGTGCTCCAGGAATACGATTACGTCACTCTTTTCGGTCCGGCCCAGATTCTCTTCGAAGTGAAACCGCTCTTCGATCCGGAAATGGAAACCGAACCGGTTCGGATCGTTCTCTACGGGGGCGGCGAGGCCTCCATCGCCCTCATACGACTGCTGTCCCACCCGCGCTTCAAAATCCGCATTCTGGAAGAAAACAAACCCCAGTGCCGGCTCCTCGCCGAAAAGTTCCCTAAAGTAACCGTAATCCAGGGAGACGCGACCTCCCTGCGGCTTTTGGAAGAGGAACAGATCGGGAGTGCCGACTACTTCATCGGCCTGACGAAGGAAGACGAAGACAATGTCATGACCTGCCTCCAAGCCTCCAAGCTCGGAGCCAAACACACCATGCTCCTGGTCAACCGGGCCGACTACGTCGAAGTGCTGGAACGCCTCGGGAGCGTCCTCGGGGTCGAACTCGTTGTTTCTCCCCGTATTGCCACCGCCAATGAAGTCGTCCGTTACACCAGCCGCGAGCCCTACATCGTACTGGCCAAGCTTGCCAACGACTTCGGGCGGATCGTCGAGATCAAGGTCGGCCCGGAGAGCCCTTGCGCCGGCAAAAAGCTCCGGGAGATCGAGTGGCCGAACGATTGCGTCATTGTCGCGCTGATGCACAAATCGGAAGCCAAGGTCCCCGGGGCCGACGACACCATCGAGGCGGGAGCCCGGGTGGTTGCCATCATCCACCAGGAAAACACCCGCAAACTGGTGAAGATGCTCAAGTAGACGGCGTGCCGCCGCCCAGCGACCTTCTTATGAATTACCGGTTCATATCCCGCCTGCTCAGTCTGATTCTCGCAGCGCTCGCAGCGGCCTTTCTTCTTTGCCTGGGCATCGCCCTGCTGCACAGGAGCGACCCCGGAGAGTCCGCGGCCATCGTCGGATTCCAGGCGAGCACCGCGGTGGCGTTGATTCTCGCCGCCGTCTTCTACCTGCTCAGCCGCGGCGCCGAGCCCCGGATTCTCCGCAAAGAAGCCCTCTGCCTGGTCGGGATCGGCTGGATTCTCGCCTCGCTGGTCGGCGCGCTGCCCTACGTTCTGATTCTCGAAGATTGCCGCGTCTCGGACGCCGTCTTCGAGTCGGCTTCCGGGGTCACCACCACCGGCGCGTCCGTCTTCACCGGATTCGAGGAATGGCCGCGCAGCCTCCTGTTCTGGCGGCAGATGAGCCAATGGATCGGCGGCATCGGGATCGTGGTCTTCTTTGTCGCCATCCTCGGATTCCTCGGGGCCGGCGGCAAGATCCTCTTCACCAACGAATCCTCGGCCAAGACCGCCGATTTTCACCAGGGCCGGGTACAGAGCGTCGTGGCCCGGCTGTTCTTTCTGTACCTCGGCCTCTCCGCCGCGTGCTGCGCCGGGCTGCTGTTGGCCGGAATGAACCTCTACGATGCCGTGTGCCACACCTTCACCACCGTCTCCACCGCCGGTTTCAGCACCCGTTCCGACAGCATCGCCGCCTTTGCTTCTCCCGGTATCGAATGGGTCATGATCGTTTTCATGATCCTCGGCAGCATCAGCTTCTTCTTCCATCTTCTGATTCTCCGGGCCCAGTGGCGCCCGGCGCGCCAAAACACCGAGGTCCTCGCCTACCTCGCCATTTTGATTTTCGCGACCGCGCTCACGGCCGGCGTCCTGTTCGTCAGCGGCGAAAGAGACGGCATTCACGACACGATCCGTACGGCCGCATTCCAGGTCGTCTCGATCGCCAGCACCAGCGGTTTCGGCACGGCGGATTTCGACCAATGGCCGGTTTTCACACGGGCGTTGCTTCTGGCGCTGATGACAATGGGAGGATGCGCCGCCTCCACCGCCGGCGGCGCCAAAGTGATCCGGATCGTCGTCGCAGCGAAAATCTGCGTCACCCACGTGGAAAAAAGCTTCCGCTCCCGCGTCGTGCGCCCGGTCATCGCCAACGGCAAGCCCCTCGACCCCGACACACGGGAGAACATCCTCATTTACCTGACGCTGCTCGCCCTGCTCGCGATCAGCTCCATCGTTGTCTTCACCCTGCTCGAACCCGGGCTCAGCCTCGAAGGGAGTATTTCCTCGGTGGTTTCCTGCTTCTTCAACATCGGTCCCGGCTTTGCCGAGGTCGGACCCACCGAAAATTACGCCATGGTCAGCGCCCCCGGCAAAATCCTCCTCTCCCTGCTCATGATCATGGGCCGGATCGAACTCTTCGGCATTCTTGTCCTCTTTTCGCCGCTTCTGTGGAAAAAGCTTTCCTGATCGGGAAGCGTCGGGGCATGGTGCGAGCGAAGCTACTTTGGGCGAGCCGGCGGGCGACAGGGGACTGTGTAGCCGCGACTCTTGCTCCCTCCCTTTCTCTACCGCTCCTCCGGTTGCGGAAAGATGCCTCCGAAAGTAGGTTGTCCGCATTCAAAGATGCGGGTTGCTTTCCCCATAGGCCTTTCACTTCTAGGAATTGCGGGACTGGCTCTGAGTGCCGCGGAGACCCTTCCGTCCCGGGAGACCTACGGCCCCATCCCGGACAACGAATCCGAACCCGGGAAATGGTCGATCGCAACCTACGCCGGACCGGTCACTTACACCCGGTTTAACGAGATCGTCCGGCTGCAGACCGATTTCCGGAGTTCCTACGTGGCGGCGCTGGCGGCGGGCCGGAAACTGACCGCGCACGGCGAGCTGGCCCAATGGGAAATTGAGGGCCAGGTTGCGCGTCACTGGGGAAAGCAGGATCATTCCGAGATCAACGCGGCACTGCTCCTGCGCTGGAAGGGATTCCCCTGGGACGATTATCTCCGAACCTCCATCGCCCTGGGAATCGGTCCTTCGATCGCGCTGGCCACTCCGGCTTTGGAAAAGGGACGCCACGGAGAAGCCTCCCGCCGGCTGGCGTTCATGCCGTTCGAGATCACCGCGGCGCCGCCCGACAGCCAAAACTGGGAGATCTTCACCCGCGTACACCACCGGTCGGGCGTGTTCGGTGTGGTCAGCGACTCAAGCGGCTCGAACTTCGTTACAGGAGGGTTGCGAGTCCGGTTCTGAAACTTTCCCCGCTTGACCGTGGAAGCCGGACGCTCAAACATACGAGGAGAGCCTTCCACGTCTGATTTTCAACCATCACATCGACAGCCATGGGAAAAGTACTGATCATCGGAGCCGGAGGCGTCGGCAACGTCGTCGTCCGCAAATGTGCGCAGAATCCGGAAACATTCACCGAGATCTGCCTGGCCAGCCGCACCCGGGAAAAGTGTGACCGCATCGCGGCGGAACTCGACCGGCCAATCGATACCGCGCAGGTCGATGCGGACCGCAAGGAGGAAGTCGTCGAGCTGATCCGGAGTTTCGGCCCGGACCTTGTGATCAACGTCGCCCTGCCCTATCAGGACCTGGCCATCATGGACGCCTGTCTGGAGGCGCAGGTCGACTACCTGGACACCGCCAGTTACGAACCGCCGGACGAGCCGAGTTTCACCTACGACTGGCAGTGGCCCTATGACGGGCACTACAAGAAGGCGGGCATCATGGCGCTGCTCGGCTCGGGTTTCGATCCGGGCGTCACCAACGTCTTTTGCGCCTACGCTCAGAAGCACTATTTCGACGAGATTCATTACGTGGACATCCTCGACGCCAACGCCGGGGATCACGGCTACCCCTTCGCCACGAACTTCAATCCGGAGATCAATATCCGCGAGATCTCGGCCAAAGGACGTTACTGGGAAAACGGCCAATGGGTGGAAACCGAACCGCTCGAACTGAAGGAAACCTACGATTTCCCCGAGATCGGTCCGAAGGATATTTATCTTCTCTACCACGAGGAGATGGAATCACTCGTCCACCACCTCAAAGGCCTCAAACGTATCCGATTCTGGATGACGTTTTCGGAAAAGTACCTAACACACCTGAACGTGCTCCGGAACATCGGCATGACCAGCATCGAACCCGTGGAGTACGAAGGCAAAAAGATCGTCCCGCTCCAGTTCCTGAAAGCTATCCTGCCCGACCCGGGCACGCTCGGGCCCCGCACCAAAGGGAAAACCAACATCGGCTGCGTTATCGAGGGGATCAAAGACGGCCAGCGAAAAAAGATCCACATCTACAACGTGTGCGACCACCAGGAGTGCTACCGTGAGGTCAAGTCCCAGGCGGTTTCCTACACCACCGGAGTCCCCGCCATGATCGGGGCCATGCTGATGCTGGAGGGAATCTGGAAACAACCGGGGGTTTTCAACATGGAACAGCTCGATCCGGATCCGTTCATGGAACGCCTGAATCAGCACGGACTGCCCTGGAAGGTCCGTGAGTTGCCGGTGGAATGAACCTCGATTTCGATCGCATTCCCACCCCCTGCTACGTTGTCCACCAGGGGCTGCTCGAAAAGAATCTCCGGATCCTGGCCGAGGTACAACGGCATAGCGGCGCCACGGTGATTCTCGCCCTCAAAGGGTTCGCCATGTTCAGCCTGTTTCCACTCATCCGGAAATACCTGCACGGCACCACCGCGAGCGGCCTCTACGAAGCCCGTCTCGGCTCCGAGGAGTTCGGCGGCGAGGTTCACGCCTACTCCCCGGCGTTCACGGACGACGAGATGGCGGAACTGATCCGCTACGCGGATCATATCAGCTTCAATTCCCTGGCGCAGTGGCGCCAATTCCGTCCCGTGGTCGAAAACGCTTCCCGTCCCATCTCCTGCGGGCTGCGCGTCAACCCCGAGCATTCGGAGGTCGAAGTCGAGCTCTACGACCCGTGCGCCCCCGGATCGCGGCTCGGAATCACAGCCGAGGCCCTGGAGGGCGCGGACCTCTCCGGGCTGGAAGGCCTGCATTTTCACACGATGTGCGAGCAGAACAGTGACACGCTCGAGCGCACCGTGGCCGCGTTTGAAGAAAATTTCGGTCACTTCCTCGAACGGATGACGTGGGTGAACTTCGGCGGCGGCCACCACATCACCCGCGACGACTACGACATCGACCTCCTGTGCGAACTCGTCACCCGCTTCCGCGAGCGCCACGGCGTCCGGGTCTACCTGGAGCCCGGCGAAGCGATTGCCCTCAACACCGGTTTCCTGGTGGCCTCCGTTCTCGACATCGTCCAGAACGACGGCCTCAACGCCATTCTCGACACCTCCGCCACCGCCCACATGCCGGACGTTCTGGAAATGCCCTACCGTCCCGCCATCCTCGGGGCCGGGAAGCGCGGCGAGCACCCGCACACCTACCGCCTCGGCGGCCTTACCTGCCTCGCGGGCGATGTTATCGGCGAATACTCCTTCCCGGAACCGCTTCGCCCGGGCGACCGTATCATATTTCTCGATATGGCCCACTACACCATGGTGAAGAACACCACCTTCAACGGCGTGCGCCTCCCCTCCATCGGCATCTACCGGCCGGACAAAAACAAAACCGAGATCGTCCGGGAATTCGGTTACGACGACTACAAGACGCGGTTGTCATAAGACGGAACCGCTGTTCCCGGCCGCTGAACACGAAAAACAAACGACGCCCTGGCCCGAACCCATGGAGGTTGGCGGGAAGGATGTTTACATTGAAATTTAAGGTTTTCTTCGCGTACTCCGTGGTTACCCCCACCGTTGCCAGCAGGAAATCGAACGTGGTCAGTCCAATTCACCATGTGTTAGGCTTGCATCGCTGGAACACGCCGGCGGGCTTTCGGATTCGCCCACGGGTCGGCACAAGTATCGCGAGTACCTGACTTGGCTCTCGGAAACAGACGCGGAACAGAAGCGGCTTGGTTTTGAGACTATGACCCATGGTTGGGCTAAGGGGACGAAGGAATTCCGGAAAGCCGTGCTCGACGATTTGAAGGACGAGCAGCTCTCTCGAGTGGTGGAAGCAGAAGCCTCCGAGATGAGAGAACCCAGGTGGGAGCGGAGATTGAGGGAAGCGCTTAGCCTATTGGAGCGCGATCCGGAGACACTTGAAACCAGTCGGAAGGGTGAAACATGGAAGGTGGATCGGAGACTTTCAGTCGTCGGCCGGCAATTCGTACTCGTCGATCTTTTCGCCGAATTCGTCGATCATTTTAAAACTGGCGTCATCCCCGTGGATGGTGGCGAGGATGAAGTGGCGAACCGACTCGGAGCGTTCCAGGTACCAGGTTTCGTCGGCGTCATGAACGCTCCGGGCGCTGGTGCCCCAGGAGCCGTCGCCGATATAGACAATCCCGTCGTCGGCCGCCTCGCCGTCGCGGATCGGCACGGTCCGCTTGTAGGCGTGGTCGTGATTCTCAAAGGCGACCCGAACCCCGTACTGCTCAAACAAGGGCACCCAGTGCTTCCGGATGCCTGTGGAGACGTCTCCGTCGAAATCGCGAACACCGGGGTAGCCGGGCACGTGATACACGGGAAAGACGTGCGGGACCTCCTGGCGCTCGTCCAGAATCTCCTCGAGCCATTCGGTCTGCTCGCCTTCCACCGGATTCGTGTGGTCGGAATCCAGCACAACCAAGCTCAGGTAATCGCCGAAATCGAGCACGTTGTACCCGGGCTGGCCGGGCATGGAAAACAGAGTATAGAAATACGGGGCCACCTCGCGGCGCCAGTCGTCCGTCTGCTCGAAATCATCGTGGTGAAAGTAATAACCGCCCCGCATCTCGTGGTTGCCCATCGTAACCACAATCGGAATGACGCGTCCCTCCTCCGTGATCATCGTATTCTTAATCGCGTCGAACCAATCGAACCAGCGGTGGAGGCCGCGTCGGTTCTCGCGTCCATCGGCGTAAGCCAGGTCTCCGCCCCAAACGATGAACTCCGGTTCGTATTCCATGGCGACGCGATTGACCCGTTCCATCCAGATCTGCCGGTGCATGGTGTCGCCGCCGGCCGCGAAGCGGATCGGTTCGTCCGCATCGGCGGGAAGGGTGCGAAACTTGAATGTTCCGGGGCCCTCGGGCACCCGGAACTGGTAGGTGGTCGCCGGTTCCAGTCCGGTTAGTTCGACCGTGTGAACCGGCAGGTTCGAGAAACGGGCCATCGGCTCGCTCGAACCGGTGACCGACTCCCAGGAACGTCCGGCGGCCTCCTCTTCGTTCCAAGGACGGTAGTCGACCCAGGATTCATCCTCGGCCCCCTCGGAGACCCGGTGAATGGTCATGGTGGTGGTGGGATCCTGCTGCCAGGTCAGGTAGAGCGCAACGGGTGTCTCAAACGGCTCATGCTTCGAGCGTTCCCCGGAAACCTGCGAAAGGCCAAGTCCCGGCAACAGAAGGAGCGGAATCAGCGTAGAGATCGTCTTATTCATAACTGAGAAAAGTTTTGAAAATCGAAAAGGCTTTGTCCAGTTCAGCCAGTTCGACAAATTCGGAATCGGTGTGAGCCTGGGCGATGTCTCCGGGACCGAAAACCAATGCGGGAACACCGGCGGCGGCGTACGCGGTGGCGTTGGTCATGTAAGGGGCGGCCTGAAACTCGCAACGATCCTGATTATGCCGTTTCACCGCCGCCGCCAGACCCGCCGCGAAGGGGCTTTGGGGGTCCGTGTTGAGTCCGGGTCGAACCACTGTTTCATCGATCCCTCCACCCGTTTCGCCGCCGACAAGTGCTTCGATCTCCCGGCGCACCACCTCTTCGGTTTCGCCCGGAAGCATCCGCCGGTCCAGCTCGATCGAGCACCGGTCGGGAACGACATTGATCGCCTCGCCTCCGCGGATCGTTCCGACACTCAGTGTGGGACAGCCCAGGGAAGGGTGGCCCGGGCGCCCCTTCAACTCCTCCAAGTAAGCGGCCACCTGCGTCAGAACACGACCCATACGCAGGATCGCGTTGTCTCCCTTTTCGGGAAACGCGCTGTGGGCCGCCACCCCGCGAACCCCCAGGCGACAGCGGAAAAAACCCTTGTGGGCGTGCACGATCTGGCATTGCGTCGGCTCCCCGGTGATCGCACCCGCAAGGGGCAGGCCAAGATCCATCAATTTGAAGGCGCCCACTTGCCCCACCTCCTCGTCCACCGACGCCGCAAAAACGAGAGGCGCCTTCAATTCGCCCGGCCGGCGGGCGAAATAATCGACCACCGCCAGCATGACCGCCAGCGACGCCTTGGTGTCGCTGGCACCGCGGCCGTACAGGCGACCATCCACCACACGGGGAATAAACGGATCCCCCTCCTTCCATTCCCGGGCGGCCACGGTGTCCATGTGGCTCTCCAGGAGCACCCCGGGTCGGCCGGCCAGATCCTCGGGCTCGATGCGGGCAACCACGTTACAGCGTCCGGGAAAAACCTCCTGTTCCTCGACCTTGAGACCGCGTTGTCGCAGAAACTTTGATACGTGCTTGCCCACCGCGTCCTCGCCGGGACCGCCAAAACCCGAGTTCACACTGGGAATGGCGACGAGTTCGCTCAACTGGTCTTCCACTAGTGATGCTGCCATGAAGATATTACCGCTCCTGAGTCGGGCTATTTGCTTTCGAGACGGATGCCGGCCTCGGTGAGCGCCCCCTTGAGCGCTTCGAGGTGGTCGCGACCGCGGGTTTCGACCACCACGTCGATGGCCACCTCGCCGACCTGGGTGTCGGCAAGCGCCCGTGTATGGAAAATATCCAGGATGTTGCCGCCTCCCCGGGCGATACGCTCGGTCACGGCGGTGAGCGAACCCGGCTGGTCGGGAACCACCACCCGAAAACGCCCGAGCCTTCCGTCCTTGGCGAGGCCCCGGTCGATGATCTTGGAGAGCAGATTGACGTCGATGTTGCCGCCGCAGAGCGGAACCACCACATCCTTTCCCGCCACCTTCCGGCGCAGTTCCTCCCGGTTGAGAAGCGCCGCGAACGAGGCGGCGCCGGCTCCTTCGACCACGCTCTTCTCGACTTCGAGCAGGACCAGGATGGCGTTGGCAATCTCTTCCTCGCTGACCAGGAAAAAATCATCCACCCGGCGACTGACAATCTCGTAAGGCAGCTTCCCGACGCTCTTGACCGCCAGTCCGTCCGCCAGAGACGGCAAGCCCTCGACCGCGACCGGGTGTCCGGCAGCCAGAGACTCCTTCATCGAGGGATAATTCTCCGGCTCGACCCCGTAAATCTCGGCCTTCGGATAGAGCGCTTTCAGCGCCACGGCGTTCCCGGCAATGAGCCCGCCTCCCCCGATCGGCAAGAGCATCACGTCACAGGGCACCTCCTCCTCGTGAAGCTCGACGCTCAGAGTCCCCTGCCCTGCGATAATATCGGGGTCATCGAAGCCGTGGACGAAAAAACTGCCGCGTTCCCGCTCGATCTCGTGAGCCTTTTTCAGCGCATCGTCATAGTTCCTGCCATGGAGGACGACCTCGGCACCCCACCGGCGGGTGGAGGAGACTTTGACAAGCGGCGTCTTCTCCGGCATCACCACGACGGCCGACAAACCCAGCTGAGTCGCGTGAAACGCAACGGCCTGCCCGTGGTTGCCGGCGCTGGCGGTAACGACTCCGGCGGCCCGGTAGGCCTTGTCGAGATGAAGAAGCTTATACAAGGCCCCTCGCTCTTTAAAGGAGCCGGTGCGGTGCAGGTTTTCGAACTTGAAGTAAAGACGGCACCCGAGCTGGTCGCTCAACGGTTCCGAAAGCACACACGGTGTTTTCTTCAGGTGCGGGCGAACCGCCTCGCGGGCCGCGCGGATGTCGTCGAGTGAAATCACTTCAACCACTCATGCAGGTGCTCCCGAACAAACTCGTCGTCGACAAAATCCGGATACGCCCGGGCGACCCGGTCGATCTCCTCCGACTGCCCCGGAGACAGCTTCTCATCCGGATTGAGACACCAGGTGCCGGGAAGCAGGCCCTGGCGCCGGAGAACTTCGTGGATCCCGGGAATCACCCCGGCAAAGCCGTTCGCCGCGTCAAAGACGGCGGCGTTGATATCGGTGAGCGCGGCGTTGCGGGTCAGCCAGTCGGCGCCGAGAGTCTCTTCCTGCCGCGCCTTCTTGATTTCTTCGAGCAGAAGCACGGCTTTCCGGGTCCACACACCCCACTGTCCGAGCAGGCCTCCGTCGATGATCCGCGTTTTCGGGCCGCCGGGCGTCTGAAAGGCAAATCGGGTCAGGAGGTCGACAATGATGTTGTCGTCGTTTCCGGTATACAGCGAGATATCGTCCCGGCCCGCCTCAACGGCCGCCCGCACCACATCCTGGGTCAGGTAGCGGTTGAACGGGGCGATCTTGACCGCCACCACGTTTTCGATCTCCATGAACTCCCGCCAGAAGGCGTAGGGAAACACACGGCCGCCCACCGCCGGCTGCAGATAGAACCCGATCACCGGCAGCACTTCGGCCACCTGGCGGCAATGCTCCAGAATCTCGGGCAGGGGGCGTTCCTTGACCGCGGTCAGGCTGAGCAGACCGGCCTGGTAGCCGAGCCCGACGGCCAGCTCCCCTTCCTTCACAGCCTGGGCGGCGTCCCCGCAGATCCCGGCGATCTTGACAAAATCCCGAGGGTGGTCGCCGAGCTCGGCGTCGAGAGTCTCGGAGGCGATTCTCAGTACGGGCTCAAACAGAGCGTGCCCCGGTTCGCGGATCTCGAACTGGGTCGAATGAACCCCGACCGCCAGGCCGCCGCACCCCGCGTGAAAATAATAACGGGCGAGCGCACGCTGGTGCTTTTCGGACAACTTGCGATTCTCATCGAGAGCCAGCGGGTAGGCCGGGATGACGTGGCCCTGGGCGAAGTGATTACGTAGGTTCATAACTGCTAGAATTTGCCGCTGCGACTTTCAAAGTGAGTGGGTTTGTCGAGGACGGGCCCGCCGTTACGCAGGTGATCGGCGACCTTGTGGATCATTTCGTCGACACTGACCGTAAGCGGACCGAACAAATCGATCGATTTAGCGGGATTGCTCAACCACGCGGTTTCGGATTCGGTCCCCGTGATCTCCGGTGTCTTTCCGAAAATCTCCCCGAAACGGGCGGCGAGATCGCGCACCTTGAGCACCTCGGGGCCGGTCACATTGATTACGAACGGAGGCGACACGGCGTGTTCGAAACACTGCAGGGAACGGGCGATCGCATCGCCCTGCCAGATGATGTTGACGTAGCCCGTACTCACATCCACCGGCTCACCGGCCAGCACCTTCTGGGCGATATCCACCAAAACCCCGTAGCGCAAATCGATGGCGTAATTCAAACGGAAGAGGGCCACCGGAGTCCCGTGCTTGCGGGAGAAATAAGTGAAAATCCGTTCGCGTCCGACGCAGGAGTTCGCGTAGTCGCCGACCGGCCCGATCTCGTCCTCTTCCGTCGATCCGGAGCTGTCCACAGGCACAAACGGATAAACACAGCCCGTGGAAAAAGCGACGATGCGGGACCGCTTGTAATGCTCGGCAACGTAGGCCGGAACCACCGCATTCATCGCCCAGCTCAGATCCGGCTGACTCCCGGCCCCGAACTTGTGTCCGGCCAGAAAGAGCACATTGGGACACTCCGGAAGCGCCTCGACCTCGTCACGCTCGATCAAATCGGCCCGGATTGTTCGGACCCCGTAACCCTCCAGACGCTCCCGGGTAGCGGCATCGGAGAATCGCGAAACCCCGTAGATCCCGTTTTTCTTCCCCAACTCGTCGAATGCCCGGCGCAGCATCAGCGCGGTGGACAATCCCATTTTCCCGGCCACCCCGAGGAGCATCACGTCTCCCTCAAGACCTTTGAGCGCCTCCAGGGCACCCGGCGTCGGCCGGGCAAAAATTTCATCGATTTCCTCGTGGGTCATAACTACTTTTTCCTTTTTCTGAGCTCACAGCGCCTCATTTGTAACCATACGGTTACTCTTCTCCGATTCGGTGGCAAGGTTTTTATGGTGGAAAAGAAAGACAAAAAGGGTAAGCGGACCAAGGAAAAACTGCTTGAGATCGCGACGCGGCTTTTTGCCGAACGCGGATTCGCCGGGACCACGGTCGATGCCATCGTCAACGAAGCCCGGATCAACAAGCGGATGGTTTACCATTACTTCGGCAGCAAGGAGCGTCTTTATCAGGCCTCGCTGCGGCTGGTATTCGGACGCCTGGGGGATATTGAGTTGGAGTTGTCGGAGCATAAGGACGGCCTCGAGGCGTTGCTTGCCTCAATCATCAAGGAATATTTTCACTTCCTCCAGACCAACTCCGAATTCGTTAAATTGCTGCTGTGGGAGAATCTGAACCAGGGGCACGGCATCGAAGGCGCTCAGCTCACGGAGGTCAAGAATCCGATCCTGACGAAATTGAACGAAGCGATCCAGCGCGGGATCGACGAAGGCAAACTCCGGAGCAATCTGGACGCCCGGCACCTGCTCATCAACCTGATCGGGCTGTGCCTGATCTATTTTTCCAACCGTCACACCCTCTCGCAATCCCTGAGCATGGATTTGGGCGCCCCCGAAACCCTGGACGAAGGCATCGACCACATCATCAAACTGGTCCAGGAAGGCATTCACGCCGGCGAAAAGGAAGTGACCCCCCTCTAGCAGCCCGTCGGACTTGGGCGGTAGCCTAAGTCCGACGGGCTGCTAGGGGGCTTGATCGGAGGGATTGGGCTTATGGAGAGTGGGATATTCAGGCCGGTTCGGCGACACACCCCACCATGCTGGTGCCTGGTCCCCCCTCTCCAGAGGGGAATTTTCAAGGATTACCCTCTGGAGAGGGGAAGGACCGCTCGCTAGAGCGGTGGGGTGTGTCCGTTGTGCCTTCGGCACCCATCCTTTCATCGATCTACACGCTTATCCGAGTGGCATTCCCTCGAGTTGCGTGTTGTCTCAGGCAGGAAGCCCAAGCTACTTCGATCCAGCGCCTTAACCGGCCATTCCCGCCAGCCCCGCCGGTGAAACTCGCTCCTTCCTCCGCGCGACACCGCGGGTCAGTTGAGCTCGCGGAGCCAGATGTTCCGGAAATGAATCGGGTCGTCGCGGTGGTCCTGAAGACGGATGGGCACGTCTCCGTGCGGGCTGTAGGACTGGCGCTGCCGGTGGGAAGTGGGACCGACCAACTCCTCATTGTCCTGGACGAGGACGTTATTGTGAAAAACGGTCAGGCGGGCCGGACGGGCAACCTCCCCGTCTTCATCAAATTCCGGCGCCCGGTAAACGATGTCGTAAAACTGCCACTCGCCGGGCGGGCGGGAAGCGTTGACCAGCGGCGGGTACTGTCCGTAGATCGACGCGTTCATGCCGTCGGGATACGTTTCGTTTTCGTAGGAGTCGAGCACCTGAACTTCATAGGGTCCGATGAAAACGCCGCTGTTGCTCCGGCTCTGCCCGCTGCCGGGCGAATCGGGATACGTCTTGAACTCGACGTGCAGCTGGATGTCGCCGAAGGTACGCTTGGTCCGAATGTCCCCCGCCCCCGGAACGACCTGCATCAGGCCGTCGACGAGTTCCCATCCGGCTTCCGAACCGTCCATGGCCTCCCAGTCGTCGAATCCCGACCCGTCGAACAGCACAACCGCGTCGGAAGGCGCCGGCACCGGCGGACCTGCCGGCCCCGGATCGACGACCGGCGGCTGGGGCCGGTCCGGATCATGGATCTCGTGATTGAGCGGATTCCGATCCTCGCCGGCGGCGAAAACTCCATTGACCGCCGCAAGGGTCAGGGTGAGTGCAAGAGTGAGGGGAAGACAGATGTGACGTCGCATAAGAAACTCCTTTCGCTGGCTCCACGACAGGTTCAAGGTTCCCGGTCCCGGGTTCAAGGCAAAACGGGATGACTGCGAGGGACCTTTCGAAAGCGCCCGCTCATGACAGGAGAATTCATTGTTCCGGGATTGCAACCGCATGAAACCGATTCAACCTTGTGACCAGGGGTTTGTCGGGCTTCGCCGACAGACCGCCAGACTCACGTTTTTGACCGCTTCGCCATGCAGAAGATACTGATAGCCATGTCCGGCGGCGTGGACAGCAGCGTCGCCGCCCTCCTGCTCAAACAGCAGGGACTGCCCGTCGTCGGCGCCTACATGAAGAACTGGATCAACGACGAGGAACAAATACGCGGTGATTGTCCCTGGAGGCAGGATATCGAGGGCGCCCGTGCGGCGGCGGAGACCCTCGGGATCGAGTTTCGGGTGGTCAACCTGATGGACGAGTACCGCACCCGCATCGTCGACTACCTGCTGCAAGGGTACCACCAGGGCCTCACGCCGAATCCGGATGTCATGTGCAACCGGGAGATCAAGTTCGGCGTCTTTCTCGATTACGCCCGCAGGGAGGGATTCGATGCGGTAGCGACGGGCCATTACGCGCGGAAGGTTGAGAATCCGGAAGGGGGATGGAGTCTGCTCCGCGGCCGTGATGAAAGAAAGGATCAGTCGTACTTTTTAGCCATGATGCGCCCGGAGCAGCTCGAACACGCGGTCTTCCCGATCGGTCACCTGACCAAGGCAGAAGTCCGCGATCTCGCGCACCGGCACCACCTCCCCAACGCCGGCAAGAAGGACAGCCAGGGCATCTGTTTCATCGGCAACATCCGAATGCAGGATTTCCTCGCGCATTATATTCCGGATAATCCCGGCGAGATCGTCGATACTGCCGGACGCGTGCTGGGCACTCACCGGGGCCTCCACTTTTACACAGTCGGCCAGCGCCGGGGCATCGGTGTTCCCTCCAACACCGACAACGAATATTTTGTGGTCGTCGGCAAAGACAGCGAACGGAACCGCCTCATTGTCGCCTTTGACCGGCCGGACTCTCCGGGCCTCTACGCGAGCGAGGTCACGGTGCGCGAACTTTCCTTCGCGGGAGAACGGGTGAGGAAGGCCGCCCGCCTGGAAGCGCGTCCCCGCTACCTGGATCCCGCACAGGACATCACCTTTACCCCGCTTGAGGACGGCAAGGCGCACGTCGTCTTCGACCGGCCCCAGCGCGCCCTTGCTCCGGGCCAGATTCTCGCCCTCTACCGCGGCGACCCCCTGCTCGGCGGCGGCGTGTACGAGACGATCCACGGATGAACGAGGGTGGACGGCCACGCCTGGCGTGGTTCGGCCAATCGCGGGATAAACCGGTTCCCGCAGACGGAAAAGGGAGACCCCGCCTCTTCGCTCTTTCGCGTCTTCGCTCCCTCTCTCCCTACCGGCGCCGGAGCACGCGCCCGCTCATCGCGTCGGCAAACTCACCGTCGTCGACGGCGAATTCCCCGTTGACCAGGACATGGACCATGCCTTCGGCGAGATGGTGGGGGTCGGTGAAGGTCGCGGGATCGTTGAGCTCCTCTTTGTTGAAAACGACGATGTCCGCATAGGCTCCTTCGCGCAGGACGCCGCGATCCCGGACCCGGTACACCAGGGCCGGCATGGCGGTCATGCTCCGGATCGCGAACGGAAAATCGACCACGCCGTCCTCCATGGCGTACTTGCGCAGCTTGCGGGGAAACGTCCCGTACTGCCGCGGGTGCGGCACCCCGCGACCCAATTCCGACAGCCCGCCGTCCGAGGCGGTCATGGTCCAGGACTGGCGCATCAGCCGGGCGACATCCGCGTCGTGCATGTTGTGGGAGACGATCCCCGGGCTTCCCTCTTGGAGCAGGTCGAGCACCGCGTCCGCCGGGTCGATTCCGCGCCGTTGCGAAACTTCCGACAGCAATAAGCCCTCGAGGGAGCTGTCCTGGCTGAAACTGCGAATTTGAATTCGGTCCGCCCCGCCGCGACGATCCAGGTTGTCGAGAATATCCCGGCGAATCCGTTCGCGGTCGTCCGGATCCTCCATTCGTTCCAGCATGCCGGAACGCCCTCCCTCGCGCGCCCAATGCGGCATCAACGCCGCCGACAGGCTGGTTGCCGATGCGGTGTACGGGTACTGGTCCGCAAAGATCTCGACCCCGTCTTCGCGGGCCCGCTCGATTCGGTGAACCAGCGCGGCCGAATAGCCCCAGACTCGCGGCCCGAGGACCTTGATGTGGGTGACAATGCCCGGCAGCTCCGCTTCGCGCGCGATTTCGATCACTTCATCCACCGACGCCACCACACCCACGGTATAATCGGCCTCGTCGCGAATATGACTCTGGTAGGCGCCCCCGTAGCGCGAAGCCACCCGGGCGAGTTCGATCACTTCGCCGGTCGGCGAATAGCTGCCCGGAACGTAGAACAGCCCGGAAGACAGCCCGAACGCCCCGGCCTCCATGCCTTTCTCGACCAGAGCCCGCATCTCGTCCAGCTCGTCGTCGCTCGCCTCGCGATCCTCCGTCCCCATAACCCGCCGCCTTACCGATCCGTGCGGGACGAACTGGGCCACGTTGACTCCCAGACCGTGTTCCAGAAACGATTCCTGCTGTGCCTCCAGATCCACGGCCCCGCTGCCGTCCGGATTCACGAAAACCGAAGTCACTCCCTGCGCCAACAGGGCGTGGGCCCGACTGAGCCCTTCGTCGGCCAGTCCCCGCGACGCGTGGGAATGGGTGTCGATAAACCCGGGGGCCAGGATAAGCCCCCGCGCCTCGACCACCCGTTCGGCCTCCGCCCCGGCAAGGTCTCCCATCGCCGCAATCCGGTCGCCGCTTACGGCAATATCCGAGCGAATCCAGGGAGTGCCCGAACCGTCGTAAACGTTGCCGCCCCTGAATATCACATCGTAGCGCTCATTCGCCGAAGAGGCTGAACTGATGCCGGCCGCCAGCAATCCGAGGACAAGAAGGTATTTGATGGTGTTCATAATTTCGCGGACAAGGGTTATCCGTCGTTTCTACCGGGGACAGGCTGCATGTCGATTTACTAATTTCGGCGAAGCCGCCTGTTACTCTCAGGCGAAGATACTCCCCTTTATCAAGTTTTCGAAAAACACACCCCACCATGCTGGCGCATGCCCCCCTCTCCAGAACTGGTCATTACCCATATTCCGGGTCGCGGGACATTATGAAAGCCGGCGCCGCATCAGCTTCGGGTCCTCTCGGACCTCTCGATTGATGCGATCAAGGATCTCTTCGGTAAACTTCGGTTGGCTGTGTTTCATCATTGGCCAACCAGCTTGTACGAAATACTCGATAGTGTTCCGCACAAAATTTATTAACAATGCCCAGCTCTCAAGAGCGTAATGATCTTGCATCCGAAGGGGAAAAGAATCCGAAAGTTTGATGACGCGCGGTATATTTACCGGGCACCCGGGCAATTTCAATGAGCGTTCCGCATGCCGCCGCCTCTTCCGGTATTTCCGACTGGAAGCATACGCGGCTCTGTGCTTACCTGAACGTACGCATAACAGGCCCGAAGCAAAGGTCTGCCTGTGAATACGAAATGATTCCCATGAAATCCAATTCGAGACTCATGATCAAGCTGTGGATCCTTCACCCGGGAGTGGTGGCGGTTCTGAGTGCGCTTCTAGTCGGCACCGGTTGCGGGACAACCAACGGGGGGCCCCAATCCCTCATGCCGGATCGCGAGGAAAGCGATTTGTTTACGACCCAGCAGGCGGGGTTCATGATCATTCAGCATCCGGAAGCGCAACAGCCCGAAATTCGCTACCGCCTCCGGCTGTCTCCCAACCAGGAGATTCAGCAGCCGTTGATGCTGCAGATAACATTCCAGAACCCGGAAAACCCGAACCAGCCGCTGGTGGAGAGGCAGGAGATCGAAGCCGGACTGCCCTCTTTTGAAATCGAATCCGGCTCGATCTGGGGATTGCGGCGCGACGAGGTCTACGAGGTGGCGATCGAAGCCTACGATGGCGTGGGCAACCGGATCGGGGTTCACCGCCAGGGGGTTCTCTCGACCATCGACACACGTTATCCGGATCTGGGGCGGAGGTAGAGGCTTCAGCGTTCGGGCCCCGGGTAAACCGCTCCGCTGCGATCACAGATTTTCGGACCGTTTCCTTCCGTTTTGTTCGCGGGGATACGCTCCGGAATGGGCTGCTGCCAGCTCTGATTCCAATTCCCCGGATCTCCGCGACCTGGCAGCTGTTGTTTCCGCTCGGCCCGCAGTTTTTTGACCGTTGGAATTCGGGGTCATTTCTTCGCCGGAGCCCAGACGAAGCGGTAATGCTTGGCGCTCCAGACCGGACCGGCAGAATCAATTCCAATACGCGGTGTACGCTGGACCTGGCGCGGCCTGACGCGGAGCCCGCGGTCCTCGATCCAGAGACCTGTCGCGGGTGCGGAGGGTCTCCGGTTCTGGGCGCGGGTAATCCCGTAATGCCGGGTCAGCCGGCCCGGGCCGGAAATCTCGCCGGCCCCGCGGATGAGGACCGCGGCGGGAAAGTCCTCCGGACCGGTCACGACATTCAGCAACCAGTGCACCCCGTAGCAGAGGTAAACGTACCAGTAGCCGGGCGGACCGAACATGACGGCGTTTCGCGGCGTTTTGCCCCGGTGGGCGTGACAGGCCTTGTCCTTCGGCCCGTCGTAGGCCTCAACGTCGGTGACAGGAAGCGCGACCTCCACGGGCCCCAGCGTTCCCACGAGGTGCTTGCCCAGGAGCTCGCGCGCCACAGTGAGGGTCCGGCGCTCGAAGAAATCGTGCTGCAGCAGGGTCCGTTCCATGGTTTCGATTGTCAAAAGCGCATCCGCAGCCCCGCATTCGCAAAAATCGGCGCCCCTTCCGTCACCAGCCCGTCGCCGGTGATACCGTCGGGATACCGGCGATTGAAGAGGTTTTCGACGCCCACAAAGACCTCAGCTTCCGGTCGCAGTTTGCGCGCAAGATAAAGGTCCACCACCGTGTACCCCCCGAGTTCCCGCTCGTTCAGGTCGTCCTCGAACTGCGGCCCGTTGTAACGGGCGCTGAGCTCCACCTCGAGAAGCCTCGGATCCGAAAAACCGATGCCGGCGACGAGGACGTGCTCGGGGACCTGAGCCAGCCGTTTCCCTTCGAGTTGGGGCTGGTTGGACGCCCGTTCCACGCGGGCGTGGGTGAACGCATGACTGCCGAACACCCGCCAGGACTCGTCCAACCGGTACTCGATTTCGGTCTCGATCCCCCGCACCCGGGAAAGGTCGAGGTTCTGCCGTTGGCGAAGGCGGCCTCCCGCATCACTGTCGCCGATCGTGACATTGGCGACAGGATGGCTGACTTCGTTCCAGAAACCGGTCAGGCTGAGGCTTGTCCGGCCTCCGACCTCCTGGTCGAGCCCGAGCTCGGTCCCGGTCAGCCGTTCCGGATCGAGTCCGGGATTCGCCTCGGTCACATCACTGCCCACCTGAAAGGGACGGTAGAGTTCGTTGACGGTGGGAATCCGGAATCCCCGGTACACGGCGCTGCGAAACGCCGTGCCATCGGCCGGCCGGTACATCGCGCCGACACGCGGATTGAACACACTCCCGTCATGATCGGGGAAACCTTGCCTGGCCTCATTGGGAGGATCGAGAAACCCGCCGAACTGGCGCCAGTAATCCACCCGTCCGCCCGCGGAAAACTGCCAAGTCCTGTCGGGTTCGTAGGTCGACTCGGCAAAGACCCCGCCAAGGAACTGCTCTCCTCCCGCCCGGCGGTCATCGCCCTGAAACACGACGCGTTCGCGGGTCTCACCGGTCACCCAGCGCGTGTCCGCACCGACGGTCAGCACCCGATGGTCTCCCAGTTCGCGGCTAGTCTGGACTCCGGTTCCCGCTGTCCGGGAAGGAATATCGTATTGGTCGAGCACCAGCGTTTCGGAGTTGCGGTCGTCGTCGACGGAAGAAAACGTGCTCTCCCCGGAACCGCGCTCGCCGTACGCGACTACCTCCCAAGCCGACCCGTCCGCACCGGTCGCCTCCAGCCTGGCGCTCAAGCGTCCGGATTCGAACGCGTTGCCGGTCAACGGCGTTCCGTTGCCGCGGGTTTCGGCAAACCATCCTCCCCGCACGGTCAGGAGTGCCTCGCCGGGCAGGGCATACTCCACCGCCCCGTCCAGAAACCGGTGCCGCGAGGTCGACTCGATATCCACGTCCCCGCGCTGGTCCTTGCGCACCCGCTTGTAACCCCCGGTGCTGAAATAGCGCCCCTCGATCGAAACCCCCACGGGCCCCGCCACGTCACTGGCGTAAAAGGACACGCGTTCGGTATCCCGAATGCCGTAACTCGCGGTCGTCCGCAGGGTACGGGGTTCGGGACGCCTCGGAATCAGATGGATCACTCCGCCCAGCGCCGCATTCCCCCATGCCGTCGAGCCGCCCCCGCGCACGACCTCGACCCGTTCCACGTTCTCCAGGTCCATCCGGCTCCAGTAAATCCAGCCGCCGAACGGATCGTTCACGGGCACCCCCTCGTAAAGCACCAGCGACCGGCCGGCGCCGGACGGACCGATGCCGCGCAGGGACACCCCCTGGGTCGTCGGATGGGCCGCGACGCTGCTCGTTCGCCGGAACAGGCTGAAGCCCGGTACCCGCCTCAGAAAATCGTCGACGGTCAACGCGGGCGTTTTGGTCAGGTCAACCTCGTCGAAGAACGTCACGTTCAGCGGCGTATGGGCCGGGTCCTGGGGCAGGCGGCCCGCGGTCACCACCACCGGTTCGGCCTCCAGCGGTTCGTCCCCGGCCGACCCCGAATCGGCGGGCCCGGCGCGCAGCACCTGGGTCATCACACCGAAAAGAACGCCTGCAACAAGCAGCACCCAGCTGACAGGCGGGGGGACCCCGCCGACACAAGGTCGCACCTTCACGCCCCGTAACCCTTTCCAACGCTCAGGGTGCCTAATGAGACACCTCCCGGGTCAAGCAACTCGGGGCCACAACGTGAAAGACACCTTGCCGCTCTTGTGCCCTCCGTCATGACCGTGTCCGGTGCGTCCCGGATTGGCGTACCCGTTCGCGGCGACGACGGAGCGCGCCCTCCACAGCGCTTCGCGCCATAACCCATCGCTCCGCCAACCCGCATGAACCGTGTTTATCAAGGATCAACGTTGAACCTCCCTCGCAACGGGACCGATGCTACCGCGTCGCCCACAGCATACCCCGAACCTGGATCTCGCGGGCCTCCTCCACATCGAAGTCCTTCCGCACATGGCCCAGCGATGAATAGAAGACCTTCCCTTCGCCCCACCGCCGCTTCCACACGACCGGCATCACGGTCCCGTTGACCCAGGGGGCGCTTTCGGTCTCGAAAGTCGTCGTGGCCAGCACCTTATTCGACGGGTCGACGTGCATGTAGTACTGCTCGGAGTTCATCTTGAAGTCCGGAATTCCCCGGGTCACCTCATCCTCGTGGTCGACGATAGTGACCGTGTACTCCCTGATGTTGTCCGGATGGGCCACCCATTGCCCGCCGACCATGAACTGGTAGCGGACCTGTTTTCGGAAAGCGTCCGCCATACCGCCGTGCCATCCGGCAAGTCCGGTTCCGGCCTTCACCGCCTCGAGCAGGCCCTCCTCGGATTCCCTGGGCAGCTCATCCATCGTCCAGACGGGAACAATCAGGTCGAACGTCTTCATACGCTCGCCATCCGAGTAAGTCTCCAGGGTGTCGGAGATCTCAACCTCGTAGCCCTTCCCCTCCAGAATGGGCGCGAACAGGTCGACGCATTGCTTCGGCTCGTGGCCTTCCCACCCTCCCCATACGAATAATGCCTGTTTCATAATGCTTCAGATCTCCTTCCGTTTTGAATCGAGAATAAGGGTCACTGGACCCTCATTGGTCAAAGACAATTTCATCTCCGCGCCGAATACCCCTGTCACCACACTTTTCCCGAGCAGCGCTTCGGTCCGGCGGACCAAGCCTTCGTACAACGGCACCGCCTGCTCCGGTCCGGCCGAACGATGCCAGGACGGCCGGGTTCCCTTGCGGGTGACTCCCAGCAGAGTGAACTGACTGATCACCATGAGGCCACCGTCGACCTCTTCCAGGGAAAGGTCCATCCTCCCTTCATTTCCGGAGAAGACACGCAACTGAACGAGCTTTTTCGCCAGCCATTCCACGTCGGCGAACGTATCCGAGGTTTCCACGGCAGTCAGTGCCACCAGTCCGAGCCCGATCGAGGCTTTCGGGGAACCGGCCGCTTCGACCGAAGCGGACGAGACCCTTTGAAGCACGGCACGCATTCCTTCATGTCAGCGAAAGCCTTTCTCCCGTCAATGCCCAAAAAGGAGTCCCGGAAACCGGGCGTCAGATTTTCCGGTTTTGGCCGTTGGCTCTTGGCCCACCCAAGACCCCGGGAGTCATAAATAAAACCGTTTCGAGCTGCGTCATGGTTGCCGCACCTATGAGCGATAAAGGGGGATAATTCCACAGGAACCCCTTCGACTTCCGCCAAAACCGATGAAAAGGCTTTACCCTGAGCCGCCGTAATCTCAACGTGGTATCTTGATATCATGGCATTCGCCTTTCGTCCATTCCTAACTCTCGGGAACATAAAGCACCGATTTTCAGGCACCGCGGGCCACCGCTTCGCCTTTCTGGCGGCAACCTACTCCCTCATCAACATCGCGAGCCTCTGGTTCGCCTACCAGCTCCGCTTCGACTTCGCGGTGCCTCTTTCTGTCAGGCAGGAAATCCTGTGGATCTTCCTGTGGATCATTCCCCTGAAACTGCTACTGATCGAACTGTTCCGCCAATTCGACCCGGTGCTCAGCTATTACAGCACCCCGGATCTCTTCAAGATTTTCTTCGCCCTGCTTTGCGCGTCCCTGGTGATGCTGGGGGTTTACTTCGTCCTCGGAACCAACTACGCGCCACCCCGTGGCGTCATCCTGGCGCATCTTTTCCTCAGTTTCGGCGGGATCTCCGCCATGCGCCTGTTCATCCGGATCTATCACCAGCATACGGACGCACGACACGCCAGGGAGCAGGGAAATGTTCGAAGGGTCGGCATTATCGGAACAGACGATGCCGCCGCAAATCTGGTGAAAGACCTTTTCCTCCGTCCGAATCTCAAGCGCAAGCCGGTGGCCTTTTTCGATGAGGACGAGCGACGTCACGGATCACGCATTCACGACCTCCCCATTCTCGGCCCCCCGGAAATGCTGACGGAGGAAAGCGTCCGCGAACGTTTCGATGAGGCCATTATCGCCATGCCCGGGGCTTCGACCAAGAGGATCCGGGAGATCATCACTATTCTCCAGGAGGCCAAGCTCAAGTTCACAACCATCCCGTCCATGCATCAGCTCGCCACCGGAGAGGTGCGCGTCAGCCAACTGCGTCCTGTCGGTGTGCAGGACCTGCTCGAAACCGAAACGGTCCGGATCTCCAAAGGCCGGGTCGCCGCGTGCCTGGGGCAACAAACGACGCTTATTACCGGCGCGGGTGGAAGCATTGGAGGGGAGCTTGCCCGGCAGGTCCTCCTGCATCGCCCCGGCAAGGTTCTGCTCGTCGAACAAAGCGAAGTTCAGCTTTTCCAGATAGAACAGGAGTTGATCCGCCTGGGACACAATGGAATCATCGTTCCGCTCATAGGAAACATCCTGGACGAGCCGCGCATGCGGACGATCTTTCAGCGATACCGGCCGAATACGGTCTTTCACACCGCCGCGCATAAACACGTGGTCATGATGGAGCAGCAGCCGGGCGAAGCCGTCAAAAACAACGTCTTCGGCACCGTTCAACTCGCGAGGATCGCCATCGACGCCGGGGTGGAACGGTTTGTCTTTGCGTCCTCGGACAGCGCCCTGCAGCCCACTGATGTAATGGGGGCGTGCAAGCGCCTTGCAGAGCTATCGCTCCAGGCCCTTCAGCAAAAACAGCCTGACGGCACGCGTTTTATCTCAGTTCGGTTCGGACACGCACTGGGCTCCAGCGGGAGTTTCATCGACAACTTCTCCCGGCAGATTGCGAACGGGGGACCGGTGCGCGTCTCCCACGCTGAAGCCGTTCGCCACTTCGTCAGCATCTCCGAGACCGCTTCCCTCCTGCTCGAATCCGCCGCCCGCGGAAACCCCGGCGACATCCTTTACCTGGACATCGGTCAGCCCATCGGGATTTACGACCTGGCCAAACAAATGATCGAACTCAGCGGCCTTCAACCCGAAATCGACCTCAAGATAGAATTTTCGGGCCTGCGCCCCGGCGGAAAGCTGATCGAGGTTTTTCACCCTGAAAAAGACCAGACCGAATCCACTGAACACGAAAAAATCCTTCAAATCCGCTCCAAAGAAATCCCCGAACACAAACAGGTGGAACAGTTCCTGGGGGAACTGAGAAAAGCGCTTTACCACTCGGACGCAAGCCAGATCAAACTTCGCCTGAGAAAGTTCCTGCCCGAATACGACCCGTTTCTGGACTGAACGAACAGGGTCCCCGCCAGTTACCCGGACAAGCCGGAATAGTGCTTTTCAGCGATTTTCCGCCTGAAGTTTTTCGAAAAATTCCTGATCGGCGACAAACGACTCCGCCGACTCGCCTACCCGAAGGATCTCAACTTTCTCCATGACATCTCCCCCGCGAATGGAATCGACCACATCCTGGCCTTCCACCACTTGACCGAAAACGGTATGCCCTCCGTCGAGGTGGGGAGTCGGCCCGTGAGTGATGAAGAACTGGCTTCCGTTGGTGCCGGGACCCGCGTTGGCCATCGAAAGGACTCCCGGACCATCGTGGCGAAGCGAGGAATCAAACTCGTCGGGAAACCGGTAGCCGGGCCCTCCCCGACCGGTCCCCTCCGGGCACCCGCCCTGAATCATAAAGTCGTCGATCACCCGGTGAAACTTGAGCCCGTCGTAAAAGGGCTCGCCCTCCGGACGGTTCGAGCCGATCGTGCCTTCGGCCAGTCCGACGAAATTCGTCACCGTCATCGGCACCTTTTCGTAATGAAGCCGCAGCAGAATTTCGCCGCGGTTGGTGGTCATTTTCGCGTAAAGTCCGTCTTCCATTTCTTTTGCCTGTGTTTCTTCTGTTTCCTCGCCCTCCGATTCCGAAGCCGTCATTGCGGCCGGAAGCAACAGGAGCGAAAGTGTGACTATAAAATAAGGTAATCTTCTCATGGTGATCGGCTGATATTGGTTGTCCCGGATGATTCTGCAAGACCCCGGAGCCGTCAAAGCAATAGTTCACCGCGCCAGCACGTGACGCAACGCCGCCTCGAGCTCCGGAAACTGAAACGTATATCCGGCCTCCTCCACCTTCCGGGGAACCGCCCGGATGCCGGAGAGCAGCATCTCGCCCGCCATCTCGCCGAACAGCAGACGCAACCCCAGCGCCGGAACGGGAAAGAGCGCCGGTCGAGACAGCACCTTGGCCAGCACGCGGGTGAACTCCGCGTTGGTGACCGGGTTCGGGGCAACCGCGTTGACCGGGCCGCGAAGGGCCTCGTTCTCCAGGCAAAATTGAATTACCCCCAGCAGGTCATCCATCGCGATCCAACTGATATACTGGCGGCCGTTGCCGATTCTTCCCCCGGCCCCCGCGCGAAACGGGGGCAGGATTTTCTTCAGCATACCGCCTTTCGGCGACAGGACGGGACCGGTCCTCAATCGGACCACCCGCACCCCGCCCTTCTCGGCCGGCTCCGTCGCCGCCTCCCACTCGCGGCAAACGCCGGCCAGGAACCCCTCGCCGGCCGGTTGGTCCTCGGTCACGCGTTCCTCACCGCAATCGCCGTAGTAATTGACCCCCGATGCCGACACCAGCACC
Source organism: Opitutia bacterium (assembly GCA_003558065.1). Taxonomy (GTDB): domain Bacteria; phylum Verrucomicrobiota; class Verrucomicrobiia; order Opitutales; family T3Sed10-336; genus PXDC01. Next base: position 37,475 of record PWMU01000079.1, on the reverse strand, counting down.
GACGGCTTCTCCTCCAGCCCCGCCAGCGTGCGGGCGAGCAGCCCCGTTCCCCGCACCCGGCTCTCCCGGATCCGCTCCTTTTTCGCCTTGGTCCATTTTCCGGAAGCGATGTTCTCACCGGCGAGGTGGATGACACCGAAAAGCCGTTCCAGTTTCCCGGGATCGATTTCGCCGGCATCCGGGTCCCAGAAAACCGCACCGTCGTTGGCTTTCCCGCGGTCGCGGGTCAGGCTCATGATCCGGTACCCCTTGTCTGACAGAAGCGGGCGCAACGCCGAACCCACCATACCGGAAGCCCCCGTCAACAGGATCGACTTTTCCTCCGTCTCGGTTTCGTTCCGTGCGGCCATTTCCACTCCCACTAATGCCACTCCCGGGCGAACCAGTCAAATAACAAGGAAGCCAACCGGAAGAAACACCACGGTCTTTTCACAGGAATTCCCTGAGCCGCACAAAGAGGGGAAAAATCTGAAATCTTCGATTTTCAATCTCAAATGCTTTGTCATGCGGCACTCTGAAGCCAAATGAAAAAGCCCTGGAAGAAACACCCTCCCGGCGCAACAGGTTCCATAAAGGTCCGCACACCCGCTCCCGGGGGCCGGGTTGGCGGAGGCCGCCCTCCCCATTTCCTTCTTCTCATCAGGGCGGTCCTCTCAAATAATGCCTTCACAAGCTCCAAGGCATGGAAAGACCCAAGACACAGGAATGGCTGGAAGAATTTCGAGCGCTCGCCCGGACAGCGGGCTTCTCGACGGAAACTCTGGAAGAGGCCCACGGTCTCCCGCTGCTCGCACTGACCCGCCCGGCGCCGGTTCCACGGGAACGGATCTACCTTTCGGCGGGGATTCACGGCGACGAGCCGGCCGGTCCCCTCACCCTCTTCGAACTTGTGAAAGCCGGCTTTTTCGACGACCGTTTCACCTGGACTCTCTGCCCTCTGCTGAATCCGGGAAGCTGGGACTCAGGGACACGCGAAAACCCCGAGGGCATCGATTTAAACCGGGATTACCGCCACCCGCGCACCGCGGAAGTTCGCGCTCACCGGAAGTGGCTCGAAGCGCAGCCCCCCAACGACCTCTACCTCTCCCTGCATGAGGACTGGGAGACGACGGGCTTCTACCTTTACGAAATCAACACCTCCGGCGCCCCTGGGCTTGCCGGCCGGATTCTCGAACAGGTCGAGACAATCATCCCACGTGAACCGAACGCCCGAATCGACGATCACTACGTGACCGCCCCGGGCCTGATCCACCACAGGCCGGAAGCCGATGAGCCCAGGCACTGGCCGGAGGCCATCTATCACCTGAAGCTGTATCCGCACCTCTCGTACACCTTTGAAACCCCCAGCAGGTACGCCCTCGCACTCCGGAAAGAGGCGTTGAACCTGGCGACGCGAACCGCGATCGACGAGTTTTCCCGATAGTTGCGGCAGGGAACCCCTCGGAGGCTTCGCATGGTGATTTGAATTCGGTTGCACAAACGGAAAACGCCGTCTAATAATTTTTCCCGGTTCTGTTTTTCAAACCACTCCCGCAACCCGCAACCCCAACCCGTGACTACAATGAAGAACGGTATCAAAGCCCTCCTCGCGTCGCTTGCCCTTATGCTGCCGACAACCTCGCCGGCAACGGCGGACGAGGATTCCGCGCTTCGCACCTGGACGAATGAGGACGGCCGTCAAATGGACGCGGCTTTGATCGAATTGAGGGGCGACGTCGCCACGTTTCGCCGCAACGACGGCCGCACCTATGAATACCCGGTCAACCGCCTTTCGGATGAGGACAGAAGGTACATCTCCGAGAACCCGCCAAGCGGCGAGGAATCGGAGGCCTCGAACGCGCCGGGCTCGCCGGAGGGGCCTGAATCGCGGCGCGACCGGAGTCCGTCCGAAGTTGCAGAGGCACTCGAAGGGACCCTGGTAACCTCTACCGGCGCGCGCCGGACTTCCAGGCTTCGCGATTACGAATCGATCGAGAATGCCGATTACTACGCATTCTATTACTCGGCGAGCTGGTGCGGCCCCTGTCGCCAGTTCACACCGGTTCTGGTACGGAAATACAATGAGTTGAAGCGGAATCACGACAACTTCGAGTTGATCTTCGTCAGCTCCGACCGGAACCGGAACGACATGGCCGAATACATGAGCGACTATTCCATGCCGTGGCCGGCGATCGACTACAACCGACGCGGCCGCGTCGAACCGGCCGCCCAAAACCGTCCCCGCGCCATTCCCACCCTGATCGTCCTCGATCGCGACGGCAACGTGGTGGCGCCCTCCGGAGGCAGCCGGGCTCCGGCACGGCAGGTGCTCAACGAGTTCGAAAGCCTCTTGAACGATTCCTGAACGCGGCGCGCTGCTCAGGTTCCGGATCCCTTCCGCCATTTCCGCCGGCTCCCGGAACCCCGGTCCTTTTTGGCCCGCGGCACCGCCCAGGAAAATCCAATCGACTCGAGCCAGTCGATGTGAACCCGTTTGAGTAGGCCGTTTTTATGGCGCTGCTTCTGTTGCGCGGCCCATTCCGCGAGCCCCTGATTCGGCGGGTACTGGCGAGGCACGCGGCAGTGACCGTGTTCACGGCGGAAGTCCTTGAGTTCCTCGTAGTGCCTCATCCATTGGGCGGAAGGTTTTTCCTCCAGTTCCAATGAGAAACCGATTTCATCGAGAAGCCGCTTCCGGTCCTCCCGGAGCCGGCCGCGCCGGTACCGAAAACGCTGCCGTTCCACCCACGCCGCCAGGTCGGCAGCACCTTCGTCGGAGGGCACGCGGGTGTGTCCCCGGCCCTGCTCAAAGCGCTTGAGTTCCTCGTATCGCGACCGCCAGCGGACCTCCCGGAGGGCGGGTAAATCCCAGGCCATTCCCAGCTCGTCGAGCATCTGGATCTGCCGCTCATTCAACCTGCCCTTCCTGCGGCACCGTCGCTGGGCGGCGAGCCACCGCTCGAGACGGCCGGGAAGGCGCCGCGGGTCCGGAAGCCTTCCCCCGTGCTCGTTTCCACAGTAGACCGCGAGTTCCTCGTAACGCCGCAGCCATAGGCCGTCCTGCAGGGACCGGGACGTTTCCACCCGGACACCGCCCCCGTGCCCGGGCCGCGGATTCGGATCAATACCGAGGGAGTCCAACGCCTGTTCCTGCGCGGGCGACAGGCGGCCTTGACGGCAAGCCCTCCGCTGCCGGGCCAACCATCTTCCCAGAGACGGATCCCCGGGATCGGTTTGCGTGATATTCGCCTGCCCGTACTTGCGATGAAACGCCTTCAACCGGTCAAAAAACTCCCACCACCGGCGGGTCTCCATCGGTCGCTCACTCCATGGAAAACCCGCGGCGTCCAGAGCCCGTTTCCTCCTCACGGACAGGTCTCCACGCCGATACAACCAACGCTGCCGCCCGAACCAGACGTAGAGTCCGTAAAACTTCTTCTTGTCCGGGACCGCCCCCTTCCCCACCGCGCGAACCAGTTCCCGGTACGCCTCGAGGTTTTTCGCCCAGACCTCGTAAGCACCGTCTGAAAGCTCCGTCCGGTCCCAGTCGAATCCCATCCCCTTGAGCGCCGCGTGGACTTCAGGACGCAATTCTCCCCTTCTGTATTCGGCACGCCTATTGCGGAGCCAGCGGCGCAGCGCGGGATCCCGAAGGTGGAAGAAATCGTACTCCTGCTCCGCCGCGGCCTGCCGGATACGCCCGACCCACTCCTCCCAGATCGGCGTTTTCTTCTCCGGAAGCTTTTCCTTCGGGCGTTTCTTCTTCTTGACCGGCTCCTTGCGTTCGCGCTGGCGCTCGGCTACCGTCCAATCGTAGCCGGTCTCTTCCACCAGCGTAATCTGCCAGGAACGCAACTCCCCCTTCAGCTTTCGCAGACGCGCCCGATAGAGCCAATGCCGAAGTCTCCGTTCGAGACGGGACAAACGGAAGTTCCCATCCGCGTCCACCGCCTGCTCGCGGATTCGGGCGCAGACACCGGCCCAGTGACGGTACCGCCCGGAGCGCTCAATCGCATGGGGAGACAGTTCCCGCTCGTCCGGTCCCCTTCCGGATCCGCCGGCAGGTTCACCCGACGGGACTTGCGTCACCGGCTTACGGGGGCGCCCGCGCCGCTTTTCCGCCGGCCGCCGCGCTCCCTTTTCGCGCGAAGCCGGCGGATCGACATACGCAGCCGCCAATTCCTCGGGGGAAATCTCCCGCACGCCTCCGAGAGTTCCCGTCCCGCTCGGGCCGGAGCGCGCCCTTCGCTTCCCCTTCTCCTTCTCTTTCTGTCGCCGGGCCTGGAGGCGCTGCTGCCGTTTCCGGGAGTCCTTTTTCTTTCGGGCCATCGGGCTGTGCGGTTGGCAATTGCAGGGAATACTCCTGGGCGAAAATACCGAGCGAAAACTAACTCTGTACGTTCACGCAGGGCAAGTGCTCAATTCACGAACCTGAGCCGGGAGAACAAAAATTCGACTAAATAATTTCAATCAGATCGAGCAGTACCCTGAAGTTGCGCATGGGCACCTGCAGATGCCCCTCGTAAAAACCGAAGCGGGTGAGCGAATTCGCGACCACCCCGAACAACAGGAGGCCCGACACCGCTCCAACCAGCATCGATCCCCATCGTTCGATCTGCCGGGGAAACGGTACTTTTTCCCGGGTGAGCAATCGCACGTAAAGCATGCCCGGAAGAATAACCAGAAAGAACCCGATCCAGTACGAAGCCGAAACAGCACTTGCTGTATCAATATCGAGATTACGCGCCAACAACTCGTACGTCTGTTCCCACTGCAGGTAGGCGAAGCGGTAGGCGGCATAAAGCACCCCCATCGTACACAGCGAGGTGAAAAAGCCCTCCTCAGAGGCCTTCTGTACGGCCACCAAAACAAGCAGCAGGAGCACCACCAGCACGAGAATCTGTGTCAGCATGGGGGTCATCATTCATCAAACCCGACCGAACGGATTGCATCCTGCAGCCAGACCTCCCCGGAAAGCACTTTTTCCCGTGCATCGTCGTGCAACCGCCACATACCTTTCTCCTTCAACTGCGCTCTCAATTCACTGGCGGCCCCGCCTTTTTCCAACCATTCTTTCACCACACGGTCCATGGTCAGGTATTCGAAGACGCCGGTCCGACCCACGAAGCCGGACTCGTAGCATGTTTCGCAGCCGCTCCCCGGCTGATACAGCGGCGAGTCTTCGCCGGAATCCATCTCCAGAAACTCCAACGATTCGTCATCGACCTCCTCCTCAACTTCCTTGCAATCCGGACAGAGCAACCGCACCAGCCGTTGGGCGACAACCATCTTTACGGACGCGATCAGGCTTGACTCTTCAATGCCCATATTGCGAAGGCTGGCGAAAATATGCACCGTATCGCGCGCGTGCATGGTGCTGACCACCAAATGACCGCTCAGGCTCGCCCGAATACCCGTCTTGAATGAATTCGGATCGCGCATCTCGCCGATAAAAATCACGTCCGGATCCTGGCGAAGCACGGTGGTCAACCCCTCCTCAAAAGTGATGCCCCGGTACGGATTCACCCCGATCTGAGTTGCGTTGGGAAGCGAATACTCGACAGGATCTTCAATGGTGATCGTATTGACCGAGGGCCCCGCCACCAGGTTGAGGATACTGTAGGCCGTCGTCGTCTTGCCCGACCCCGTCGTTCCGGCGATCAGAATAAACCCTTCCGGGTGCCGGATCGCCCGCTTCAACGCCTTCTTCATGGGCTCGCGCATCCCGAGCGAGTCAATATCGACGTTGGCCGACGGCCGGTTCAAAAAACGCAGCGCCAGCTTTTCCCCGCGAAACGAGGGCGATATCGAAACACGGGTGTCGATTTTATAACCGGCATCGTTGTCGACCCATTCAAAACGACCGTCTCTGGCCCTGGCTTTATCCGCGACATCCAATGAGGCCATAACTTTGATAATCGCCAGAAAGTGCTCGCCGGTGGTCGAGTGGAATTTCTTGTAATTCCGAAGGATGCCATTGACCCGAAACCGGGCCAGGTAGTGGTCGTCGCGGGGTTCAAAATGAATGTCCGTGGCGTCCTGGTTGATGGCCTCAAGGATCATCCGATGCAGGAGCTCGCTGTCCGCCTCCTCGGGATCTTTGCGCCAGAATGAAAAGAACCACCACCCTCTCTTTGACTTCGACATGAGCCGGGAACTTGCCGGCGCCTCGTGCTCGACGCACCCCGACTCCCCGGTCCGTTTCATTTTAATGGCGCCGCCGGGCGGTGCGGCTGATGCCGCATCCTCTCCGTCATCGATGCTCCCCCGATGCCGGAACCAGTTTACCAAATGCATCGTCCACCCCACCGGCCCCGCCACCAGTGACAGGAGATTCGCCAACTCCCGGCGGCGCGGCGGCAGCCCGCCCGCCTGCGAAGTGAAAGCTACCAACGATACCCAGATAAGGTAAGCCGCCAAGGCCAAGAGGACAATGATCGCATCTTCCTGAAGGAAAGCAGCTACTTCGGGGATAACCATGAACACGATTTCTCTTCCGGCCAATTGCAGGCGCAATTCGATCGCCTGTCAAGGGCCGGAAATGAATCCGGTGGACAGGTTCAATCCGCCGCGGCCTCGTCGCGGAACCCGACAAGAAAAAGCGGACACTCCGCTCGACAGCGTTCGGAACGATCGGCGGCCATCACAGAGACTCCTCCTGGCCGATACCTGTCACCGACGCACCGGCAACGTTTTCGAAGGAAACCGTCGACGGCGTCCGCAAAGGCCGGCACACCTTTCGATTCCGGCTCGGCACCACTCCAATAAAACGGACGGGGAGCCGGAACGAGCCCGCTTTCCGGCCGGGAATCGATTACAACCCACTCATTCGTTTTACCCGGGTCGGCTGCAGTGCCGCCCGCTTCAACCGGCCCCCCGCCGATGACGGCGACGGTAGAGTCCGGCAACAACCAATGCCCCCGCACCGAAGAGGAGAGCGTAGGTCGAGGGCTCCGGCACGTAGGTAACCTCGAAGTTCTGGAAGATGAATTCATCAGTGAACGTGGCCTCACTCGTGACGAAGCGACTCTGCCAAATCGTGAACGTGTCGAAAGAGGTTTCTATCAAGGACGGATCCGTACCGGTCATGGTCTGAGTCTCAAGCAAGTCCCCTCCGGAAACGTTCAGTGTTGCCCGGATGGATTCGCCGTCCTGGAAACGATAAAGAAGAAACTCCATGTGATACACCGTTTCATCATTCAAGTACAGATCCTCCATGCCCTCCGGATTGGAACTGCCTATACCCGTGGCTCCCTGGTTGGACATGATCCTTGAGCGATCGTTATCCGCCGGCCGCCGGTAAATACGGCTGGTGTTCGGATCCTCCTTTTCGGGAGTCCTATCAATATTCATCGCGGCTTCGTAACCCGTGTAAGACTCGAACTTGTCCAATTTCATCTGACGGTTGCCGGGCGAGGTTCCCGCGTCGGTCACTTCCGCGTCCTGAACCAGCCGGCTGCCGTGGGAATTATGAATTCCGACCCAGAATCGGTTGTTGTCGCTGTCAAATACGCCGTTGACGACAAAATCGAAACTGACGCTCAATGACCCGCCGGCGGGAATCTCAATGGCTCCGGAGTCCGTGAAATAGGTCATGGCCCCGGTGTTGGCTCCGCCGGCATTAACCTGATTCAGAGTCAGACTGCCGCCATCGTCAGGGCTGGCGAAGAGTCTTTCGCCCGGTCCCGCGGCATACCAGGCGGATTCGTTGGGAAGATCCTGCACATCGCGAACTCCGGATGAAAAGTCGTTGTTAAGGATCGTGACGGCAGCTTCACCCGCCGGCGGGCCGGCCAGCGCAAGCAGGGAAACGGAGGAAAGAATAAGCAGCGGTTTCTTGATCATGGTCTTTGGAGTTCACGGTTGAGGAATTCGATATACTGATATTTGTCAATCTATTATTAGGGAGAATGGTGGAATTATATTTAAATTGTCAAACATATAAGAAAACTATTTCCCGAATTGCCCGCTTCCTGTCAGGGTGTCGACGAGTCGGGCCGGACGCGCAGACGGAAGAACTCGGATCCCGTACCGCTGTCGACAGGCAGCACGTGCACGTTCCAGGGTGGTGTGGCGGAAATGGGGCCGCCGGCTTCCCAGCTATCAAACGGGTTCATCAACGATTCGGAGGAATCGATGAAGTACTCCCGCCCCGGGACGCTTGGCCAGCGCAGCCGCAGCCCGTTTTCCCCGCCATTATCCTCCCGATCGGCGGAAAGACGCAGGACAGACAGAGGGTCGGTCGGATCCGTTCCCGCCAGGTAGTGCTCGCGCACCGTCCACCCGGAGCCGTCCGGGGCGAGATCGTCGCCGTGGGCGGCGTCGGGAGCGCCGAAGTGCTCGCGCACCCACCAGTCCGGGACGCCGTCGCCGGTGGTATCGCTTGCGAAATCGGCCGGGAAGAAAGTCTCGTCCCCGGTTTCGGCCAAACCGATCGACAGGCTGGTGAACAATACCTCCGTGCCGGATCCTTCGCTCGAACGAAAGCGTCCGCCGAAACCAAAGTAAACATCGTCCTTCGGGCCGCTGCGGCGGTCGGTTTGTACCGTCCAGTCCTCGTCCGGATAATCCTCGTGCCAGAGGTTCAACTCCATGAGCAGGGCGTTGCTATCATCATAGGTGCCGGTGAGCGTCAGAGTGAACTTTCCCGATTCCAACGGATAGGGAAGATCCAGTTCCAAACCGCTTCCGCCAAGATGATTCCCCATTTGGTTGGCAATGCGGAGTGTGCGGCCGCCTGTAGTGGGGCGTTGAATGCGGGCGCTGTAGTAACTGCTGTCGTTGTAGTGCCCTACCCGGCCGAGTTCATCATTCGCAAGCGCGACGATCCCAAACCGGTTCCAATCGTGGCCGATGCTCATGATTTCACCGGACAGCTCGATCTCGAAATCCTGATAATTACCGCCCCCGAGCTCGTTCACGGCGATCAGTGCGCCGGCGTCGACGTAGGGGCTGTTCTCGGGCATGTTAAATCGAATTGAGTCGGACTCGACACTCCACATATCGGTGGCGTCGTCGTCATCCGACGATACGGCCGCGAATTGAAACCCGCCGTCGCCGTCGCGGTCGGTCCCGAACTGCCACGAATGCGGCTCGGAAGGATCGGTCTCGCCTCCGGCCGTGCGAAAGTATTGAACCCGCGACTGCGGCAGGGCGCGTCCCACGGTGTCGCGAACGCCCGCCGAGGCGCCCACCGCGTACACCGAAGCTTCGCGCAGGGGTTCGTCGGGGGTGAAGTGGAAGCGGCTGTTCTGGAGGGAGGGAGTCCACTCGCCCGGCACCTCCACGCCCGTGGCGGCCCGCCACACGCCGAGTTTCCCGTTATCCAGCGAGTCCGGATCGATCGAGCGGGCGAAGCGGACGGTGATCGGACTGTAGGGGGACAGGTCGAGCATGTTGTCGGGCAGTTCGTCGTCGGAGGTCAGGATCCGCGTAACCCCGTCGGTGGGCACGGAATCGCGTTTGTCCCGCGGCAGCATGAACAGAACGTCGAGGTCTTCGACGCCGTGCGGGTACAGGTGCTGGGCGAAGAAGTCGCGGATAAGCAGGTTCCGGTCGATGCCCGTCGCCAGATCCTCCCCGAAGGGACGGTCGTGTCCCAGTTCCTCCATCCACAGGGCGAGATGATTGAGGTCCTCGCCTTCCGTAACGGAGACCAGGTCCGGGAAGACCTGCCAATGGTTGAAGTGGTCCAGACGTCCCGCGGCGATGACAGTCGGGGCCATATGGCCGGTGAAATACTGGGTGCGCCGGGTGCCATCGCCCATCGAGGCGAAGGCGGCGTCCACGCGGCTGGAATAGTCCGGCCACGGCTGGGGGTCGGGCGAGCCCGAAGGGAATCCCGAAAACGAGGAATGCTCGTCCTGCTCGGGATGGCGCGGGTCGGCGATTCGCACGACGGTGTACGAGGATTTCGAATGGCCGAGGGCTCCGACGCGATCGGTCAGGTTATAGGTGTCGGCGTGGGCGCGCAGAAAACGGATGGCCGCCGAGCCCGCCGCGATTCCGTTCCAGTTCTGAAGGGTGTAGCCCGGTTCGAAGTGGCCGTAGTTCTCGTGTCGGGCAAGAGGATTGTAAATATGATCGACGTACACCAACGCGTGTCCGTCGAACAGCCAACCGAGCGGTTCCATGGGACGCTCCCCGGAGCTGAAGCTGGAGGGTCTCCTGCTGAGGGTGGCGAAGTGGGCGATGGCGGGGACGGCTTCCTCCAGGTCACCGGAGGGGTACATGATATCGAGGTAAAGGTTGTAGTCCAGGGGCCGGCCTCCCGGACCGCTCAACTCGTCCGGTGTCTCGATGGGATCTTCGCCGTAATTGGGAACCACGTAGTCATTGTAGGTATCGACAATACGCTCGAGGGAGCCGTGAGCGCCGTGCTGCTCGATGTTCCAGAAGGCTATATCACGCTCAAGGCGGTAACCGGCCGGGAGCCAGTAGGTGAATTGACTGTCGGGTTGCACCGTCCCGTCGGTCGCCTGCAGGACGAACGTCGACAGGTTCTCGAAATAATTCAGCAAAGCGCGCTGCAACTCCATGGAAGTCGCGGGCAGACCGGCACAATCGAGTTCGATCACGACGAGCCCCTCGTCGAGGAGGTCGTCCGTGATCGCCTCGTCCGAATCGGTTCCCAGGCGGGGAAAGGGGAGATTCTTAAGGTAAACGACCACGGGGACGGGGCCGACGTTACCCAGCTCGCCCTGGGCGGTGACGGTGAACGAGTGCTCGGCGTCGTCGTAAGACCACGTGCCGCTCCCGGTAATCCATTCCGGCGTGTCGACCGGCGGGGCTTCCTCAATGGACATGCTTGTGAAACGCACTTCGGTGTCCGAACCGGTGCCGGAGCGAAAGCGTCCGCCGAAGCCGAAGTGGATGCCATCTCTCAGGGAATCGCCACCGCGAAGGTCGCTCTGAGCCGTCCAATTTTCATCCGGATAATCCTCGTGCAAAAGGTTCAGAACCATAAAAAGCTGCTGCTCATTATTATAGCGTCCCGTCAGCGTCAAAGTAAACCCACCGGACCCCAGGGAATACGGAAGATCAAACTGCAAGCCGCTCCCCCCCAGATGATTCCCCATTCCGTGGGCGATGCGCAGCTGCCGGCCACTCGCTCCCGTCGTCGGGCGCTGCAGCCGGGCGCTGTAGTAATCCAGGGTGTCGTAGACCGTGCCGAGCTCGCCTCCTCCCAGAGCGACGATGCCGAAGCGATTCCAGTCATGGCCCACGCTGATGATTTCTCCCGTTACCTGGATCTGGAAATCCTGATAATTGCCGTCACCCAGCCCGTCCACGGCGATAAAGGCGCCCGCATCCGTGTAGTTGTTGCTCGGACCGTCCGAGGCGAGCGGGGGGAGGTAAAAGCTGAGCGCGTCGGACTCGAGGAGCCATTCGCCCGTGGTCGGCTCTGTCTTGTCCTCCGCTTCCTCGTCCCAGACGGCCTTCAGTTCGAATCCGCCGTCCCCGTCGAAGTCAGACCCAAACTGCCACGAAAGCGGCTCCAGTGCGTGACTTATGCCCGCAGAGGCAATCATGAAAGACAGGGAGGTTGCGAGGATGGACGAGGGTGTTTTCATTCTGGGAACGGATCGGATTGAGTCAGCGGAACCCGGCAACAGTCTAATCCGTGAGCAGAGCCAGGATATCGCGGTCACGGGTTGAAGACAGCGTCCGATATTTCCACACGTCAGGTCGAGGCATTTGTTTCTGTACCTGTACAGCCGGGATCGCACAGAAAAGGCCGGGGCACCCTCGTATCAGGATGCCATTCGTTCGGAAACGCCCAACAGCGGCGGCCTGCTCCGAAACCCCGGAGGTTGCCGGGCATCAGCCCGACAGCGCGCCGAGGAGTTTTTCGATTTCGGCTTTTTTCCCCTTCAGTTCGTTCAACTGTCGGCGGGCGCCTTCGACGATTTCGGGCGGGGCGTTCGAGGTGAACTTTTCGTTCTTCAACTTGCCCTCGCCGACGGCAACCTGTTTCTCCAGCTTGGCCAGCTCCTTGCCGAGGCGTTCTTTTTCCGCCTCGATGTCGACCGCTTCGGAAAGGTCGAGCTGAATGGTGCCGAGATCCGTCACCACGGCGGGAGCGGCGTCACCGGCCGGCTCGAACGAGATGGCGGAGGCGCCGATCAGCGTCTTGAGCTTGTCGAGGGACGCTTCGATCTGCTGCCGCGCATCGCTCCCGGCCTGGACAAAAAACGAAAGGTCCCGGCGATTGGCCAGGTTGTAGTCGGCCTTGAGGGCGCGGGCGCGGGTGACAAACGCCTGAAGGTTGACTGTTTTCCGCTCCGCGTGCTCATCCAGCGACACTCCGGCCGACTCCAGCGCTTTTCTCAAAGAGGCGGCGCCGGGCATTCGCACATCCTGGATATAGTCCGATTCGGTTCCGTATCCAAGATCATGCCACAACTCTTCAGTGATGAAGGGAATATACGGGTGCAACATGAGCAGCAATTGCCGGATCACGAAATCCTGAAGCGCCAGGCCGGTGTCGCGCACCCCGGCCTCGTCGGAACGGGTTTTGGAGACCTCCAGGTACCAGTCGCAGAAGTCGGTCCAGAAGAACGTGAACAGCTTCTGGGCTGCGCCGGTGAACTCGTACCCATCGAGCGCGCGGTCAACGGTTTCCGTCGCTTCGAGCAGACGCACCAGGATAAAGTGGTCGTCGTCGTCGAAAACCTCGGGACGAATGCGCGAACCAATTGCCTCGAGCGACCCGTTGTCGCTCATTGCCCCGGACATCTGCCGGTAGCGGCAGGCGTTCCAGAGCTTGTTGCAGAAGTGGCGGCCGGTTTCGACCCGGTCCTCACTGAAACGGATATCCTGGCCTTTCGGGGCGATCAGCATGATGCCCAGCCGGAGGCCGTCGGCGCCGTAGCGGTCGATCAGATCGATCGGGTCGGGGGAGTTGCCGAGCGACTTGGACATCTTCCGGCCCTGGATGTCGCGTATGATTCCCGTGTAGTACACGTCACGAAAAGGAATCCGGCGCTCCGCGGGCTCTCCGGGCCGCATGAACTGGAGTCCGGCCATAATCATGCGGGCGACCCAGAAGAAGATGATGTCGGGGCCGGTCACCAGCGCGCTGGTCGGGTAGAAATAGTCGAGCCCCTGCTTCCCCTCCTCCTCCGGATCCGGCCACCCCAACGTGGCGAAGGGCCAGAGCCAGGAAGAGGCCCAGGTGTCGAGGACATCCTCTTCCTGCTCCCAGTTTTCCGGATCCTCCGGCGGATGGACGGCGACATGCCAGTTTTCAGGAAGCGACCTGTCCGCTCCCTTCCGGTACCAGACCGGGATGCGGTGCCCCCACCAGAGCTGGCGGCTGATGCACCAGTCCTGGATATTGTCGAGCCAATGGAGGTAGATCTTTGACCAACGCTCGGGATAGAAACGGATGAGGCCGTCCCGCACGACGGCCTTGGCTTCCTCCACTTTCGGGTACTGGAGAAACCACTGCTCGGAAAGGCGGGGCTCGATGGGGACGTCGGCGCGTTCGCTGAAGCCGACGCTGTTCTCATACGGCTCCTCCTTAAGGAGCAATCCCGCTTCCTCAAGCTTGCGGGCGGCGACTTTCCTGGCCTCGAAACGGTCGATTCCGGCGAACTCCTCGCCCGCCAGTTCGTTGAGGGTGGCGTCGGGATTGAAAACGTCGCGGACGGGCAGGTCGTGGCGCTGCCCGATGTCGAAGTCCGCCTTGTCGTGGGCCGGGGTCACTTTGAGAACGCCGGTTCCGAATTCCGGATCGATGTAGGAGTCCGCAATGACGGGGATGGCCTCCCGCGGGAACGGGCGCCACACCTTTTCGCCGACCAAATGCTTGTAGCGCTCGTCATCCGGGTGAACGGCGACGGCGGTGTCACCCATGAGGGTTTCCGGGCGGGTCGTTGAAATCTCCAGGAATTCCCCGGGGCGGTCGACCAGCTCGTAGCGCATGTGGTAGAGGACGCTGTTCCGAGACTTCATGATCACCTCTTCGTCCGAGAGGGCCGTGAGACTGGCGGGGCACCAGTTGACCATGCGCTTGCCCCGGTAAATGAATCCCTCGCGGAACAGCCGGACAAAAGCCTCCTGCACGCGGGTGCTGTAGTCGGGGTCCATGGTGAACACCTCCCGTTCCCAATCGCAGGAACACCCGAGCCGCTTCAACTGCTCGATGATGATGCCGCCGTGTTTCTCCTTCCACTCCCAGGCCTTCTCCAGAAACTTCTCCCGCCCCAGGTCGCGCCGGGTAAGGCCCTCGTTCTGGCGCAGATCGCGCTCAACCCGCGTCTGCGTGGCGATTCCGGCATGATCGGTTCCGGGAAGCCACATGGCCTCCTTCCCCTTCTGCCGGGCGCGACGAATGAGGATGTCCTGAAGGGTGTTGTTGAGCACGTGCCCCATGGTGAGGACGCCGGTCACGTTCGGCGGGGGGATCACGATGCAGTAAGGTTCCCTCTCCGGATCGGGACGACCCCGGAAACAATGGCTGTCGATCCAGGTCTTATACCATCGGAATTCGACGTGATGCGGATCGTATGCTTTACTGATTTCTGGCATGGAAAAAGGTAGCAGTAAGCCGGATTGTCCGGCAATTTCAATTTATTTCAGGGATCCAGCCGGTGACGGGCCGTTTCTCGATGACTATCCGCCCGGCGGCCGGGCATTAGGCTCCCTCCATCATTCGCCAATTTGAGTTTCCATGGACCGAGAGGAGACATATCCCGAGAACGTCTCCTACGGCGACGGGTTCGCCGCCGGGGCTCCTGTGCCCAGGACGGGGTCTCCCGCCTCAAAAAGCCTGAATCCGGAGGCCGAAGAACAAACCGCCGACATGCTGAAGCGAATCCAGAAACATGCCGCGACGCGGCTCGATATCTCAGACCACCTGACCCGGAACGACCGGCTGGCCATTTACAAGCAGTTTCTCAGCCTGGAGAACGAAATGATCCTGCGCCGTCACCGTTCGGGTGAATCGGGGCTGAATGTCGCCCTTGCGCGGTCCTGTGTGATCGATCTCCTTCTCCAGCACCTTTTCTCCCAGGCCCTCGAGAGGTTCGCCCATGACCACGGAGTCCCGTCCACCCCCGTGTGCCTGCTGGGACTGGGCGGATACGGCCGGGCGGAATTGTCTCCGTTGAGCGATATCGACATCATGTTTCTCTTTCCGGCCAGATCGCGCGGAAAACACCTGAAGACCTTCCAGGAACTGCTCTCCAACGAAGTTCTCTACCCGCTTTGGGATCTCCGGCTGAAAATCGGTCACTCCACCCGGACCATCAACGAAGTCATTGAAGAAGCGCGAAAAGATATTCGGACGAAAACGTCGCTGCTTGAAGGGAGGCTGGTCGCGGGCTCCGAGGAGCTTTTCAATATCTTCCATCACGCCTATAAGAACTTCTACCAAAAGGAGAATCCGCACAAGTACCTGGAAGCGCGCCTCCACGACCAGGCCGGCCGGCGCGAGCGCTTCCAGAACACGATTTTCCTGCAGGAACCCGACATCAAAAGCGGCGTCGGCGGGCTTCGCGATTACCAGAACACCCTGTGGATGGCGCGCATCAAACTCGGCATCGAACGCATGGCGGACCTCTGCGAGCACAACTATCTGCAGCACAAGGAAGAGAAGGATTACCGGCGCGCCTACGACTTCCTGATGCGCGTCCGCAACGAACTGCATTTCATCAGTCGTCACCCGACGGATCTACTCGACCTCGAGAGCCAGCCCGTAGTGGCCCGGAATCTCGGTTATGAAGAAGAAGACATCTTCAAGCGGGTCGAAATTTTTATGCGCGATTACTACATGCACGCGCAAACCGTCTTCCGCACCTCGCAACTGCTGGAACAGCGCCTGGCGCTCCGGCAGGACCATCGTGCGACTGACCGGGTCTCCTTCCGGGAAGTCATCAGGGCCCGCAAATTCGACCGTCAGAAACAGTTCGACGGCTTTCTTCTGCGGGGAAACGAATTGACCTTCGAAATGCGGGATGTCTTCAGGAAGGATCCCGAGCGCCTTATCCGCGTCTTCCGGCACTGCCAGCAGCTCAACTGCCGGATGGATTTTGAACTGACCAGCCTCATCCAGGAATCGGTTCATCTCATCACCAACGACGTCATCCGCTCCCCCCGGCCCAACATCAGTTTCGCAACGATTCTCCAGCAAGCCGGGCAGGTGTACCCCACATTGATCCTGATGCACGATCTGGGAGTCCTCGGGAAATTCGTTCCCGAATTCGGCCGGCTCACCTGCCTCGTCCAGCACGAATTTTATCACCGCTACACCGCCGACATCCATACTCTGAATACACTCGCCGAGCTGGACAGCGTTTTCGCGGGAGAGGATCCCGTCATGGAAAAATACCGCGCGGTTCTCCGGCAAACCCCCTACCCCAAACTCCTTTACCTGATCCTTTTCCTCCACGATATCGGCAAATCGACGGGAGTGGCGGGTCACGCGGAATCCGGCGCCAAACTGGCACGAAACGTTCTTACACGAATGGAAATCGAGGAGGAAAAGTGCCGACAGGTCGATTTTGTAATACGCAACCATCTGCTGATGACCCGGATCTGGCAAAAGTACGACGTCGAGGATCCCCGTACGGCCGCGTTGTTCGCCGAACAGGTTGAGAATCTGGACAACCTCCGCCACCTCTACGTCCACACTTTCTGCGACGCCCGGGCCACGGCCGCGAACCTTTGGAACAGTTTCAAGGACACGCTCCACACCCAGCTGTACCAATCGACCGCCGAAAAACTCACCCTCGGGGCCACGATTGATCAAAAGCACACGGAGCGGAAAAAGATGATCTCCAAAAGCGTCATCGAGCAGAAGATTCCCGGAATCAGCGAGGAAGAGATCACGGCCCACTTCAACCTGCTGCCGGAACGGTACTTCACCAACACCGACACCGGGGAGATCATCCTTCACATCAAACTGATTCACCAGCTCCTGGCGAATATCGCCGCCCAGAGCGAAGCCGAGGGCGCGCTCATTCCGATCATAGACTGGAATGACGACGTGGACCGCAGCATCACCATCGTCGACGTCGTCACCTGGGACCGGGCGGGACTGTTCAGCAAAATGGCGGGAGCCTTCATCGCGGCCGGCCTCAATATCCTGACCGCAAAAGTCATTACCCGGTCCGACCACATCGCGATCGACACCTTCTACGTGGTCGAACCCGGGCGCGGGATGGTGCAAAGCCAGGAAGCCCGGGACACGTTCCGGAAAACCCTCGAAAGAGCGCTCACCTCTAAGAAGGATATATTCCCGGAAGTCCTGGGCGATGCCCGCCGGAAGAAGAAGAAGGAAAAATCCCTTTACCGCCAGGAAAAGCCCCGCCTCGAGGCCTCTATTCCGTCGAATGTCCAGGTTTACAACGAATTGTCGCTGAAGCGAACCATCGTGGAGATTCAGGCGAACGACAAAATCGGCCTCCTCTACGAGATCTCCCGCATCCTCTTCGACTACGGCTACGACATCACCTTCGCCCGGATCGCGACCGAACGCGACGTCGCGCTCGACACCTTCTATATTGAGAACATCGATCCCGCGAAAGGCGATGACGAAACCAATCTACTGAAGCTCCAGGAGGCTCTCAGCGCAGCGATCGCTCCGGAATGAGCCCTTTCCCGGTTCGGGGTTCCTGGTTTTTCGTCGCCGGTTATCTGTGATATCTCATTTCCCATTGCCACTCCACCCGCAACCCGCTCCACTCAACACTCTCCTTCCGCAACCCGCGCCACCACCCGATGAATGACTTAAGCCGGTCTTCCGCGATCGACACCCTTTACCGGATCAGCAGCCTGGCTGGAAAGACCGAAGACCCGCGGGAGGCACTGGCTCTGATCCTCGGGGAAATCGTCAGCATCTTCGGCGCCGGCAGCGGATCCATCGCTCTGATCAATCCCGACAGCGGACACCTTGAAATCGAGGTAGCCGAAGGGCTGTCGGGCGACGACGCCGGAATGAGCCTGAAACCGGGTGTGGGCGTAACCGGCTGGGTCGCCCTGCACGGAAAACCGCTTCTGGTGCGCGATGTACGTACTGAACCGCGCTACTTCAGAATCCGCGACTCGGTGCGCTCCGAGCTGACGGTTCCCATGGAAGACCGGGGCCGGATTATCGGCGTCGTCAATATCGACAGCGACACACCCGACGCCTTTGGGGAAGAGGATCTGAAATTCCTCCTTCTGATAACGGCGGAGGCCACCCGGGTTGCCCGCAACCTCTGGCTTATCCAGCAACTCAAGACCAAGGCGAGCCAGCTGGAATCGGTGCTCACCATCGGCCAAAGGCTTGTCTCCAAGCTCGAACTCCAGGAAATCATCGACAGCATCACCCTGGAAGCGCGAAAGATCATCGCCTGTCGTCTCTGCGCGGTGTTCCTGACAGCCGGCGAAACCGACCACATGGAGCTTTACTCGGTCAATGGCGACTCCGGCTCGTTTGCCGGGCTCCCTCCCCTGTCGATCGATGAAAGCAGCGTGGGAGCGGCCATCAGGCGCAAAAAGCAAATCGAGGTCCTGGACCTGCTCAAGACCGAGGAGAGCCTTCCCGTCCTGCAGGCCATCCGAAGCGAAGGGTTGATCTCGCTCCTGATCACGCCGATCATCTACGACGGGGAAGTCATCGGCGTACTCAACGCCTACACGTCCCACCCGCACCGATTCAACGATGAAGAAAAGCGACTCGTTGCCGCCATGGCCAGCCTCGGGGCCGTCGCGATTCAAAACGCCAGGCTCTACGCACGCGTTTTCCAAAGCGAGGAACAGCTTCGCCTGACCGAACGGCTCAACGCCCTCGGGCTGCTCGCATCGGAAGTCGCTCACGAAATCCGAAATCCTCTGACCGTCAT
Organism: Opitutia bacterium; assembly: GCA_003558065.1. GTDB lineage: Bacteria > Verrucomicrobiota > Verrucomicrobiia > Opitutales > T3Sed10-336 > PXDC01. The sequence continues at coordinate 18,663 of PWMU01000079.1, read as the reverse complement.
CAAACTGCTGTTTCAATCCCTCGATCTGCAGTTTCCGGAGAACGATCCAAGAGCCCGGGACGGCGCGGTTATCGAGGAAAAACTGGATCACCTGGAATCGATCGTCAGCCGGGTGCTCAACTTCGCCAAGTCCTCGGAGGACGTTCATTCCCGCTGCACGCTGCAGGGGATCCTCAGGGACACCCTCATTCTCATGCGACTCAAGCTCGAACAGGCCCGGATTCGCCTCCATTACGAGGAACCTCCGGACCCGCTCGAGATCGAAGGAAACCCGGAGCAACTGCAGCAGGTCGTACTCAACCTTGTGTTCAACGCGCTTCAATCGATGCCGGAGGGCGGCGACCTCTTCCTGGATTTGAAGAAGGTATTTCATGACAACGGAACGCCCCGGGTGGAACTGACGATCACCGACACCGGCTGCGGCATTCCGGACGAGGTCAGGGAAAGGATTTTTGACTCCTTCCTTACGGGCCGGCAGGAGGGAACGGGCCTGGGGATGGCCATTGTTAAGCGGATTCTCGACAGCCACCACGGCAGCATTGAAGTCCTTCGATCCGATATCGGAGGAACCTCCCTGCGCATCACTCTGCCTTCGCCGGGCTGATCTCAAACCTGCGCTCCGCCGATTACCTCAGCCCCTTTATGGTTTCTCCCGCGACCTTCGAAGGGGCGGACTTATCGCATTGACAGGCAAAACACTAAATCAAACTAAAACTACAGCATATTGGACAAAAGAATCTAATTTTTTATTATAACCTTTTCTAATTGTGAAAAAGTTTTAAAAAACAAGCTTGGCAGAGTGCCGCTTCACTCTCTAACCTCACAATACTACTATAAGCAACATCAGGAGTTCCCTTCATTTGAATTCAATCCAGGCTGGATTTCAACACGGCCTGCCTTGTTGACAGTTCCTGTAACAACTCAGACACCTTCATTCCTCAAGTAATTGATTTGAGCCGGGGTGACGCCAATCCATCCAGAGTTAACCGCGATGAACGAAGAATTGTTGAGTCTATTCCGGGCGGATCAAAGCGAGAAGCGAACCTCAACAGCCTACGGAACCCCCGAGCACTGGGAGCTCCGACAACGCGAAATCAGGCGGCGGGAACGGGCATCCGCCCTGATTGAATCCGGAGGTATAACCGCGCCGGAGGATTACTACCGCGCCGCTGTCATTTTTCAACGGAGCGACAACATCGACGACATTTGGCAAACGCACACCCTGGCCGTCGCCGCAGCGAAACTGGGCCACCGTCCGGCCCGATGGCTCGCCGCCGCGTCGCTGGACCGGTGGCTGATGCGTCAGGGAATGCCACAGAAGTACGGAACCGGCACGATAGCCGACGAAGAGGGCCAACACCTTTGGGATGTCGATCCACAAACCAACGACCGGGAGCGCGCCCGATGGGACGTGCCCACTCTCCGTGAACTCGAGACACGCGCCCGGAGGAATGGCGAAACCGCCCCCGAGAGTCCCGATTTCATCACCCCGGCCTGGGTCGATGAACCGCTCCATCGATGGCACTCTCACTAAATGCCGGGAACCCGCGACGAGTCCTGGCTGGAGCACGCCCTCTCGCTTGCTGAGGAGCATTCGCGCGACGGGCGTCAGGGTCCCTTCGGTGCGGTGATTACCCGAGAAGACACCCTGGTCGGCGAGGGCTGGAATCAAGTGGTCTCCTCGCGCGACCCTTCGGCCCACGCCGAGATTGTCGCTCTCCGGGACGCCTGCCGAAATCTGGACACACATGTCCTCACCGGATGCACGCTCTACAGCAGCTGCGAGCCCTGCCCGATGTGCCTGGCCGCGATTTACTGGTCGCGGATCGATCGCCTGGTATTCGCCTGTCGGAGCGAAGACGCCGCCCGAGCAGGATTCGACGACGGGAAGATCCTCGCCGAAATCCGAAAAGACTGGCCAGAAAGGGAACTCAACTGGACCCAAAGCCGGCGCGAAACGGGCCTTCGCGTCTTTGAAGCCTGGCTTCAGAACCCCGACCGCATCGAGTACTGAGCGAACAAGGGTTGCCCGGGTCGAACCCGCGATTCATCACCCGCCAATCCGGATGGCGCCCGGTTTAGGCGGTGGATCGCACTAGCTCAGGCTTCCAGCCTGAGACAACACGCTGGAAGCGCGTTTTACTCTGAGCCTAACCGAGCGCCATTCGACCCGCGCCCCTCCGGCCTATTCCTCGACCGCATAGCACTCGGGAGCCGTCATTCCCACGTTGGCGTGGAGGATCGCGTCGGACGGGACGTTTTTGAAGCTGTTGTTCACCAGCACCAGGCCGGGGAGATCCCCAACGAGGCCGATGACCCAGAGGTTCTCCGTATTGATCTCCTGAATCCGTCTTCCAAGCCGAATTTGCTCGTCCAAATCGACGGTGTCCTGGATTTCCCGGTACAGCTCCATGACACGAAGCATTTCCGGCGGAGGGCGCTCGCCACGCTCCCCGTCCGAGAGAAACCAGTTGCTGTAGGCGAGTGCGTGCCGGGGTGCCGTGGGATGATACGGAACAAAAAACCGATGGTCCAACAAGGGGGTGAGCAGTTGGCTGATACTGGAGACCCCCACATCGTGGAGCCTGGCGGGCATTCGGGTGTAGAACAGTGAGCGGGCGTGCAGGCGGACATCGGCATCGACACCCACCTGCTTCCAGTGGTCGGCCACGAGGTTCAGGGTCTCCATGTCGCCGAGTAACGGAAACATTTCGATCGTCAGACTCAACGGTTTCCCGCCCGGGAGCAGCCGGATGCCCTCTTTGTTCCGTCGGTCGAGCCCCATCTCATCCAGGAGCCGTTCGGCTTCTTCCGGCCGGAATTCAGTGTAAGCGACAGCCAAGCGTTCATCGTAAAGCGGGGAGGTGGCCGCGGGAGTAATCTGCCTGGGCCGGCCGAGGCCGAAATAGACCGCTTCGCGAATCTCCTCACGGTTGATGGCGTGGGAAAGCGCCAACCGGAACCGACGATCGCCGATCACCTCCTTCATCTCAAGATCGCGGTGGTTGAGATTGGGCATGATCGCGCTCGAACCTTCCTCGGCAACCCACTCATGGATCCGGTAGTTGCCGCGTTTCCGGAACTCCTTGAGCAGCGGATAGTTTCTGAGCAGGACATGACGGTCCTCGACCCCCATTTCCCCCCGCATAAAGTGGAGATTGATGGCCTCGCGCTCGGAGATCTGATACGTTTTTCGCTCGATATAGGGAAGCTGATTGCCGTCGCTGTCGACCTTCCAGTAGTACGGGTTCCTTTCAAACACGATTCGCCGTGCGGGCGGCGGCCTCGTAATAACCCAGGCCGTGAGCGTTGGCCGTTCCGTGTTTCGCCATTCGGCTTTATCCTCGAAATACTGATACCAGAAACTGAATCCCGCCGCCCGCACCCGCGCGCTCAAGGTCTCTTCATCCTGAAAATCCGGATGAAACCGGCGGAAGTAATGCGCTGGATATTCGAGCATCTGGCGGGTTACGTGTTCGACGATCCAGCGCATGAAAAGTCCGTGCGGCTCGGCAAAGCGGAATTTTACCGTGTACTCGTCGGGCGCCTCCATATCCATCACTTCTCCTCCCCGAACGAAAGCCCGGTGGGGCGCGGGGGAAAGATCGCTGTTAGTGAGGACATGGTTGTACCAGAACATCAGATCCCCGGAAGTAAAAGGCTCGCCATCCGACCAACGTACTCCCCGGCGGAGGTGGAACACATAAACTCTGCCGTCCTCCCTCACCTCCCAGTCCGTGGCGAGATTGGGCAGTATCTCCTCCATCATCGGGTCCCAGCGAAACAGGACCTCGTACATAACGGCCGTCATGGCGCTGATGTCTTCGGGACCCGTGCCAAACCGCCGCCACACGCCGCCGTACGGCCCTATCTGTTCAGGTGGATCAATCACCAGGGGATTCTCCGGAAGACGATCCTCGACCGGCGGGAGCGCCCCCGCCTCGACCAGACTCCCGAGTTCGGGCGCTTCACCGAAAACCCGTTCCCCGTTCCATTCCGCGACACGGTGGTGACCGATCGGAGCGCGCGGGGAACCGTCCGCTTCCAGGAGTTCGAGCTCCCGTTCCGCGGAAGCCCCGACATAAGTGAGGTAATACATGCCGCGCCCCAGTATCGCGACCAGCAACACCAGGCCGACAAACACGACCACGCCGGCGACAGCGGCGGTTACCTGTCTTGTTCCCGCCGGCATTCAGGGACCGCCAACTCCAATCTGACCCGACCTGCCGCGCGCGGCCTCCGTCCAACATGCAAACTGCTGCACGTCCTTCCGGGTTTGTTCGAACACTTCGTCGACACTGAGATCCTGAAAACTGTGGGGCCCCTGGTATTCGCTGTGGAAGGACACGGGACCGTTAAACCCGATCTCATTCAAACACTCCACAACAGACGGCCAGCAGGTATTGCCCTCGCCCAGGGGACAAAACTCCGAACTGTAAAGCCGGCCCGCCTGGTGCCTGCCGGTGTTGGGTATCCATCGATAGTCTTTCACCGCCAGCATCGTGATCCGGTCCGCCAGCAGATCCATTCCCATCAGCCAGCCATACGAAGAACCCTCGATGGATGCGTGGGCGGGATCGAAGTAGACGCCGATGGCTTCGGGGGCCACCTGTTCGAGAACGGCCTCGGTGTCGCCCGGCAGGGCACCGAAGAAATCGGCCGAATGGTTGTGGAAACCGCCGTGGATGCCGAATTCAAGATTCAAGGCAGCGAGGTCCCTGAGGCGGGCGGCGACTTCGCCACGCCGGGACTTGATGGATCTGAAGCCGTGGTAACGCCAGTAACCGAGCTTGTAGTACCGGATCCGGAGCCGGGAAGCAGTCCGCAGAATGGATTCCGTCGTCGCCTCCGTCGCGTCCGTGATCTGGGTGGTGATCATCCCGATCCGGACATCGTGCTCGCCGAGAGCCTCCGCTGCGGCCGGCAAGTCATCGGCCGCCCGTTCCGGCTCCACATGGCCGCCGGGCCGAACAGTCAGATCGATCGCGCCAACGTTCATCTCGGCCAGCCGCCGCCCGGTTTCATCCAGCGACGGGCCCCACAGATGCTTGCTGAAAACCATCCATCGGTCGTTCATGGAATTTTTCGCGTTCATGATTGGTTGTCGCAGAACAGGCGGAACATTCGTTGCTGCTTCTTCATGCCAGGATTGCCAATTGCTCGACGTCGACGGCATGGCGCAGGGGCCGGCCGGTCATAAAACGCTCGATCTCCTCGACAACCAACTCCCCCTGGCGCCGACGGGCCTGTTCGGTTGCGGCGCCCATATGCGGAAGAAGCAGCACATTATCAATCGAGCCCAACGGGTCCCCGGCGGGCAACGGCTCCTTCTCGAACACATCAAGCGCAGCGTTGAGCCGCCCGTTCTGCAGCTCTCTGAGCAAAGCTCCTTGATCCATGAGCGCGCCGCGCGCCGTGTTCACCACAAGCGCGCCGTCGCGCAGGAGCGCCAATTGCCCGGGCCCGATCAGTCCCCGGGTCTCCTCTGTCAGGGGCGTGTGCAGAGAGAGAACATCGCACCAGGGTAACAGGGCGTCGAGGGAATCGTTGACCACGCCCATATCGGCCGCGTCGCCGGAAGCGAGGTAGGGATCGCTGACACGAACGTCGGCGCCAAGGGCTTTCGCAAAGGAAACCAACGAGCGGCCCACCCGGCTGGCTCCGACGACAAGCAGCCGGCTGCCGCAGACTTCCCTCCCGAGAATTTCGCCCGACGAGCTACCCCAGGCTTTCAGTGTTCCTTCGCGGATACCGGCGTCGTACTGGTGCGGGCGGCGAAGCATCATCAAAATGGCGGAAAGCGCCAGTTCGGCCACAGCCGGTGCCATTGCAGCGGCGGCGCTGACGACTGTGACGCGTCCGTACGCATCGAGAGGCAGAAGAGTCTTCACGCTCCCCGCGCTGTGGGCGACGAGATCAAGCCCGGGCGCCTGGTCGAGCATCCAGCTTTCGATCTTCGGACATTTCCAGCCGGTGATCAGGATGTTGGTATCCTTCATCCAGTCCGCCAGCTCCTTGTCCGAAAGCCGATCAGACTGTTGAATACGCAACTCGCCCGCGGCCTGGAGCCGAGCGTACGATCGATCATCGAACAGAACCGACTGAAGCCACGGCCCTACGGCAAGGCTGATTCGTGGGGGGCGATCCGGACTTTTTTTCTGATTTCTGAGTCGATCAATCACGATTTCTTATTTGACGCGAATCATTCAGGACATTTCCCGCGGTTTTCGTCCACGGCCGACGGCCGGGTGAACCCGCTCCCACAAAGGGTTGCAGGGGATATAACTGGTTTGGAACAACGGTATCTGCGCGAGTATATTTTCGAGCTTATCGGTAGCCGCTTTCTATTTCGAGTTCCGGCGGGGGATCCAGCAGGCGCACGCTGCTGTGCAAATGACCCTTGCCCCCGTCCGGCAAGCGCTCGATCGCTCGTTCAAATTTCGGGTCTTCAAAAACAACGGAGGCCCGGCGAAACTGGCGCGCGACGTTGTTATAGCGAATGTCTGAGATTTGTTCCCACTCCCATTCCTTCCCGCCGGTGGCGTAAGGGATCAGAAACTCGACGGCGGTACGGATACCGCGCCCGTCGTCGGTCTCGAACGAAGCCAGGTCGAAATCGACATGGGAGGCCAGGCGGGCCAGCCGCAAAAGGCCCCGGTTGTTGAAATCGTGGTAATGAAAGGAACGCGTTCGGACAATCTCGTACGGCTGGCGGCCGTCGGGCTCGATCTGGTCCGAGATCCGGTCCGGGATGGTTTTCAGGACTTCGAGCGCGACGTCGTTCTTCCCCGAAAAAAGGGCGTAGAGAACCGCCTGGTAGGCCCACCAGGTTCCGTGATTGTTCGCGGCTTCGGCCTCTTCGCGGGCGTGCTCGCTGTTGACCAGCCAATCGGTATAGTCTCCAAACCAACGCTTCAAAGCGGTATGGTCTTCGTTTGTCCAGGCTTCCGATCCCTTCAGCAAAAGAATCGAGTCAATCAGATCGCGGAAGCGCGTGGTTTCGATGATACCACCCGGATTCAGTTCCCCATGGCCGCGCCGGATTTGCGCGTACTTAAGGTTCGGGTTCATACGGGTTTCAACGTCGATGAAGAACGTGCGCAACAGCAAGGCAGCGTGTTCGGCGTACTCCTCGTTTTCGCTGAAATAATACGCGGGGCCGAGATCGCGCACGGCGCGTGTCACCGCGTCCAAACGCGGCAGGTCATAATCGTAGCGTTCCGGATTCACCTCCCCGTCCCGCTGGATGTACGGCAGCCCGTCTTCCGAGTCCGGATCGGGCCACCAGTAGGGCCCCAGGCTCATATAATCGTGCTTATCGCCGCTCGGCGGGGTCTGGGGCTTGCTCACAATGGTGACCGGCTCCTGCTCCAAAGCTTCCTCCGCCCGCCGGATCAACTCGTCGAAAGCCGCCTCCACATGAGAATCGCCCGCTTCCAGGCGCTGCTTTTGTGCAGCCAGGGCTTCCGGACGCAGGAAAAGGGTTTCCGGTAGTGCGTCCCGACTGCTTCCGGACCCGGACTCTCCGGCCGACGCATCAACTGCCAAACCGGACGCCAGGCAGGAAAGAACAAGGAGCGGAACCCCGCCAACCCGTAAACGATGGGTGAATACGGCAGGCCGCGAAGAGAACGCGAAAGAGATCGCCGTTCTCTCGCGGCTTCCCGATTCATTTCGAGGCGTTGAATAAAATAAAGAGGTCAACATCGATTCCAAAGTATACCGGGTTTTAAAATGCCTGAAGTTATCCTGCCGTTTCCCAACGCCCTGCTGCTTCCTGCTTATCCGTGAGCAATTCGATCAGGTTGAACACGCCGGATCGGGGGCGTGCCGATGAGAACGGGTGCATGGTCGAATGCGGGGTTTGAAAACATTTATTGGTGAATGAACATCGGTGTTCAGTTTTGCCAACCGTAGGCGGCGCGGCGCACGAATGCAGGCAGTCTCTCGTTTAAATAGTTGACCAGCCATTGCAATCGAATGGAATCGGTCATAGATATCCTTTGGAGAATCCGTATTCATGGCGAAGAATGACCCAGTCAGACCCCGCAGGCCGGTCACGATGCAGGATGTGGCATCCGCGGCCGGGGTTACGACCGCGACCGTTTCTCTGGCGCTCAACAGAAGTCCGAAAATATCCCCCGCCACCCGGGACAAGGTGATTCAGGCGGCCAATCGTCTGGGCTACGAACGCAATCCCTACGTTTCCGCCCTGATGGCCATTCGCCGCGAGCGGACCAAAGGCCGCCGCCCATCGGTCACCCGTCCGGTCCTCGCCCTGTGCACCGCGGCCGAACCCCGATTTACCGGTTTTTCGTCGTCTTTCCTGCATCCGATTCTCGAAAGCGCGGAGAGGCGCGCCGAGGAGAAAGGATACCGGCTGGACACGTTTAACCTCAGCGACAAGGGAATGACCGGCCGGCGCGCCACCGGAATTCTTTATACCCGCAATATCTCCGGCGTTCTACTGGCTGCGTATCCGGAACTTCGTGACGAACTGATTCTGGAATGGAACAGGTTTTCGGTGGTGAGCGTTGGTTTCGCCGTGGGGAGCCCGGCCCTCAACCGGGTCGCCTGCGACCCGTTTCAATCCCTGATGACTGCCATGGAACGCTGTCATCGCAGCGGCTGCGGCCGGATAGGACTGGTGCTTGCCGATGACGAAAACCCAAGAATCAACCGCCGCTGGCTGGCCGCGTACCTGATGGAGCAGGAGCGCTCTCAAAGGTCGCACCGCCTCCCGCCGCTTCTGATGGAACGGTGGGACGATCAAACACTCTTCGCGTGGCTGCGGAAACACCGTCCCGAAGCACTGGTCGTTTCCTGGGCGGGGTCTTTGAAGGAAAGGATCGAGACCGGTGGGTGGAAGGTGCCGGAAGAGCTTGGATTGATCAGCTTGAACAGTCCCACACTCGACGGAACGGTCTCCGGCATCTATCCCAACCCTGCGATTCTGGCCGCCCGTGCGGTGGATATGCTGGTCGACTCCATTGACCGCAATGAGCGCGGAAGCCCCGCCTTCTCCAACACGCTTTTTGTCAAGGGTGTTTGGAACCCGGGAAAGACGCTGGTCGAGCAGGCGTCGGAGCGTGTCGCCGCGATCCCGGTTCGGCACAAACGAGGACACTACGTTTCGATGCGCGACCTTGCCACGGAACTGAACATGCATGTCTCAACCGTCTCCCTGAGCCTCCGGGACAGCACGAAGATTCCGCCCGCCACTCGAAAACGAGTCCGTGAGGCGGCCGAAAAATTCGGGTACCGAAACAATCCCTACATCTCTCTTCTCATGACCGGGAAACGCTCCGGAAAGCTTCCGAAAAAGCCGCCTAGGCTCGCCTTCGTTACCAGTTTCCCGACGCGGGACGGCTGGCGGCGGGTGACCCCGACCATTGCCGCTTTTTTCACCGAGGCCCGGGCACGAGCGGAAAAACGGGGCTTCCGTATGGAGGAAATCTGGCTTCCGCCGGTGAGAAGAGACGATCCTCGGTTTTCCGAAGAGCTCCGCCGTCGGTCCATTCAAGGACTGATGTTCGCTTCGCTGCCCGCTCCGGATCTTAAGCTGGATCTTCACTGGGACTGGTTTTGCCTCGTCGCTTACGGTTTCACCCTGAGTCATCCGCCGATCCACCGTGCCGTCAACGACCATTACAGTTCCATGCGACGGGCCGTACGCGAATGCGCGCGCCTGGGCTACCGGCGAATCGGCCTGGCGCTGAAGAGCACCTCCGCAACCGCCAATGTACAGAACCGCTGGTCGGCCGCCTACCTGATGGAGTGCCGCGAACTCGGCGGCCTCGCACCGCTTAAGCCCTTGGTTGCCGGCGAATGGACGAAGCAGGTGGTGTCGCAATGGATGGAAAAGGTCCGGCCGGAAGTCATTGTGAGCCCCAACGCCAGCCCTTTGCTCCACCGATTGCGCACCTGGGGGTATGCTGTCCCCGGGGATCTCGGTTTCGTCAGCCTGAGCTGTCCGAAACGCACCGGATCCCTCTCCGGCATTTACCAGAACACCGAACTCCTGGGAGCCCGGGCAACCGATATCCTGATCAACCTCATCGAACGAAACGAATACGGTATTCCCGACAATCCCGGCACGCTGATGGTCGATGGGGTCTGGAATCCGGGAAAAACCGCGGGGCCTCCGAAACAGCGCACTGCCGGATATTCCGGGCACCGAAGAGCAGTTTAACGTCACGGTCTCCTTCAGAAAGAACGACCTTTCGGATCGCGGTTCCCCCAATACCGGTCAGACTTTTCCGCACTCGACACTCCCCCACTCGACTCTCGATACTCCGCATCGCCATGACCGGACCAGCCGCGAAAATCATTGTCTTCACAGGAGTCGCCGGATGCGGGAAAACGACGCTGGGCCGGCTCGCGGCCGGTCGCCTGAACGCTCTTTTTTTCGACGGAGACGACTTTCACGGGGCGGGAGCGAAAGAAAAGATGCGCCGCGGTGAAGGGCTGACCGACGCCGACCGGCTGCCGTGGCTCCACCGGATCCGGGAACGGATCGAAGGCTGCCTTGCGGAAGACACCCCGGCCGTTTTCACGTGTTCCGCGCTAAAACGAAAGTACCGGGAAATCCTGGTCCGGCCGGGAGAGCCGGTGCTGTTGGTTTATCTGAAGCTTTCTCCCGAAAAGGCCACAGAACGATTGGCCGGCCGGGAAGATCATTTTGCGGGCCCCTCGATCGCCGGCTCCCAATTCGCCGCCCTCGAGGAGCCCGGGGCGGAAGAAGCTCTTTGCCTCGACGCGTCGCAACCGCCGGAAACGCTCGTTCTGGAAATGCTGGAACGGATACGGAAGGGTCGCTGATCCCGAACGCTCTTCCCCGGTACAACCGCCCCACGCCTACCGCAGCCAGGCAAGCGGCTGTTTGATCGCGGTGTTGCGTTTGACTTCGTCGTCGTCGGGTTCGGGAAGTTGCTGCCAAAGGTCGACGTACCCGTCGTCTCCGAAGGCGATACCGGCGAAAAGGAGAAACGAGATCCGCGCGGGCCAGCCTTCAAAGTGCTGGACATCCGGCGGGTGGGGCCAGGTCTCTTTCTTGCGCATGTAGGGAACGATAAAATCGATGCCCTTCCGGATGCCGCGTCCGTCCTCGAGAGTGAATTCCCAGAGATCGTTTCCGGGTTCGGAGAGGACGTGGCAGAGCGTTACCAAATTATCCAATACGAAAATCGAATACCCGTAGGGTTTCGTGCGTCCGAGCTCGGCCGGAAAGCTTCCGTCTTCGGCCATTTGTCCAGGAAGCTGCACCTCGCGGTAGCGCGTCCGCAGGTAATCCATGACGCGAACGTTCCGCGTAAACCGGGCGAACACCCCCGCCTGAACCGACCAGCAAATGCCGTGATTGTTTTTCTGTTCCCTCTCGTCGATCCCGTACTGGTGGGTGGTCATCCATTCGAGGTACTCCGAAAACCAGGCCACAAGGCCAGTCACAACCTCATCCGGAAACTCCGGCGATTCCCGCATCGCCTCCACGGCCACCGGGATATCGATCAGGTGCAGCGTATCGATAATCCCGACACCCCGTCCCGGACAAACCCCGGGGATGGCCTGGGCGTAGCAAAGGTGCGGATTCATCTTCGTTGCTTCGTCCAGAAAAAACTCCTTGAGAAACCGGCACGCCCTGGCCGCGAACCGGTCTTCGCCCGTAAGCAAATAGGCGCCGGCCAGGTGGGCCACGTGCTCGCTGAGATTCCTGATGAATTTGCGGTGCGCGAAGAAAAAATCCGGATTGGTCTCCCCGTCGCGCCGCACGTAGGGCAGGCCATCCCGCGTCTCCGGATTCGGCCACCAGTAGTCTCCGTTGGAATAGTAATCGTGAATGCCGCCTTCGCTCATGTGAGCCGCGACGTCGGTGATGTGAAACGGAGTCACCGAAAGCGCGTTCCGCGCCCTGGCCAGTGTTTCGTCACGCGGAAACGGAATCCGACCGGGGTCGGATTTCAGAAAAAACTTCATATCGTCAATCTGCCTGGAACCAAAAGATTGCGGCAGCGGCCGTTAAGCCGCCGCCGCAATCCCGTTTCCTTCGCTCAATCTTCTTCAATCAGCAAGCGGAAGAATTCACGAGGATCGTCCCCGAGGCCTTCAAGGATATGCTCCAGAACGGTGCCGTCGCCCTCGAAAGAAGCATCGGTGTCCTCCCAGTCAGTCAGATTCTCCGAACGCTGGAGGAGGTAGGTCTGGCCTTCCAGGCTCAGCCAGGACAGGCGAAGGTCGTCGGTTCCGGAAACGCGGCCCGCCGTGACAGTCGGCACCCGGTCCGGATCCGGATCGGAAACGTCGGGCGCCTCGCCGATCTTGTAGCGGACGACCACGATGCCCGATCCGCCGTCGCCTCCGGTGCGGTCTTCGCCGAGACTGGAAGCGCCGCCGCCCCCGCCCGTGTTCGGAGCAGCAGACTCACCGTCGCCGTCGACCGTACCGCCGCCGCCGCCGCCAAGGCCGCCTTCGCCGCCGACATGGCGTCCGGCGCCACCACCGCCGCCGGCGTAGTACACGCCGGTGCCCGTGATGAAGGACAGCCACCCGTCTCCGCCGTCACCGCCCGTACTCGGGCCGGCATCGCCGCCGGGGCTCCCGGCACCGCCCCCGCCGCCTCCGGCACGGTCGTTGCCGATCGCTTCGGTACCCCAGCCGCCGTCGTTGCCGAACCCGCCGGAGGCCGACTCCGGCTGCAGCCCCCTGCCGCCATGATGTGCAGCCGTACTGCTCTGCGGCGCGCCGCCGCTGCCGCTGCCGCCGTCGTACTGGTTATTCTGTCCGCGGGCCCGGGCCCCCCCCAGGGCCACCAGGTCGCCGAAAACCGAGTCCTCGCCCTGCTCTCCCGCGTTGCTGTCCCCGACTCCGCCGGCGCCGCCGGCCCCCACCGCCAGATCGTAGGTTCCCGACTCGGCGCCGAGCACCGTCTGGATCAAACCGCCGGCGCCGGCCCCCGCACCGCCCCAGCGGTTATTGCTGCTGCCGCCGCCGCCGCCGCCGCCGGCGACCACGAGGACCTCGATCTCGCCCGAACCGGAGGTGATTTCAAAGGTATCGGCGCCCTCGTTCGTGAACGTGTGAACACGAAACTCCCCGTGCTCGTCGCTGAAGGTCGAAACACTGCCGCCTGTGGCTTCGATATCGGTCACCGGCCCCGGGAGGGTGGAAGCCACGTCCCACAGGTCGTCAATCTCCCCGACCGAGGCCCGGATCGACGCCGTTTCGGGATCCCCTTCGGCGGTGGTGTAGACGACTCTCACCGCACCGTCCACATCGGTCTCGACCGTCGTCGGTTCGGCCAGGGAACCGCCGCCGGTGTCGACGGAAAAGGTCACTTCGCGCCCGGCCAAAGGAACATTGAACGCATCCCTCACCTCCGCGCGTATCGCCACTTCGGCGCCCGGCATGGGATCGCTTCCCCAGGTGCGCCCGAGGGGAACCTGAGAGAACAGAATCTCGTCCGGCACCCCGGGTTGCCCGAGGTCCAGTTCGTCGTCGCCCAGGAATTGGGAAACTCGGATGTTGTCGAACACCATATCCATGTTCTCCGCGGCCATTCCGGTTCCCGTCTGAATGGCGAATGATCCGAGCGGGGTGTTGTCGCTTCCGCCGCGGAAGCCCCGGTTCTCGTCGATCAACTCGCCGTTGACAAAGGTCGTGAACGAATAGGGATCGAGCGAGCGCTCCTCCTCGTTAAGATCTTCGAAGACGAGCACGTTCTCGCCGGAATTGGCGTAAACGGTGACGTCGTGCACGCCGAGTTCCTCGGCATCCTCGTCCTCGTAGCGGAATTCGTCGGAGGTCCCGCTGGCGCCGGTTCCGATCATTCCATCGTTCCAGATGCGGACCTCGAAGGCCTTTGGCGCGTTCGTGCGCAAGGTGTCCCCGTCGGCCTGCTCGCCCATGGAGACCATCACCCGCTCACTGTCACTGGTGCGCGCAAACCCGGCCGAGCGCCGAAACTGGAAATCGAACCGGATATCGGGACGCTCCTCGGTGGGCTGGCGTAGAAAGCGGTGCTGGGCGAACGCGATATCGCCGCTGTAGTCGTACATCCGCAGGCTGCGCCCGTCGATGGCCGGGACCGGTTCGGTGGTTTCGTCGACCACCACGACCCCGACCGCCCCGGAACCCTGCAGGGGAAGCTCCGCGTCCTGGCCCGAATTGCTGCTCGGACGGATGTTGTTGCCGGTGCCGAAAAGATCCCGCGGCTGCTCGCCGACTTCACGCTCGGAAAAATCCTCGAAAAACTCCGGGAACGGCAGGGCCGGCGGATCCTCGCGGCGAAGTTCCGATATCACCACATCGTCGATAATGAAATCGATTTCGGCCTTGTCCGGATCGTCGCCGGCCATGAAAGCCACTTTACCCACGCGCCGGTCGTGACGCATCTGCATCTCCTCGACCACACGACTGCCGTTGATGTAGACGTTCACCGCGAGCCCCGGCAAAGTGACCGACCCCTGCGGGCCTTCGTATTCCAGGGACTCCTCGGCGTCCGCATTGGCAAAGATCGAAACATCATGCACGCCGAGGTCCCCGCCCGTTTCGAAGTTTCCGCTCTCCGAGGTCGCGCCGGCGGCGATGTAGCCGCCGTCGTTGAAGAGGCGTAATTCAAAGTTGCGATTCCCCGCGTCGGTGTGGGTGACTTCGCCGACTTCGCCGCGTGCGCCGATGGTCACATAAAGGCCGTCCTCATCGCTGAACCGGCTGAAGGAAGTCGAACGCTGAAAGCGAAAATCCAGCCTGACATCGCGGCGGCTGGCCACATCCACAAAGTTCATCCCCGCATAGGCAATATCCCCATCGGTGTAGTCGTAGAGGCGGAGGCTTTGGTTGTCGCCGTTGGGAAGACTCGAGGCCGGCTCGCTCTCCGGCCCGACCACAAGCGCTCCGACCGCACTCCCGAACGGAATCGGGAATGACTCGTCGGCGCCGACGTTATTGTTAGGGCGGACTGCGTCGAGCTCGGGCTGCCCGCCCACCTCAAACTCCGAAAAATCCTCTTCGACGAGGACAAGAGGCTCTTCCTCCTGGGCGGCGGCCGGATTGAAGATAAATAAAAGGAAACCCGCACAGAGCAAATAAACGGGGATGTACGAACGGGCGATACGAAGGGTCGCTTTCATGGGTCTTATAGTGGGTTAGGGTTGAAGGCAATTCATGGAAAGCCGAACCGGCGATTCAAGCAATTCAATGCACATCCGGACCGGGGTCATTCATCAATAACAGGCAGCATGCTGTGAGAACCGGAACCCCTCAACGCCTTTATCGTTTACATCGTTGACCCAGCGGATTCCGTCTTCGGCGTACTTCATCCGGCAAACTGCCTCCGTAAGCCTCCGGCGAAGGGAGAGGCCGGAGGCTACAGCACCGCCTGGATGCCGCCGTCGACGTAGAGGATCTGTCCGTTGACGAAATCGGAGGCCGCCGAGGAAAAAAACACGGCCGTTCCGATCAGTTCTTCGGGCCGCCCCCACCGTCCCACCGGCGTCCGTTTGTTGAGCCAATCTGTGAACTCCTGATTTTCCACAAGCGGACGAGTCAGTTGCGTGGCAAAATACCCGGGCCCAATCGCGTTCACCTGAATGTTGTGGACGGCCCAGTCCGCGGTCATCGCCCGCGTCAGCATCTTGATCCCGCCCTTGGAAGCGGCGTACGCACCGGTGGTTGCCCGGCCGAGTTCGCTCATCAGCGAGCCGATATTGATGATCTTGCCCCGCCTGCGCTCGATCATCCCGGGAACAACCGCCTTGGCCACCAGGAAGGCGGCCGTCAGGTTGGTATCGATGACTTCGCGCCAATCGGATTCCTCCAGAACCTCCAGGCTGGCCCGCCGGGTGATTCCAGCGTTGTTGACCAGCACTTCGATCGGGCCAATCCCGCTCTCGATCCGCTTAATCCGCGCATGAATGGAGTCGAAATCCGTGACATCGAAAACGGCCCCGTGCGCGTCCAGGCCGGCCTCCCGGAAGCCTTCGACGGTGGCATCCAGCTTCTCGCGATTGCGTCCGTTCAGGACAACGGTCGCCCCGTTCTCGGCAAGCCCGCGCGCGATCGCCGATCCGAGCCCGCCGGTCGAACCGGTCACGAGAATAACCTTTCCGGCCAGGTCGAAAAGCGAGCCGTTCCGGGGCACAGGGGATTCCTTCGAAGCAGTCATGGCTCAATAAGCAGCACGGAAAAACCGGCGTGTTCCCTCGGGCTCGATCACGTAGGGACTGAAGGCGTTTTCAACCTCTTCCCACTCTCCTTCCAGGTCATCCGATTCCTGAAGGACGCCCCGATCCCAGGTCAGTTCCAGCTCCCGCCCGATCCGTCGTGACGCGAGTTGCGGCGGCGTCGGAGGAATCACCGCCTGAATCTGGTAGATGACACCCTGACCGGCCCCGTCGTTCAGGCTGCCCCCGGTTACCAGGTCGGCCACAAAAAGCGAATCGCGCGTGGCATGCAGGCCAATCAAGTGACCGACACCCTCCTGCTGGCCCCGGATAATATGGAAATACTCACCGGTGTCGGGATCTGCGTACACGACCGGGTTCTGGTCGTTGTCCAAACCGCCCTGATTGAATATCCCGTGAAATCCCAGGAAGATTCCCGTGTTAAGCCCGTCAGGAAAGCCCGGTGGGGCGAAGGTGATGTTGTTGGGTCCCTCACTGCGCAGCCCTGTATCCGGATCCGGGATCGGTTGAAAGGCGATGACCGGTTGCACCCCTTCGCCCCCGACGACCTCGCCGGTGCGGTAGGCGGTGTAGTTGTCGGGAAAACCGAAATCGGGAACCGGTTTTTGACCGATCTCCTCGCGGGCGATGAAATTCAGCTCGTCCGCGCTGTGGGGCTCGGTAGCCACCTCCAGCCCGTCGATTCCATTGTCCTGGAAATACAGGTCTCCGGTGGCGGGATGAAAGGTGTCCCCGGCCGCGTTGCGAAGCCCCGAGCCTATCCGTACGACATCGGTCATCCTCACCTGCTTCCCCTCGTCCGCAATCGTCATCATGTGGGCCGAATCCGCCGCCAGGGTTCCGCCGACATCGGCGACCGTCGTGCTCGAGAGGGTCGCCGTCCGGGCCGATTCCTCGAAATTGCTTTCGGACCCGATCTGAAAGAACAAGTCGTAGCTCTCCGAAACTCCCGGTGTTTCCCGCAATTCCAGCGCCGAATGCGCATGGTAGGTCGTCGATCCGTCGCTGTAGTCGAACTCAATCTCACCGACAAAACTCAGAGGATCCGAGGGCGAATCCCCCTTGCGCAGAATCGTCAGCGGTCGACCGACCGCCATCACAAATACCAGGTCTCCCCCGACACAGACGGCAGTCAACGAACCGGGCAGGTCGTCGTACAACACCTGAGGCGGTCCATCCGCCACGCCGTCCCCGTTGGAATCCACCAACCTGACGAGCTTTCCGCTCGAATTGAAGAACCGCGTGCCTTCGCTGCTCGTCGCGAGAATCGACCCATCGGACAGCTCCGCCATCCCCAGGGGAAAATCCAGGCCCGAGGCGAAAACCGTCACCCGAAAATCAGCCGTTTCCACCCCCGGACCTTCCAGGGTAAACGGAGGCGCCATTACCGGACGCCAGCCAATTAACACAATCGATACCGTTACGGAGATAAAGCAAAGAGCGGAGCGAGAAAGCGGCGAATAACAGTTCATCCTCGTAAATCGTTTAGAAAGGGCGACCCAACACGACAACGGTCGGGCCGGTTCACTGATAAAACCGCACCATGCCGCCCGGCGGTCCCCCGGTCAAGGGAGAAGCCCCTCCGGGCTACGGGAAACACACCGAGTGACCAAGCGGTGGAATCGTTCCTCGCGTTTCGTTTGGCGCGCCGCCTGCCGGTTTCCTGGGCCGGTTCACTCGCCGTTAACCGGCAACTCCGGCACCGTAATCCGCACCTCCGAGCCCCCGGAGGTATTGCGTTTCTCGATCGATCCGCCGAGAGCCCGCACCATTTCCTCAGCGGCGTCCCATTCCTCGGCTTTATTGTCGCCGAGGTACTTTCCCCTCACGTGCATTTCCCGCGGGTAGCGGTCGTAATAACCGTCCGGTTCCTCGTGCGGATACTCGACCAGGATGGACAGTTCGTTCCGTCCGTTCCGTTCGGTTTTCCCGATTGTAACGGTTCCCGGCCCCCCGGGTTCCGCGTAGAGGGTGGTGCTGCCGAAACTGACGGAAAAGGAATGGACATACGAAAGAACGTTGTGAACGGCTGTCTTGAGTTTCATCAAATCGGTCCGGAACACGCCCTCGGGCGGGGGTTCGACTTCAAAATCGTTCGGATGGCGCCGCATCTGTTTAAGCGACTCGAATTCCCCGGCAAGGAAGTCCAGGGACAACTCTTGGGGAAAATTGTGCGTCACGGGATTATTCTCACGTAACGGATAAAAGAAGGCGGCCAGCGGTTCTTCCCGGTAATCCTCCCAGAATGATTCGGCCTCAACGACCCACCCGGGCAATTCCCCGAGGCGGTCGCGCAATTGCGCTTCGTACAAGGACTCCGGTTCGACGGGCTCGCCGAGAGATTCCATCACCAGGAAGGGTTCCTCGTCCACCCCGACTTCTTCCGCCGCGCCGTGAAGCCCCACGGCGATCGGGTCCACAATCCACGGCCGGCTGCCCCACAAGCGAATCGTTTGAGCCCGGCTGCTGTTTTGCCGCTGCGCTT
>PWMU01000134.1 GCA_003558065.1 Opitutia bacterium | reverse complement strand
AGGCGTTGCGAGCAATAAATTTCGACAGCATTTCGACATGGATATCGCTTGGTTCCTTCATGGTGTGGTCAACGCTTCTTTTCGGGTGGACGCGCGGCGGTCCACCATTTCCCGCGGCACGGTTATCGTTTCCCGTATACTTGGAAGCCAAAGCAGCTTGTCCAGAGAGGCCTTGTGTGATGCCGGGCAAAGGCGAACACGCGCCGGTCATCTTCCATAACGTTCTTCCGGGCTCCTCACGCCTCGTCGATCATCCGGATCCGCTGTTCGTGCCGGCCGCCTTCGAAGTCGGTTTCCAGCCAGGTGTCCACGATTTTCAGGGCGGTCTCGAGGTCGATCAACCGTTCGCCCAGGGAGAGGACGTTGCCGTTGTTGTGCTTCCGGTTGAGCCGCGCGACTTCCTCGTTCCAGCACAGGCCGCAGCGGACCCCCTTGACCCGGTTGGCCACAATGGCCTCGCCGTTCCCCGATCCCCCGAGGACGATGCCGCGGTCAAACCGGCCGTCCGCCACCGCCCTGGCGACCGGCCGCACGTACACGGGATAATCGACCGACTCGGTCGAATAGGCGCCAAAGTCCACGACCTCGATCCCTTTCTTCCCAAGATGCTCCCTGATCTTCTCTTTGTAAGCGAACCCCGCGTGGTCCGAACCGATGGCGATCTTCATAAGGGAGCCCATTAGACAGCATTCCTGAGGCGGGCCAAGCCAAATTCTCCAGCCTGCAGAATATTGTTCAAGACGGTCCGGCCTGTCCTTGCTTATGCCGGCAGTCGACCGAAGAAAGCGGAAACGTGCCCCGCGCCCCGCATCCCGGGCTCCCCTGTTTGACAACCCCCTTGTTTCAAAGTAGTTTCCAGCTACGCACCGGGCGTTAGCCTACGAGTTGCCCCGGAACCGCAATTGGAAAGGAGGATTGATTGGCAATGGGAATCCGGCGGCTGGCAACACGGTGGGACAAGCTTGATCAAACGGCCATCCAGCGGCTGCAATTGCGACTGCTTCGTCGCTTCCTCCGCCGACAGGTGCTGCCGTTCTCCGCCCAATACCGGGCTGTTTTCGGGGAACTTCGTCTGGATTCGGAATCCATCCGGTCTCTCGAAGACTTCCGGAAAATCCCTTTCACGGAAAAGAGAGACCTCCTCAACACTTCGGAGCATCCGGAGCGCACGAAAGATTTCCTGCTCGCGCCCGACCGCGCCCGCCTGGCACGCCGGCCGTCAACGCTGCTCCGCGCTCTGACGCGGGGTCCGCGGGCGGCGAAAGCGTCACTCGAATACGAATACCGTCCCGTCTTTCTGACCGCGACCACCGGACGCTCCTCGGATCCCGTGACGTTTCTCTACACACGCCACGACCTCGACAATCTGGCAATCGCGGGGCATCGCCTCGTCGAGGTTTTCCAGACTGAGCGGGATTACCGCGTGATGAATCTATTCCCCTTCGCCCCGCACCTGGCGTTCTGGCAGGTGCATTACGGGGCGATAGCGTTCGGGCTCTTCAATCTGAGCACAGGCGGCGGAAAGGTAATGGGTACGCAGCGAAACATCCGCCTGATCGAAAAGATCGCCCCCCAGGCGCTCATCGGAATGCCCACCTTCCTTTATCATGTCCTTCAACAAATGCTTGAAGAAGGCCTGCGGTGCACCGGCCTGCGCCGCATCATCCTGGGCGGCGAAAAGGCGCCGGCGGGAATGCGCCGGAAGCTTCGGGCCATGGCCGGGGAACTCGGCTCCCCGGGCGTCGACGTTCTCGCAACCTACGGATTCACCGAGGCCAAAATGGCGTTCGGGGAATGTCCGTTTCCTCATGACGGAGAACCCTCCGGCTACCACCTTTACCCGGACCTCGCCCTGGTTGAAATCGTCGATCCGAAATCCGGTGAACCGCTTCCGCCCGGGACCCCGGGAGAGATTGTATTCACCCCGCTCGACGCACGCGGCTCCGTGGTCCTGCGCTACCGCACCGGCGACATCATCGACGGTGGTCTCCATTGCGAACCGTGCCCCAACTGCGGCCGCTCCGTTCCGAGACTGGTCGGGCGCATCTCCCGCCAGTCGGAGTTCCGGGAAATGCGCTTCGACAAGGTTAAGGGCACGCTCATCAATTTTAACGATCTTGAAAATGTCCTTGAAGAACTGACAGGTGTGGGTACCTGGCAGGTGGAGCTTCGAAAAGCCAATGACGATCCCCTCGATGTCGACGAAATCCACCTGCACATCAGCCGGTCCGGTCGGTCAGGAGACGAGGATCGTGTCCGCCGGGATATCAGACGCGAATTCGAGGAACGGCTGGAACTTCGCCCCAACCGCGTCATTTTCCATTCCTCAAGCGAAATGCGGCGATTACAGGGTGTCGGAAAACAGTTGAAGGAGGAAAAAGTCGTCGACCATCGTCCCAAATCCAGCGCCGCCCAAAAGGCCGAACCCACCACGAAGGAGGCGAGCGAGTGATGCCGAACCGCCTCGTTATCGCCGACGGAGTCCGGACGCCATTCTGCCGGATGGGTACTTCCCTCGAGGGCCGAACCGCGGACGATCTCGGTCGGATCGCAGTGGACGCGCTGCTGACCCGCACCGGCTTCGACCCGGGCCTGGTCGACGAGGTCATCTTCGGCTGTGTCGCCCAACCGGCCGACGCGGCAAACCTCGCCCGTGTGATCGCCCTGCGTGCCGGGCTGCCCCCGGGCACCCCGGCGGTCACCGTCCAGCGAAACTGTGCCTCGGGCCTCGAAGCCCTGACACAGGCCGAGGAAAAAGCGGCCGCCGGCCGGGGCGAAATCTTCATCGTGGGCGGCACCGAAAGCATGACCCGGATTCCCCTGTTCTATTCCGAGACCGCCGCCCGCCGGTTCCGGAAGCTCGCCCGGGCAAAATCGTGGGCCGCCCGGCTCGAAGCGGCCCTGCATTTCCGCCTGCGCGATTTCCGTCCCCGGGTCGGTCTCGAACTCGGACTCACCGATCCGGTTTCCGGATACACTATGGGAGAAACCGCCGAAGTGCTCGCCCGCGAGTGGAGGATTACCCGCGAAGACCAGGACGCGTTTGCCCTCGAATCCCACCGCCGCGCCGTGGCGGCGCGGGAAACGCTGCGCGAGGAAATCTGTCCGGTCTACGCAGCCACACGCCTGTCTCAGGGTCCGGTCGTCGACGACAACGGTCCCCGCGACGACGCCTCCCCGGAAGGACTGGCCGGGCTCAAACCCGCCTTTGACCGCCAATGCGGTTCGGTCACACCGGGAAACGCCTCCCAGATCACCGACGGCGCGGCGGCCCTGCTCGTGATGACCGAAAAACGGGCCGAACAACTCGGCATCGAACCTCTCGGCTTTCTGGCCGGCGCCGCCTACGCCGGCTGCGATCCCAAGAGGATGGGGTTGGGACCGCTCCACGCCCTCGCCCGGCTGCGTCAAAGAACCGGGAGGGAACCCGCCGACGCCGACCTGGTGGAGATCAACGAAGCCTTTGCCGCCCAGGTACTCGCCGTGCTGAAGGCGATGGATTCCAAGTCTTTTGCCCGCGACAACCTCGGCGAAGACCGTCCACTCGGCGCCCCCTCCCGGGAAATCATCAACGTCAACGGGGGCGCGATCGCCCTCGGTCATCCCGTCGGCGCCTCCGGCACCCGCCTGGTTCTCACCGCCCTCCGCGAACTCAGGCGGCGGAAAGCCCGCAACGCTCTCGTCACCCTCTGCATCGGCGGCGGCCAGGGCGCCGCCGCCTGGCTGGAAGGAAACGGTTAGACAAGCCTCATGAGGCCAACGCCCGCCAAAACCATGAAATTCGAATCACCCGATTTGCCGCACAAACCTGCGGGAACGGATTTACGCCGCGACCCGATGGCTGCTGCATTCAGGCAGGCCTCAAAGGAATTCGATGACCCTTTCTCCTCGCTGCTGGTTGACACTCCGCGTAGCTCGTAGCGCGCAGCAGGACCCTCGCCCATCCTATGACCGATTCAAACGACAGATCCGAAGTCCCGCCGGCCTCCGCCGCAAAGTCCCCGTCGAGTTTCCGCACCGACGAAAGGGATGACGGTATCCGTGTCGTCACTTTCGACCGCCCCGACTCCTCCGCGAACCTGCTCGATCCAACGGTCCTGGAGAGCCTGGTGAAGCTGCTCGACTCGCTCAAGGACGACCCGTCAATCCGGGGACTCGTTTTCGCTACAGCCAAACCGTCGATATTCATTGCCGGAGCCGATGTCCGCTCACTGGGCGAGAACCTCTCCCGGGAAGACATCGCGCGTCTGGTCGATCTCGGCCAGGGGATCATGCAGAGGATCGCCGATTTTCCCGTTCCCACCGCCGCCGCCATACACGGCGCCTGCGCGGGCGGCGGCTGCGAACTCGCCCTCGCCTGCGACTGGCGAGTCGCCTCGGACCACCGCTCGACCCGCATCGGACTCCCGGAAACCCAGCTCGGCCTGATCCCTGCCTGGGGCGGCTGCACGCGTCTGACGCGCCTTCTCGGGCCGGCCGGGGCGGCGGATCTGATCCTCAACGCCAGGCTTCTTCCCTCCCGGCATGCCCGCCATCGCGGGCTCGTCGATGCAGTCTGCCCGAAAGAACACGTCCTCGGCCTCGCCGTCCGGAAAATAAAATCCGGAAAGAACCACGCCTGCCGGCGCCTCGTTGGCCGGCTCCGCCGCCTTTCGGCGCCGGTGGTGGAATGGACCGCACGACGGCGACTTGAACGAACCGGGATCGCCGCACTCTACCCGGCGCCGGGCCTCGCTCTCTCGGTCATCTGCCGCGGCGCTCTAAAGCCGGTTGAAGCAAGCCTTGGCATGGAGAAGGACGCCATCATCGAGGCGGCCACGACCGACGTATGTAAGAACCTGATACGTATTTTCTTTCTCCGGGAAAAGGCATCGAAGAAAACCGGCAAGGGCGCGCTTCCCGAACGCATGGCGGTCATTGGAGCCGGGGTGATGGGCGCGGGAATCGCCCAGTGGTTCTCGTCGAGGGGCTCGCGGGTTGTCCTCAGCGACGTCGGCCCGGAACAGGTCGACCGGGGCATGGCCGATGTTGCCGCACTCTACCGAAACGGGGTCAAACGGGGAATCTTCACCGACCACGAGGCCCGCCGGGCAAAGGACCGCATATCCCCGACGGCCGACGAGGCGCCTTTGCCGCGCATGAACCTGGTGGTCGAAGCCGCTGTCGAAGAGCTCGCCGTCAAACAGGCTATTTTCCGGGACCTCGAAGCCCGAACCGATCCCGGGACCCTTCTGGCTACGAATACCTCGGCCCTGTCGGTGACCGAAATCGCCTCGGTCTGCGGGAATCCCGAACGGGTGGCGGGCATGCATTTTTTCAATCCGGTCCACCGTATGACCCTGGTCGAGGTGGTCCCCGGCGAAAAGACCGACCCCGAAACCATCGAACAGCTTCTCGACATCGCCCGGGCCGCCGGAAAAGTTCCCGTCACGGTCGCCGACCGGCCGGGCTTCCTGGTCAACCGGATCCTCATGCCCGGCCTGGTCGAAGCGGTCCTTTTGTTCGAAGAGGGAATGACTGTCCGGGAAATCGACGAAACCATGACGAGGTTCGGGCTGCCGATGGGCCCCCTGCGGCTGCTGGACGAGGTGGGCCTCGACGTGGCCGGCCACGTCGCGAGAACTCTGGCTGCCGCGTACCCGGACCGGATGAAGGTACCCGAGCTGCTCGACACACTGCTTCGCAAGGGAAGGCTGGGCAAAAAGACCGGCGCCGGTTTCTATCATCACCGAGGCAAGCGCGCCACTCCGAGCAGGACCACGGCCTGGTTGCGCAAGAGCCGTCAGGACCACACACCCCTGAACAGTCAGGCCATCCGCGAACGCATCCTCTTCGGGATGATCAACGAAGCCGCGCGGTGCCTCGAGGAAAGGATCGTCGGCTCGGCGGAGGAGCTCGATCTGGCGATGATTCTGGGAACCGGCTTCGCCCCCTTCCGGGGCGGTCCGATGCGTTACGCCGACACCATCGGCCCCGCCAGGATCGCCGCCCGCCTCTCCGCCCTCGCGGAATCCACGAGCAAACGCTTCACCCCGTGCGCCCTTCTCCGGCGCAAAGCGGACAACAACGAAACCTTCCACCCGGGTGCCAAAACCACAGAACATCCGTGAAACCGGGCTTTCCAATGCGCCAGGCTCCGCCGCACATCCTCGTTTCCCTGCAGGAGCGGGGTTATCCGGCTATCGTCGCATGACTGACCGACTTCACCACTCCCGTCGCCGCCGGTACTGATCCGAACTCCTCATTCATGAAACCCGACAGCGAACAGGCCCCCTCCGCCCGCTCCCCGGACGATCCGGGGAGGGGCATCGACACGTCGAAGATGTCCGCCAGACAACGCGCGGCGGTCGAAGCCACCGAGGCCGCCCGCGACGCGGTTCCCGCGCGGGAGGGTTTCGCCGCGGGGCTGTTCCTCGGGGATCTCCGGCTCGATCGTATCCATCCTTTGCCGGCACTGCCCGACGACGATGTCGAACGGACCGAAGCCTTTCTGCACAAACTATCCCATGTCCTCCGGCGGGCCGAACCGGACCAGATTGACCGCGACGGCGAAATACCCGACGCGATATTCGACGCCCTGGCCGACGCCGGCGCGTTCGGAATCAAGATTCCCCGGAAATACGGGGGGCTCGGCCTCTCGCAGACCGCTTACATCCGCGCCGCGACGATCCTCGGAAGCTGGTGCGGCAATCTGACCGCCCTCCTCTCCGCCCATCAATCGATCGGCGTTCCCCAGCCGCTCCTGCTTTTCGGAACGGAGGAACAGAAAGCGAAATACCTTCCCCGGGTCGCCCGAGGCGAGGTTTCGGCGTTCGCCCTCACCGAAGTCAACGCCGGTTCCGACCCCTCGCGCATCGAAATGACCGCCGAGCCCGAGCCGGACGGGCGGCATTTCGTCCTCAACGGCGAAAAGCTCTGGTGCACCAATGGCACCCGCGCCTCGGTGATCATCGCCATGGCGCGGACCCCCGCGCCCGAGGGCACCCGGTCCGGAAAAAGCAGCATCACCGCGTTCATTATCGACATGGACACGCCCGGCGTCGAAGTCGTCCGGCGCTGCCGCTTCATGGGGCTGCGGGCCCTCTACAACGGTGTGATCCGCTTCAGGAACGCGCGGGTCGCGCGCGAGAATATCGTGCTGGAGGAAGGAAAAGGGCTCAAGGTCGCTTTGACCACTCTAAACGCGGGCCGCCTGACCCTGCCCGCCGCGTGCACCGGGCTGTCCAAACGCTGCCTCAAAATCACCCGCGACTGGGCGAACGAACGCGAGCAATGGGGCGCCCCGATCGGGCGGCACGCCGCGGTGGCCGATAAGATCGGTGAAATGGCGGCCGACGTTTACGCGATGGAAGCCATGAGCCTGCTGACCGCCCGCCTGATCGACACCATTCACGGTTCGGACATACGCTTCGAGGCGGCCATGTGCAAGATGTGGGGAACCGAACGCGCCTGGCGGATCGTCGACGACACTCTCCAGATCCGGGGCGGGCGCGGCTTCGAAACCGCCGAATCCCTCGCGGCCCGCGGCGAGGAACCGGTCCCGGTCGAACGCTACTTCCGCGACAGCCGGATCAACCTGATCTTCGAAGGCTCCAGCGAAATCATGCGGCTCTTCCTGGCCCGCGAAGC
Organism: Opitutia bacterium; assembly: GCA_003558065.1. Classification (GTDB taxonomy): domain Bacteria; phylum Verrucomicrobiota; class Verrucomicrobiia; order Opitutales; family T3Sed10-336; genus PXDC01. Next base: position 3,570 of record PWMU01000134.1, on the reverse strand, counting down.
GCTCGACCCGCACCTCCGCGCCGCGGGCGCACTGCTCGACAGCCGCCTCCCCGCGGGCGACCGCGCACGCGCCGCTTTCGGCGCCGCCGTCTTCTACGCCGGGTGGTACCCCGCCCGCTGGGTTCCCCGTCCGGCGCCCGGGCTCTCCCGCTTTCCCCCGCCCCTGCGCCCCCACCTTCGCTCCGCCGCCCGCGCCGCCCGGCACCTTTCCCGGAAACTCTTTCACGCCATGGTCTGGCACGGACCCAAACTCGAGCGCGAACAACTTTTGCTCGGCAACATCGTCGACGCCGGCACCGAAATCTTCGCCGTGACCGCCACCTGCCTGCGCGCGGAGCAGGATCTCATCGCCGCCGATCCCGAACGAAAGAAGGAAATCCTCGCCCTCACCGACACCTTCTGCACCGGCGCCCGCCTCCGTATCCAAACAGCCTTACGCGGCCGCAACCGCGCCGTCTCACGCCGCCGCTACCGCCTTGCCCGGGACATCCTTGAAGGCCGCTGCCACTGGCTCGAAGGTGGTATCCTGCAGGGGAAAGGCCCCCGGTCCGAAAACGGCAGTTAGGTTGGAACGAATGGAACTCGGTTAGGGGGCTCGATCGGAGGGATTGGGCTTATGGAGAGGGGGGGCCAGCCGCAAGGGTGGTGGGGTGTGTTTTCCGAAAACTTGATGACGTGCAATACATAAGCCCCTTCCCTCCCATCTTGGCTTTCCTTTGATTGAAAATCGCTTGCTCTCCGGCAACGGAACCCGGAATACTCGGATCCGGGCTCCACGCTTTCCCTGACTGTCACAAGAGGCGCGATTCAGTGCCACTAATCCGGATGACCACTCCCGAATCACCTGCTCAACCGCACGACCCGGCCGCCACCCCCTGGCTCCGCTGGGTGCTTCTCGCAACGATCCTGTTTACCGTGGCCTACCTTCCGGCCTACTGGGCGACCCCGCTCGGTCAGGCGCCCCAGGTGGACGCGAAGGAAAACCTCGCCCTCGCCGAACAGATAGCCAGTGGAGAGGTTCCCCGGGAACCCATGTACCGGGCCATGCTGTACCCCTGGCTCCTGTCACACTTTCTGAACGTGGGGGTGCCGCCGGAATGGATGCCGTTCGTCGCCAGCCTGTTCGGCGCTTTCTGCCACATCGCGGCGACGGTTTTCACGGCGCTCCTGGCCGCACGGCTCTGGAGCTCCTCCAGGGCGGGATTGCTCGGAGGCCTTCTCTACGGGCTCAACCCGGTCGCGGTCTATTTCGCGGCCATTCCGTTCGATATCACGCTGGGCATCGCCTTTTTCCTGGGAGCGCTCTGGTTTTTGACATCAGTCAAGCGCCCGTTCCCGGCGGCTCTCACAGGGGGAACCTTTCTGGCCCTCGCCGTGATGGCACGGCCCCATTTTCTTCCCGTCGCCCTGCTCGCACCGTTGCTGTTTAGCGGAATGCGCGGCGAGTGGAAGCGCTTTCAAGGGGCCGCCTTCGCGGTTTGGATTCCCACCGTCGCCGCGCTTCTCCTGTTCGGCTTGATCAACCGGGGGCTTTCGGACGAATTCCGTGTTTTGCCCTGGCAGGGCGCGTTCAACCTTTACTCCTCGAACAAGTCCGGAGCCGACGGACGTTTCCACGTCCAGACCCTCTTCCTCACGGAAATCGAACCCCACGAAAACCCGACCCGCCTCGAATCCGAACTGCTCTATGGCGAGAGAACCGGGAAGGCACCGCCGTTTTCGGTCGATGAAATGAACGCTCACTGGCGCCAGGCAACCCTCCGTTCGGTGCGCGAGGATTTCACCGGCTGGATCGCCCTGAAAATCCGCAAAGGCTACTTTCTCCTCAACAACTGGGAACAGTACAACAACCTGACCTATGCCTACCATCAACGGGAAAACGCGTTGCTGCGTTTCAATCCGATCGGCTGGGGCGTTCTCCTGCTTGGCGCGGTTGGAGGAATCGTTATCGCGTTCGTTCGCCGGGAGCCCTGGTGCCGGGGACTCCTGCTCACGGCGGCAATCTACGCCGCCGGTGTCTGCCTCTTCATCGTCAGCGCCCGATTTCGCCTGCCCCTGGCTCCGCTTTTGTGTGTATTCGCGGCCGGGACCGTTTACGCCGTTCCCGTCATCTTCAAGTCCGCGATACCGAAACGGGTGATCCTGTTCTGCGGCCTGGTGGGTGCGGCGGGAATCCTCACGTTCAGCCGGTTCGCGAATGTCGCGGACACCGCCACCTTCATTCAGGACGAGTCGCTCATCGCCAATGCGGCCGCCGAACTGGGTCAGGACCTCAAGGCGTGCCGCTTTGCCTCCCGCGTTCTCGAAAGGCGGCCCGACCGCTCGGACGCTCTGCGAATCTTTCTTATCAGTTATTTCAATCTTCGCCTGATGGACGATCCCGGCTGGCGGGAATTCGGTGACTGGGAACAGCACCGGGAACGACTGGAGCAAGTGCCCGTCGATGATTCCGTCATGCAGTTCATCGCCGGAGGCTATCGCTGGCAGTTTGAGGAACGGGACGCGGCGGTTCGACTCTGGGAGGAAGCCGCCGCCGCCGGAAACGGACCCGCCCGGGCCATCCTCGTTCTCGCCGGCCGTGACGAGTCCCGCACTCCGGACGAAGTCCATCCGGCTATCCGCGAGCAACTCGAACGGATCCTTGAGACGGGATCTTGAGCGATGTGACGGCCCCGCCGGCGGGTGGACACCCCTGCGGGAGCGGGTTTCCTTCACGATCCCGGTTAAGATTTTGGTTGCGTGCCGGGTGTGCCGTGAGGCTATCGTAGGTTCATACTATGAAATGCGAAGTGGCACTGGCTCTCGATGTGGAATCCCGGGAAGAAGCGCGTGCGTTTCTGGAGCGAACGGGTCCCTCGCTCAAATGGGTAAAAATCGGCCTTCAGCTGTACACACGCTACGGCCCGGATCTTGTTGATGAGATCGCGGAAATGGACTACTCCATCTTCCTCGATCTGAAGCTCCACGATATTCCGAACACGGTTGCCGGGGCTATCCGGTCAATCGCTGCTTTTCCCGTGAGTCTCCTGACCCTCCACGCTTCCGGCGGCCCCGAGATGCTCAGCGCCGCCCAGCAGGAACGGAATCAATCCGCGCCGAGACTCCGCCTCCTGGCGGTCACCGCACTGACCTCGATGGATGCGGATCAGTTGAAAGCCGTTGGCATCGACAAAACACCGGTCGACCTGGTACGGCAGCTCGCCCGTATGGCGTCGGGGTGCGGGATCGACGGCTTTGTCTGCTCGCCGCGGGAAGTCACGGTTCTCCGCGAGGATCTCGGACCGGATGCGTACCTGGTGACCCCCGGCATCCGCCTGCCGGCCGATTCGCCGGACGAGCAGAAACGGATTACCACCCCGGCCGACGCGGCGAAGGCGGGAGCCAATCTCCTCGTCGTCGGACGTTCGCTCCTCCGGGCCGACAATCCGGCGGAGGTTCTGGCCACGATCCAGCAGTCGCTCGCCCCATGAACTCCCCGGACGCGGCCGTTCTCCTCGCCGCCGGTCGCGGAACACGCCTGGCGGAGGCGACCGGGGACAAAATCCTCCACCCGATCCGGGGCCGGCCGGT
>PWMU01000192.1 GCA_003558065.1 Opitutia bacterium | reverse complement strand
CCTGCTTCGGGTCCGCCAGACCCCAGCCCATTTCCATCCAAAGCTCCACATCGAACGGATCAAGGCTCTCCCGTCGTCCGTTTCGATGCGTAATCAACGCTCCGTGCCTCTGGCGCGGAAGCAACTGGTAAGCCGCGGGCATGGTGCCGATGACCGCAGGTTCCACAGTCGGCGTGAAAAGTCCCCAGCGCTGTCCCTCCACAAGACGAACCATGGCTTCCGCGGCGCCGGCGTTGGGAGGCGCCACTAAAAGGGCCATTTCGACCTGTTCCGCTCCCGCCCAGGTCAGATCCGGCAAAGTTCCGTCCGCAGGCAGATCCGCCACGCCGTAGCGCAGATAATAACGCGCCAAAAGTCCGCCCGCCGAATGAGTCACCAGGTCGAATTTAACGGGTTCGCCGGTGTGGCCGAAACGTTCGAGGTTCTGTTGCTTGACGAACTCGCGTTGCTCGAGAATAAACTCGTGAAGCAACCGGGCGTTTTCCGCGAAATCGCGCCGCCAGTCGTAGGCGAACTGAAAGCAAGTGTAATGTTCATCCCCGTAGTCGATCGCGCCGCTCTCGCCCAGCTCCCGCGATTGGAATCCTCCCACACCCATCACAGTCATCAGGCTCCTGTAGGCACGCAACTCTACAGGCAACCCCAATACATTTAGCCGGAGTCGCTCCAGCACTTGGGTGCCTTCAAGGTCATCTTTCAGTTCTCCAAGCGGAACGCCCTCGTGCATGGGAAGGGCCGCCGCCCGGACGCCTTCGTGGGATTTCAGGCTCACCTGTGAGCGCTCGAATCCGCCCCAAACGACGTTTCCCGTCGATTGGTCCACCAGTTGCGAGCCCATCATTCCCGTAATCAGAATAACAGGATTCCTGTCCGGCGATTGGTGCTGGGCGGACCGCTCATAAAGCTCGGAGAAATCCGGAGAACGCATAACAGTGACACATCCCGAACAGCTGCTTAAAAAACATAGCAGTGCGCCCCAATGTATTCGTTTCATGGATTTCACGATTGAGAGTCACAATCTATCTCGTTCCCATAATGACGAATGAGCCCGTGAACTAATTTCTGGGTTCGTAGGGTGCTTCAACCCGTTCGCCCCACACCCGATCATTACAATTTCTTTTATCCCGACGGGCCCGGGGCCAAAAAAAGGTACGCCGCGTCCCGATTCTCCCGAAAACGGGATCATGTCCCTGCGGCTATCCCGGTGGTTGGGGACCCAGATTCCTATATGCTTCCCAGCATTTGGGACACGCGCCGTCCGATTTGACCCAATCGGGATGGGTATCCCGGATTTTTTTCAGGACATATTCCTCCGCTGCAATATGTGTCGGAAGGCCCTTTCGATCAATATGTTCGCCACAGATGGGGCAAACGTACTTCGTCTCCTGGTGCTTCTTTTGATTCTTTGAAGTCATAAGTTTCACTCCTTTCCAGACAGAGCGACGCGATCACGGTTCATACACGATCTCTTCGCGCGAAGGCTGAGCAAGGCTTATAAAAACGCATCCAACGCTAAGACGATCGAACGCAGCCAATATTCCGGGGTAACCGCTTCGGCAAGGTCCATCACAGATTTTGCTCACCCGTCGCATTTCGATTGATGCAGGAGGATATTGGGGCAAGGCGATAACGAGATTCTCTACCGAGGGCACAGGGAAAAAGAAACCCGCACCGCAAAATGTCCTGTCAGGCAATCGTCGCAACACTCGCGTCGCCGACCGCTTCGTTGCTCCCCTTTCTTGCGCCGAATCAACGTGGATCAATCCGGATTGCGGATGATCAGCGCCCGGATCTCGGTCATGTCGCCCATCGCGTAACGAATGCCCTCGCGACCGATACCGCTTTCCTTGACACCCCCGTAGGGCATGTTGTCGACCCGCCACGAAGGCACTTCGTTGATCAGCACGCCGCCGACCTCGAGTTCGTCCCAGGCGCGCAGGGCGTGGTCGATCCGGGGCGTGAACACCCCGGCGTGAATGCCGAACTTGCTGTCGTTGACACGCTTCAGAGCATTTCCGAAATTGTCGAAAGATTCCAGAATCGCCACCGGCCCAAAGGCTTCGTCACATGAGAGCTGCTGATCGCGGGGCACGTTCCGGAGAAGCGTGGCCTCCACCACCGATCCTGTGCGGGCGCCCCCGCACAGCAGCTCCGCTCCAGCATCCTTTGCTTTTTTTATCCAATCTTCGATACGCTCCGCCTCGCCCTTCGAAATCATGGGACCGATGAAGGTGTCCTCGTCCGCCGGGTTTCCTGATTTGAGCGCCTTGGTCTTGGCCACGAGCTTCTCTTCCAGTTCGTCGGCCACGGACGAATGAACGAAGATGCGCTGGACGGAAATACAGCTTTGGCCCGACTGGTAGAACGCGCCGAAGATCAGCCGATCGACGGCGTCGTCGATGTCCGCGCCGTCGTCGATCACACACGCGGCATTGCCCCCGAGTTCGAGGACCACCTACTTCTTGCCCGACTTTTCCTTAAGTTTCCACCCCACTTCCGGGGAGCCGGTAAAACTCAGGAGTTTCAGGCGTTCGTCGGTGGTAAAGAGATCGGCCCCGTCGCGGGCGCAGGGGAGGATGGAAAACGCGCCTTCGGGGAGATCGGTCTCCGCAAGAATCTCGCCGATCAGCAGCGCGCCGACGGGCGTGCGGCTGGCGGGTTTGAGGACGAACGGGCACCCGGCGGCAAGGGCCGGGGCGACCTTGTGGGCGGTCAGGTTGAGGGGAAAGTTGAAGGGAGAGATGAACGAACAGGGGCCGATGGGCACCCGTTTGGTCCAGCCCCGGTAGCCTTTGGCGCGTTCGCTGATCTCGGGATTGAGCACTTCGCCGGACGGGCGCACGGCTTCATCGGCCGCGATTTGGAACGTCTCGATCAGACGCGTGACCTCGCCCCGGCTGTCCTTGATGGGTT
>PWMU01000176.1 GCA_003558065.1 Opitutia bacterium | reverse complement strand
GAACGCATGAGGATATTGGTCGGCGTCCCGAGGTGGTAGTCCTCCACCAGGTAACGCCGCCCGATTTCGCGGCCGCTGGTACACGGGCTCGGATAGGGAATCCGGTCCGCGGCCACACGAGTTCCCATCAGGCGATACGACCCCACCAGGCCCACCGAAGGATGCTCTTCCGCAAGCTCCACTTTCTTTTCGATGCAGCCGGGAAAGATCCAGTCGTCAGCCATCAACAACAGGCAATACCGGCTCTCCTGCGAGATCTTCCGGACAGCCGCATTCCAGTTGACGGTCTGGCTGAGGAATTCTTCGTTGGTGCACACCTTTACCCTGGAATCCTTCGCGGCAAATTCTTCCACGATTTCCAAAGTCCGGTCGGTACTCCGGTTATTCAGGATGATGTACTCCCAATTGGAATAAGTTTGAGCGAGGACGCTCTCCACGCATTCAGCAAGGTACTTTTCCCCGTTGTAAACAGGAGTCACCACACTCACCAGGGGCAGCTGTTTGTTATTTGTCGACATCAATGAATTTATCTTAATTTTGAAAACGCATCCTGGCAACGGGGGGGAAACAGTAGGACGCACCGGAATACACGAAGTGCCTCAGCTCTAATTCGGTCCTGGTTCCTTCATTTCGTGCATTTTGTGGACTTGCGGGTTTACCTCAGGGTTTTCGTCAACACGACTCGTCACGCCTCCCCGCCCGTTTTTCACTTCAAGTATCGCGGGTATGTTTCAGAATCTGTTCCCGCGTAACCTCATGCAGTTCGTCCGGGGTGCAGTCCCGGGTGTGACGATACCAGTCGACGGTCTCCCGGATTGTCGCCCGGAAATCCCAAACCGGCGACCAGAAGAGCCAACTCCTGGCCCGTTCACTGTCCAGCTTCAGAAAATGGGCCTCATGGGGAGCCTTCCGATCGGTACCGTCAATCCATCTTCCGGGCCAGTGGGCGAGAATCTCCGTGACCACTTGCTCCACCGGTCGATGGGTGTCTTCCGAAGGCCCGAAATTAAAACAACTGAAAGCGGGCGCCCTCTCCGGCTCCGGTTGTCGGTTGCCGGGTGTCCGTTCGTCCTTCTTCCCATTCTGTTCCGGCTTACTTTTCCCAAGTTTCTGGTACTCGTTAGCACCAACAGCCACGCCGCGACCTGTCTCCTGCCCCCTGTCTCCTGTCCCCTGTCCCCTGTCCCCTGTCTCCTGTCCCCTGTCCCCTGTCTCCTGCCCCCTGTCTCCTGTCTCCTTTTCCGGGAATAGGTAGTGCCCGAGCATGAGGTATCCTCGGAGCGGTTCGAGCACATGCTGCCATGGCCGGATTGCATGCCTGTTGCGGACCCGAATCGGTTGGTTCGAAAGGATGCTTCGAATGCAATCCGGAACAATCCGATCGGTCGCCCGGTCACCGCCCCCGATCACATTGCCCGCCCGCGCGCTGGCGATCGCGACCGGAGGATCGTCCGCACCCGAAAAGAACGAGCGGCGATACGAATGAATGGCCAGCTCCGCACATCCCTTGCTCGCACTGTAAGGATCGACCCCACCCATGGGATCCTCTTCACGGAAAGCCCGGCTGTGGGGTTCGCTGTTCTCGTAGCACTTGTCGCTGGTAATGAATACCGCCGAGCAAGGCGCTTCATAATGACGCAATGCTTCGAGCAGGTGAACCGCGCCCATGACGTTGGTTTCGAACGTCGTTACCGGATCCGCGTAGGAACGCCTCACAAGGGGCTGAGCGGCCAGGTGAAAAACCACCTCGGGACGGCACGCTTCGAGAACCTTGCGCAGGTGAACGGGATCCCGGACATCACCGATGTGGTGATCCAGGCGATCGGCGAGTCGCAGTTGCCGGAACATTGAAGGCTCGGTATCCGGTTCCAGGCTGTAGCCAGTCACCCGGGCGCCGAGAAGAATCAACCACTCGGACAGCCAGGAGCCCTTGAACCCGGTATGACCGGTGACCAAAACCCGGCGGTCACGGTAGAAACGGTGCCATTCGGGCAAGCGGTCTAATTCTAATTCCGAGAGGGACATTGTATTACGTTCATAAGACAACGGTGGCGGGTGGGCCGATAAATCGGGACCGCACAGATGAGGCCGTAGATCCACGGGCGATCCGACAGGTCGCAATCACTCGATATCAGTCCCATACTTTCCAGGGCGCTTGGCCGGAATCCCAGAGGCTGTTCAAGAAGGTGAACTCCATGTAGGTATCCATCGGCTGCCAGAATCCCGTGTGCGGAAACGCTCGCAGTTCGCCGTCGGCGGTCAGTTTCTTCATCGGGTCGCGCTCCAGCATGGCTGAAGAATCATCCGGCAGGTAATCAAAAACCCGTCGATGACAGACCATGTACCCTCCGTTGATTCGGCCGCCTTCCGCCTGTGGTTTCTCGTTGAAAGCGTTTACGGTCCAATTCTCCTCGATTCCGAGCTCTCCGAATCTGCCGGGCGGATTGACCGCAGTGAGCGTGCACGCTTTCCCACCCTTCATATGGAAATCAATTGATTGGGCTACATTAATACTTCCAACCCCGTCGCCGTACGTTAGCAGGAAATGTTCATCGTCGCCGAGGTATTTTTCGATCCGCTTAAGCCGGTGAGCGGTTCCGGAATCCAGACCGGTTTCCGCCAGGGTAACCGTCCAATCCTCCTCACCGTGCCCGTTATGGAACCGGACCTCGGGTTGGGACCCGAGCTTGAGAGTGGTGTCGCATATATGCCAAAGGTAGTTCCGGAAATAGTCCCGGATCATTTCCCCTTTGTATCCCAGGCAAAGAATAAAATCCTTATGCCCGAAATGCGCATACGTCTTCATTATGTGCCAGAGGATCGGCTTGTCGCCGATCGGCAGCATCGGTTTCGGCCGGTACTCGGTTTCCTCCCGGAGACGCGTTCCGCGCCCTCCACAAAAAATGACGACTTTCAT
>PWMU01000132.1 GCA_003558065.1 Opitutia bacterium | reverse complement strand
CGGCGGGGGGGAGACGGTCGGACGGTCGGACGGTCGGACGGTCGGACGGTCGGACAGTCGGACAGTCGGCCAGTCGGGCGATCAGCGACTCGGCGGCCTCTTGCGGCGGCACCAATCTCACGCGCGCTCCGGCCGCCCGGCGGCAGCCAGGCGTCCACGCGCGGGCCACCCGGCGCGGACCGGATCGAGACTTTGACACGGGATGCACGCTGACTGTCTGCAATCAGGCAGGCGGTGGAAGGGCGGCAACTCAAAAAGCTGAAAGCCTGAAAAGCTGAAACGCTGAAATTCTGAAACCGATCACCGGCAGCTCCTTTCAGCGTTTCAGGCCTTATCCGAGCGCCATTCGGGTTTGACGCTCTCCGGTTATCCGAAAGCTTGCTGACACAGTAGAATTAATTTTTTCCGATATTATACTTGCCTCTAGAGAAATAAAGATTTGTAAAACAGGTCTATGATTAGTGACCATGGAGAATGCGATGATCGAATGGACAATGGGGCTTCCGAGGCAATCGGTCCCCATCCGATGATGTCGGCCGAGACGCCGTTTTTTGAGCTTACCGTGCCGACCTGCAAGCGTCGGAAAATACTTGCCGGCCGTTTGATGCACACGAATCTGCGGCGGTCTTGGGAGCGCTCCCGCAGTTGGCTTGCCGGCCATTATACAGTCATGCCGGACTGCGTCCATGTGCTGTGTAGCCCGGCCGGCGCGGAAGCGGATCCGTTGAACAACTGGGTGCGGCAATGGCAATGGGGGGTGATCCGGGAACTCGCTCTCGCCGTTCCGGCGGATGATTTCTGGGATGAACGGTACGACGCATTGCGTGTGGATAGTCCGAACGCCTATATCGCGAGGTGGATCCGGATACGGCAGCAACCGGTGTACGGAAAGCTGGTTTCCGATTGGCGGGACTGGCCGTTTACCGGTGAAGTTCACCGGGTGATACCTGGGTTGTAGCCGAGGATTCCGCACATATGTGTTTGTAAATCCGATTTTGAGTGTGTAAGTATTGAACCGGTCGAATAAGTACTCTTCCAATATGTGAATCCCAGATTCGATGCCAATAGCGATGCAACGATATACGTTACCCTGTCTCATAAGCGTCCATGCATGCCGGGAGGATTTGAAGCCCGAGGGCGCTTCCACCGCTGCGCGGAAGCGTTCGATTCCGGTCTTCCGTTCGCGGCGCACCCTCATCGGTCGGCCGCGGCGCTGCGTTGCGGTATGAACGTCGTGAAGCCCAAGGTTCTTGGCGTGATCATGGGGGGCGGGCGCGGTACACGCCTCCATCCGTTGACCGCGACGCGGTGCAAGCCGGGGGTTCCCCTGGCCGGAAAATACCGGCTGGTCGATATCCCGATCAGCAATTGCATCAATTCCGGAATCAACCGGATTTTCGTTCTCACACAGTTCAATACCGCTTCACTCCACCGGCACATCCAGGAATCGTACAAATTCGATCCGTTTGACGGCGGTCACGTTGATATCCTTTCCGCCGAGCAGACCGAGCACGGCGACATGTGGTATCGGGGCACGGCGGACGCGGTGCGCCAGAACCTGACGCACTTCCACACCGGCGAGCACGACCATGCGGGGGAGGGGGATCTCTTTCTCATTCTGTCGGGCGATCAACTGTACCGGATGGATTTCCGGCAGATTATCGAGCAGCATCTCTGCACGGGGGCGGACGTGACGATCTCCGCAAAGCCGATGCCCTGTGAATGGGCGCGCGACCTCGGAGTGATGCGGGTTGAGGACGATATGCGGGTGGCGGAGTTCGTGGAGAAACCGCAGGATCCCGCCCTTGTGGAGACCCTTCTGATGAGCGATGCCGTCAAGGCGAGTATTCGCGACCCTGCGGAGCGAGACAATCCGTTCGTGCTCGCCAGCATGGGTATCTATGTTTTCAACCGCAACACCCTCATCACCGCGCTCAAGGATCGGATGCAGACCGATTTTGGGAGAGAGATCCTCCCGTCACTTCTCGGGACGGTGAAACTGTACGGATTCGTCTTCGACGGGTACTGGGCGGATATCGGCACGGTTCGATCGTTTTTCGAGGCGAATCTGCGCCTGACCGATCCGGTCCCACCGTTCAACTTTTTTGATTCCGAGCGGACGATCTTCACCCATGCGCGTTTCCTTCCGGCCTCCAAGGTGAACAGCTGCCGGATGAATCGGGCAATCATCGCCGACGGTTGTATCATCACCGACGCCGATCTCGAACGGGTCGTGGTCGGGGTGCGTTCCGTTATCGGGGCCGGCAGCCGGCTGGAGAATGTGGTGGTCATGGGAATGGATCACTTCGAAACGGACGCGGAACGCGCCCACCACCGTGAGACGGGAGTTCCCCGCCGCGGGATAGGCCAGAACTGCATCATCCGCAACGCGATCATCGACAAGAACGCCCGCATCGGAAACAACGTCGTGCTCGATCCCGCAGAAAAACCGGATGGATTCGAGCGAGGGAATGTGGTGGTCCGGGACGGGATTCTTATTGTCGTCAAGAACGGGGTCGTCCCCGACAACTTTGCGCTTTAAGCTGGCGCGGGCCGGTTCCGAGTAATGAATAGGTCAGTCCATCGCACCCGTCTTCCCCCGGCTCAAGTCGAACGGCCGATGCCTGCCGCGCGTCCCTGCGCGCGAACCCTATGAACGGGTTGTGCCGCACAACACGTGCGGGGAACTGCAGGAGCGCAGTTCCGAACCCGTTCGATTGCTCGGGGCGGGCGTTCCGTTTCGCTACGGAGGAGGAGAGCGAATTTCGGCAGCTGAGCCTGTTTGAATCGGCTCCAGAGGATCGTCGGCGGGAGGCGGAACCGGGAGGATGAAGAGATCGAGTATCGCCGCGCAGCGGGCGGCGATCTCTCTGAAGCGGAGGCGGACAGGGGTCCCGAGAACGGCGTCGGGAGCGTT
>PWMU01000184.1 GCA_003558065.1 Opitutia bacterium | reverse complement strand
GTCAGCTCCGCGTACCAGGAATCCACGGACGACGCGGTGGCCAGCCCACCGATGAATGCCGCGGCCAAAGGCAGGGCCAGAAAGACGATCAGGCCGACGACATTGACAAGAAGCTTCATGGGTTCCCCGGTTATTCCGGCCAGTAATGACTGTCCGGCAACGGGCGCGGCCCGAATAGGGCCTGACCGATCCGCACCTCGGTCGAGCCCTCTTCGATGGCGATCGGGTAATCGCCCGACATGCCCATGGACAACGCACGGGTTGCCGGGTCGAGCAACCCGGCCCCGGCGAGCCGGTCGGCCGCCTCCCGCAATCCCCGGAAACAGGCACGCACGCGATCCGGGTCGGATGAAAAGATTGCCAGGGTCATCAGTCCCTTGACCCGCAGGCAGTCGAACGCCCGCAATTCCCGAAAAAAAGGCACCGCCTGCTCCGGCGCCAGGCCGAATTTGCTCGTTTCTCCCGAGGTGTTCAATTGCACGAGGACGTCCAGGGATCGCCCTGCGCGCTGCAGCCGCTTTTCCAATTCGCGGGCCAGTTTCAGGCGGTCCAGCGACTGCACCTCGGCGGCGAAGGTGACAACATCCTTTACCTTGTTGGTCTGCAAGTGCCCGATAAGGATCCAGTCGATCCCGTGACCGTCGAGTTCCCCCGCTTTGCCAAGCGCCTCCTGGACCTTGTTTTCGCCGAAACGCCGACACCCCGCCTCCCGGGCGGCGAGGATCCCGGAAGCCGGAACCGTCTTGGAAACCGGCAAAAGCCGCACCGAATCCCTCGACCGTCCCGCCCGTTCCGCCGCCCGGGCGATTTCGCCCCGCACCGCCTCCAATCGCTCACCGACAGATAGTTTTCCCTGATCCTGTTGCATGAATTCATCATGCGAAACGGAGCACTCAGTTCGAGAAGAAACCCTGGCCCGAAGGTGCCGGACGTCTATTACTTTCCCGGAGCAAAATGCCCGAAAAGGAAGCCACAGCCCGCATAAAAATCAACCGCCTCCTGGAAACGGGAGGAAAGCATCCGTCGACATCCTGAACTTGAATTCGTCATGTCCCACACGAGGTCCCACACAACCCTTCAAGCTCAATCGCCCGCCGATTGTTGAGACGGTGGTCGACATTGACTGCGATTTGCCGCCTGACCGTCCTTTGTCCGCGATTGAGCCTGAAGCCGGCGCCTCGCTACGGGAAAGCTACCTGAAGCTGGAGAAAAAACTTTTCCAGCAAGCGATTTTTCAGGATATACTGGCATTTTTCAGACGCTTTCCTGGAATTTTTCCCGCCCTTTTTTCCATTCTCACTCCGAAATCCCTGTTTTCTCTCCTCTCTATGGAAGATGATGCCAATGCTTTTTCCGCCCCTTCCTTGCACGAGATCAAGAGTGCCGGAGGGGATGTATTTCCTCCAAGAAAGGGTTGAAGGCGATTACTCCCAAGCGCAAGGCTGGCGCTTCTATCGCCTCCGCCTCGTGCCCGTCCAACCGGATGCCTTGGACCATCGCCGGGCCTTGGGCGCTCGTTTTGATCCCGCCGACATTGCCGCCCCGCTGAAGACGATCCTGGAGAGTATTCGGCGACATCCCCCGCATATCCCGGTCGATCCGGAGACCAAGCGATGAACCCAATCCGGCAAAAAGAAACATCGAGCGAAGGCTCGATGCTACCGCAAGTTTGGAAACGCGAATGACGTCACGTCTACCAAGTGAGGGCCTTCATGCCCAGGTCCTTGAGGACGTAGTCGGAATCCGGCTGATCGTCTACACCCACTTGCAGTATATGTTCCTTGTGGGCGTCTTTCTCGATCACTGATCCGACCGCTCGTTCAAGCGAATCCCCTTCCTCCAATTCGATCGAAGCATCCGCGGGAAGGGACGCCTCAACAATCGAGCCGTAATAATAGAAATAATCGTACGTCGTTGCGGGGATCCCGTCCTGATCGACGAGCGTCACCTCAAGCGATGTGATCTCTCCGTCGATTCGTTCAAAGACAAGCGTCTCGTCCACCTCGTACCTGACCGGATCCTCATGGTCGGCTCGCGAGAGAACCACGTGAGAGAGCTCAAACGTCACCGAGTAGTCGTCAGGCGCGCGAAAGCCGGGCCCGTGTTCGATACCAAGGCTGATCACACCTTCTTCTTCCGGCTGACCGGGGCTTGAGCCATTCGCAACCGGATCCTCCTCCCCGAAACCGTTCTCGGAGACTGGAGTACACCCGGCGACGCCGATTGAAATCAATATTGTTATCGCGCTGAGAATCGAACGATAAAACATTGGAGCAAAGTGATAATTGATACGAATTCGCTGTTCAGGCGGTACGGAAAGGCGCTCTCAGAAATCGGTCTGCAGGCTGGCGCTTATAGAGGAAAAGATAGCGGACAATGGGCAGGAATGTCAATTCCTCTGTAAGCGTGCGGGGACGGAAATCGACGGTTCAAGGTGCGGGCAGGGATGCCCGCGTTCCCGAGGGGTCCTTCAGCGGAAGGATACCACGCAGTTGGCCGAAGCCGACGCGGCGCATGATTTCGAAAAACTCCTTCATGTACGCGGCGCCGGCGGATTCGCGGGTGGTGGCGCCGTACAGGCGGGCGAAGAGTCCGTTTTTGCGAATGCGCCGGGAGGCGACGTAGTCGATCTCCAAATACGGCTGCACCGCCCAGGCGGGCAGCGCGGCGACGCCGCGGCGACTCGCGACAAGCTGCAGGATGGCCACGGTCAGCTCGGAGGTGCGGCGGACCGGATCGACGCCGGCCGGTTTGAGGACGTTACGGATCAGGTCGATGCGGTCGTCGGGGATCGGATAGGTGATAAGCGTCTCGCGGCCAAAGTCGCGGGCGGTCAGGCGGGACTTCGACGCCAGAAGATGACCGTGGGCCATCAGGGCGACCACCTCGTATCGGAACAACGGTTCGAACACGATGTTGCC
>PWMU01000190.1 GCA_003558065.1 Opitutia bacterium | reverse complement strand
GCACTCTGCATTTCGATCCGCTCGACCTACGGGCGGGAGATTGTCCACGGGATCATTGACTACAGCCATCAGCACGGCCCGTGGAACATCGTGCATGAGGAGGGATGGCCGGTGCTGGATACCGAGGAATTCACCAGTCTGCGCGGACGGCAACTCGACGGGGTCATCGCGAACCTGCACACGGAGGAGCAGGAGCAGATCCTGCGGGAAGCGCCTTTCCCGTTTGTCAACGTTTCAGCCTTCCTGAAAGACAGTCCGGAACAGGTGATTCCGGACAATCTGGAAATCGGAAGGATGACGGCGGACCATTTTCTCGAGCGCGGTTTTCGTTCGTTCGCCTTCTGCGGACGGTCCGGCATCCACCTCAACCGGCTCCGCGGGGACGGGTTTCGTCAACGCCTGGCGGAGGCTGAGTTCACCTGCCACGATTTCCAATCGGAAGGCTTTCTGCCTCCGGCGGACCGCCCGGCGATGGAGAAGGACCTGGGCGCGCTGAAGAGCTGGCTCGAGCAACTGCAAAAACCCGTCGGGGGCTTCGCCGCCACCGACACCCGGGGCCGCCAGGTCATCGAGATCGCCCACGAACTCGGATTCCTGGTGCCGGACGAAGTCGCGGTGGTCGGCGTCGACAACGACGAGCTGATCTGCAACCTGCCGGTTCCCCATCTCTCCAGCGTCGTTCTCAAAACGGAACGGATCGGCTACGAGGCCTCGGCGCTGCTCGCCCGTCGGATGGCCGGCCACCCTCCCCCCGGGAACCCGGTTCTGATACCGCCGCTACGCGTCGCCACCCGCCAGTCCTCCGAAATCCTCGCCGTGGACGACCCCGAGCTCCGCACGGCCCTTCGCTACATTCGCGAACACGCCGCCGAAGCGATCCGGGTTAAAGACATCCTCGTGGCCACCGGGATTCCCAGACGCGCGCTGGAACGCCGGTTCCGCAGTCTGCTGGGCAGCTCCCCGGGAGAAGAACTCGTCAAGATCCGTATCTCCATGGCCAAGCGCTTCCTCGCGGAAAGCGAAGATTCCGTCGCCGCCATCGCGGAAAAGTGCGGCTTCAATTCCCTTCCCTACATGAGTGAAGTCTTCGGCAAGAAGACCGGGCACTCCCCGCTCGCCTACCGCGCCCGATTCCGCAACAGACGGCGGTGAGGCCGTAATGACGACAAATCCCGTAGCTTGAACCCCGGCGCCTGGGCCATCTGCCCCTCGCCCGCGGCGCCCCCTCAATCCGCAAATCAGCCGGAGCCCGCAGGAACCGGCGGTGGGACGCAGCCGATCGGCTGGAACTCAGTAGCCGCCGGACCAGAACACGTCCGTAATCTCGGTGGCTACAAGTTCCTGGGCCGTATACCGGCGTACGCTGCCGTCGTAAAAGGCGACATTGGCGCTGCCGTTGTGCGGGACCAGGGCCTGGGAGCCCCCGCCGATTTCACGACTGTACACCGCGCTCCAGTCGGAGGTTTCCATGATCGCCATGGTCAGTGAAGAATCACGTACCTGGTCCATGGAAAGATTCTTTCCCGACCGGCGGTCGGCACCTCCGAAAAACCGGTCCGGGAGCGTTGCGTTCAATCCGTACGAGTACGCGGGGGCCAGGCGGTCCCCTCCGCCGTAGGTCGGCAGGGAAACCGGCCGCAAGGCGGACACCACCTGCCCGCGATTCGACCCCGCTCCCGCTGCCAGGGCCAGTGTACTGGGACAGTGAAACACCGTCACTTCGGTGCTCTCAGTCCGCCAGTTCACCCCGCTGTTGTAGAGCTGTACGATATTCCCCTCGATACCCGCGTAGGGGGCGATATAGCCGTGCCAGGTATTCACGCCCTGGGGAATCGTGGCGAACGGACCGCTGTGACGCTCGGCATCCTGAGGGGGAGCAAATCTTCCCTCGTGGTCTTCCGCATACAGGTGCATGGCGTTCATCATCTGCCGCATGTTCGAGGCACAGTTCGCCGCACGCGCACTGTCCCTGACCGCACTCAGGGTCGGAATCAGGATCGCCGCGAGAATGCCGATGATGGCAATGACCGTAAGCAGTTCAATCAGGGTAAACCCCGATTCCCTGGTTATTTCTTCTCCAGGATTCCGTGAGATAAACCTCTGTGGTTTGTAATTCATTGATAATGATACAGGTTTAATTGTAAAGGCCCGACATTAGACTCAGATAATTTCAATCGTTTACACTCATTAGTATAATCTATATCTCAGAAAAATACAGACTTAAACGAGTAAAACTTAATCATCCGGGCCCCTCGATCCGGTCACCGTCACGACGGCGCCCTTTTTTCAGGCAAACGCTTTCAGGCGTAGAGCAATCGCGGGGTAAACCGGTTAAGGCGGCGGCTCGAAGCAGCTTAGGCTTCCAGCCTGAGACACGCTGGAAGCGTGTTCTATCTTTGGGCATAAACGAACGCCATTCGGGATCAACCCGCTCCTACAGGTTCAATCATCCCAGTGTAGGAGCGGGTTGATCCCGCTTTCCCGCGCCCCGGGATTAACCGCTCACCATTTCCCAGATCCGGAAAACACTCATCCCGCAAAGGACCAGCAAAGCGACACCTGCCCAGGCGTTGGCCCACCAGGGCATCCGGTGTTCGCCGACCACCCTGGGATGGTTGGCCAGGAGAATGATCACCAGCGCACACAACGGAACCGCCAGAATCGTGCTCTTCTGGGCGAGAATGATGCCGTCGATCGGGGTCCCGGCTTTCATCAGGTACAATCCCGCGACCAGGCCCACCGCCATCGCGATCCCGGTAAAGATCCGGGTCGACCAGGCGTTGACGTTGGCGGTCAGACCGAGACCGTCGGCCAGCAGGCCGCCGCCCACCATGGCATTGACGATCGTCGAAGAAAATGCCGCTGCAAAGAACCCCAGGCTGAAGAGGACCACGGCGGTCGTGCCCAGGAGCGGTTCCAACTG